>JBHHYX010000167.1:0-10572 GCA_046757765.1 Acidobacteriota bacterium | reverse complement strand
GGACGGGTTCAAACCGGCTAACCTCACCAGCAGGAAAATTCCTTTTCCCGCTGGACCAGTACAGAAATGACCCCCCTGGCAATCGACAAGACCCGCGGGGCGCAGCGGATTGGTGCTCTGTTCAGACTTATTCCATCAGACCGGAGATGTCGAGGCACTCACAGAATCCGACGTCGTCGAAAGGACTTGGTGCTTCTCTCCGTTGAGAATCGGTGAAATTAGGGTAAACTCTAGTCTCGATGGCTTTAGCCTGTAAACATCTTCTGGGGATCGAAGAGCTTTGCGTTGAAGACATCGAACTGATCCTGGAGACCGCGCGCGGCTTCAAGCAGATCTCCGACCGCCCCATCAAGAAGGTTCCCACTCTGCGCGGCAAATCGGTCATCAACCTTTTCTTCGAACCTTCCACGCGAACTCGTTCTTCTTTTGAGATGGCCGCAAAGCGGCTGAGCGCGGATGCGCTCAATTTCAGTGTGTCTTCCAGCAGCGTCAGCAAGGGGGAGTCCCTCATCGACACCGCCCTGAGCCTGCAGGCCATGAAGCCCGACATCATCGTGATCCGACATGGGGCGGCCGGAGCCCCCCGCCTTTTGGCGCGCTATTGCGGGGATGCCCGAATCATCAATGGGGGCGACGGTATGCACGAGCATCCCACGCAGGCGTTGCTGGATGCCTTTACGATCCTGGAGCATAAGGAAAGAATGGAGGGGCTCAAAGTCGCCATTATCGGCGACATTGCCCACAGCCGAGTGGCCCGTTCCAATTGTCTTCTGCTGAAGAAAATGAAAGCTGACGTGTGGGTCTGCGGACCGCCCACCCTGATCCCTCTCCAATTTGAGCAATACGGTGCCTCCATCACCTACCGGCTGGAGGAGGCGATCCAGGAGGCGGACGTGGTGATGATGCTCAGGACTCAACGCGAACGTGAGAAGGAGGTTCTTTACCCTTCGGTGAAGGAGTACTTCGAGTTGTACGGCCTCAACAAGGCCAGGATGCGAATGGCCCGCGCCGACGCAATCGTGATGCACCCGGGACCGATCAATCGAGGAGTAGAGATCGATCCTGAACTGGCCGATGGAGAGTTTTCGGTGATTCTGGAGCAGGTGACAAACGGGGTCGCGGTGCGAATGGCGCTTCTTTATCTGCTCATGGGGGTGGCAGAGGGGACGGAGCAATGACTCTTCTGTTTCAGGGTGGAACGGTAGTCGACCCAGGCCAGAAGGTCGAGAAGAAGATGGACCTCCTCGTCCAAGGAGGCCAAATAGCGGACTTGGGGGTCATCCGGGCCCAACCGGACTGGGAAGTGATCGATGCCTCGGGCTGGATCCTGGCGCCGGGTTTCATGGACATGCATGTTCACCTGCGGGAGCCAGGCAGGGAAGATGAAGAGACCATTGAGACGGGGTCCCGGGCCGCGGCGGCGGGAGGGTTTACCAGCCTGATGTGCATGCCTAATACCACCCCGGTGAATGACAATGAAGCGGTGACCCGCTTTGTTCTGGATCGCGCGCGGCAGGTCGGACTGGTCAACGTTTTCCCGGCCGGGGCGGTCACCAAGGGGTCGCGCGGCGAGGAGCTGGCTGAAATCGGAGCCATGTTCCAAGCCGGAGTGGTGGCCATCACCGATGACGGGCGTCCCCTTCAGAACAACCAGATCATGCGCAGGGCCCTCGAGTATTCGCGGATCTTCGGCCTTCCTGTCGTCGATCACTGCGAAGACCTTGACCTGGCCGCTGGAGGTTGTGTCAACGAGGGACCCGTGTCGACCCGTTTGGGGCTCCGGGGCATGAGCCGGACGGCCGAGGAACTGCATGTCGTTCGAGACATCATGCTGAGCCGAGTGACTGGAGGACACGTCCACATCGCTCATCTCTCCACCCGCGAGTCGCTGCAGTGGGTGCGTCAAGCCAAAGACGAGGGCCTGCCCGTGACCTGTGAGGTGACCCCCCATCACTTCGTTCTCAGCGATCAGGACATTCAGGACTACGACACCAACTTCAAGATGAAGCCGCCGCTGCGCGGGCAAGCCGACGTCGAGGCCATGCTGGAGGGCCTGGCCGACGGCTCCATCGATTGCATCGCCACCGACCACGCCCCCCATGCTTCCCCCGAGAAGGAAACCACCTTTGAGGCGGCGGCCAACGGTATTATCGGCCTGGAAACAGCGATTCCACTGGCCTGGGAGTTTCTGGTGAAAAAGGGAGTGGTTTCAGTGGGTCGGCTGGTGGAGCTCTTCAGCCTCAACCCAAACCGGATCCTGAGTCTAGGCGGCGGACATCTGAGACCGGGAGCTGCGGCCGACCTCACGCTGATCGATCCAGCCCGGCGAATCACCGTTGACGTCTCTCACTTCGAGTCCAAGAGTCGTAACTGCCCCTTCCAGGGTTGGAGGCTTCAAGGGGTGCCGGTGATGACGGTCGTAGGCGGCAAGATTATCTATCGGCGCAGTGTGGCGGTCTCCCCTGCCTCCATCTGCTGACCCTGTTGCGAAACCTTCCCCTCCCTCGCGTCGTCTAAGCTATGGAATTGAGATCTATGAAAAGCCTCCCCTGTCGATTGAGCTTCTCGATTTACTTTCTTTTGGCGGGTATCGCCCTGGCCCAGCAGGACGTGGTGCGTTATCGGCTCACCGTCCCGGAGCAGGCCATTGCCGGAGGGACATTCACGGCGATCCTGCATGCCGAGATCCAGGAAGGCTGGCACCTCTACGCACTGACGAAGTACCCGCGGGGCGTTCCCGCCCCCCAGCCCACGACTATCGTAATCCCTCCGAACTCGGTCTTCAGAGGGGTGGACCCCGTCCAACAGCCGGCCCCCAAGGTCTCGTTCGACCCCAACTTCGAAATCAACACGGAGTACTTCGAGAAGAATGCCGACTTCAAGATCCCGATCAGAGTCAGTTCCAGCACGGCGGCAGGCGAATATTCCCTTTCCCTGAAAGTTCGTTACATGGCCTGTAACGACCGTCTTTGCCTTCCTCCCCAGACCAAGGCGCTGTCTGCCGATGTCAGTGTTGCGGCGGCCGCGGCCGGCTCCTCTTCGGTTCGGCTCCGGAGCGCCCAATCCCTGACAAGCCTTGCCAAGCCACCCGCAAAGGCAGGAACGGGACTCACAGGGCCTCCAAGTCAGAGCTCCGGGGAAGCAGTGCAGGAGAGGGGTTCGCAAGACGGAGTGGGTTCGGACCCGCCTCCCGCCAACTCGAGTCAGATTCCGACCGGGACAATCGCCTATATAGGATTCGCCATGTTGATGGGGGCGCTGGCTCTGCTGACACCCTGCGTCTTTCCCATGATTCCCATCACCGTCTCCTATTTCACCAAGCGCGAGGTGGGCCGGAAGCGGGCCCTTTCGGAAGCCGGGATCTATGCCGCGGGTATCATTCTGACGTTCACGCTGCTGGGGTTTCTCCTCACCTTTTTATTCGGCGTGGGTGGACTCAATCGGGTGGCCACCAACCCCGCCGTCAACGTCCTCATCGCTCTCATTTTTGTTCTCTTTGCCTTGAGCCTCTTCGGGGTCATTGAGATCCGTCTTCCCTCCAGCTGGCTGAGCGCTGTGGACAAGAAGTCTTCGGCCTCGGGGGGCATTGTCGGCATCCTTCTCATGGCGTTGACCTTTTCCTTGACGTCATTCACCTGCACAGTTCCTTTTGTGGGGACCCTGATGGTGGCGGCAACTCAGGGAGACTGGCTGTGGGCCTCCCTGGGCATCACTGCGTTTGCCACCGTTTTCGCCATCCCCTTCTTCTTCCTGGCCTTGTTCCCTTCGCTGCTCAAGTCGCTGCCCAAGAGCGGAAACTGGATGAACTCGGTGAAGATTACGATGGGTTTTCTGGAGTTGGCCGCAGCCATGAAATTCATCAGCAACGTGGATCTGGTCTACCAGTGGGAACTGGTCACCCGGCCCGTCTTTACGACCATCTGGCTGGCCCTGGCCCTGATGACCTCTCTCTACCTGCTGGGTGGATTCCATTTCCCTCACGAAGTCCCCAGCGGCAGCGTCGGGGCCGGAAGGGTCCTATCGTCCACTTTCTTTTTGGCTGTGAGCTTTTACCTGTTGCGGGGCCTGTTCGGTTTTCCGCTGGGAGAACTGGACGCTTTCCTGCCCCCCAAAGACTACGGCGCTGTGGCCTCGCCGGCCACCCTCGATGGGACGAGAGGGACTGGGGCGGAATCCGAAAGATGGTTGACCAGCTACAGCCAGGCTTTGGCGCGGGCCAGGATCGAGGACCGGCCCATTCTGATCGATTTTACCGGCTACACGTGTACCAACTGTCGCTGGATGGAGAGCAACATTTTCGTTCGCCCCAGGGTGGAGGCGCTCTTCAGGCGCTTCGTTCTGGTCCGGCTCTACACCGATGGAGGGAAGCCCGAACACGCGGAGAACCTGGAGTTCGAGCGAGAGAGGTTCGGCACCATCGCCCTCCCCTTCTACGCCATTCTCAACCCCAAAGACCAGATCGTGGCCACCTTCCCGGGCCTCACCAGGAACGCGGGGAAGTTCGTCAGCTTCCTGGAGAAAGGCTTTTCGCCAGGACAGAATGTGGTGGCGAAAGCAGATTCGTTCAAGCCAACCCCTTAACTAACTATTAAGTAGCGAGCAACCTCATACCTGCAAGCGACCATTGAGGTGATGACGTGGTTGCCTTCACTGCCTTTGTGTCGGCCCTCCGGGCCTGTCGGCGAGGGACATCAGGGTCTCGCGGCCCTTACGGACCGGGCTACTCGAATGTCGGCCCTCCGGGCCTTTGGCAAGGTCGGTCACGCTCACGTCTTCAGGCGCCGAAGGTGCCGCTCATATTCAGCCCAGCGCAACGCGCTGGGTCTTCACAGCGAAGCCCGGCAGCTCTGAAAGAGCGATTCATGGGCGGCATAGCGGCTGTTTGTAGTGCGAACTGTTTTGCAAACCAGCTCTGAGGCCTCACCGCGGTTTCGGCCCGTCGCCGGGGGTCATTTTTCAAAGGCTGGCTTCGCCAGCGCAGATCATCTGTTGGCGGCATGAGGTCGCTCGCTACCCCCAGTGCACGACTACCTCTGGGGGCCTCGGTCATAACGTCTTGTCAGCGCACCGCTTCCGGCTCTTCGCTACGTCCAGGTGTAAGCAATGCGGGCCAAGCTGTTGTTTTCAGAACCTGGCAACTGGGAGCGGCCGAAGGACAAGATTTCATGAAGCATTGTAAGTTGAACCGAAGCGTCGGAGCCCGGCCCAATCCGGATGACCACTCACTTGAGTTCTTGGTTCAGTGACCCGGCGGCAGCATCGCTCAACCCAGAGTTCCAATATGGCTTCCGGGGCAATACCACCTTCGTCGAAGAGGCGCGAGAGAGTTACTTGGACGATTGTGATTCGGGAAGCGTGATGATCACGTCGCCCGGGAGAGCGAAGTTGTACTGATCGCGGGCAACGCGCTCGACTTCGGCGGGATCCCTTTTCAGCCTTCCGATCTTCTCCTGTAGAGCCCTGTTCTGCTCCCTGAGTCGGTTGTTTTCGAGCTTCAGCAACTGAAGGTCCGCCTGGTAGGCTGCAAGTCGGACGTACCCCCCCTCACCAAAAAACATCAGATAAGCGAGAGGCAGGGTAGCGAGAAAGAGGAGGATGAGGAAAACTTCTCGTCGAGCTTTTCTGCTGAACTTCATCACGCCATAATGAAACGATGAGTCGAGTTTTGTTCTCAACCATCGATGGAAAAGAAAATGCTCTCCATCTGGCCAGGCAGTTGACCGAAGAACGTCTCGCCGCCTGCGTGAGCATTATTCCAAACGTGAAATCGGTTTACAAGTGGAAAGGCGTGACGGAGGAAGCAGACGAGTACCTGTTAATAATCAAGACGGCGCGGGACCGTGTCAGCGCGGCCATTGAGAGAATCGCTCAGTTGCACCCCTACGAGGTTCCGGAGGTCGTTTCCCTGGCTGTCGAGGAGGGGTTCCCCCCTACCTGAACTGGATCAGCGCCCAGACGCGCAAGCCTTGAGAGGGATGCAAGACTCGGCCCCGCCGGTGAGGAGTCTTGGGGCTCCTGACAGGTCCCTCACGGTACCAGACAC
Organism: Acidobacteriota bacterium; assembly: GCA_046757765.1. GTDB lineage: Bacteria > Acidobacteriota > UBA6911 > RPQK01 > JBHHYX01 > JBHHYX01. The sequence continues at coordinate 4,529 of JBHHYX010000167.1, read as the reverse complement.
CGGAACCCCAGGTTGGCCCTTCGCGTGTTGGCCCGAGCACTGATATCGCGATGACAGGTGAGCATTTCTCGCGCTTGACCCAGATAGGATCCGCCTCGCACCACGACCCTTTCGACTCCGCCGGCTTGCACGATCGTCTCCGTCAGTTCGGCCACGTTGCCGCCCATGTCGTACACCTGATAGGGCGAGAGGTCCTGGGGGCGGTTGCCTACCGGTTCAGCCTGCCGGGAGCCGAAATTGGCCCTGTCGCGGGTGGGCACGACATTGCCCCAGGGAAAGTAGCGGCCATCGCCGCCGCGAGCAGCCTTCTCCCACTCCACCTCGGTCGGAAGTCGAGCCCCTCTCCATCTGCAGAAGGCCTGGGCGTCCGTCAAAGAGACCCAGACGACAGGAAAAGTGGCAGCCCAGTCGGGAACTTCGTTTCCATTCCAATGCTTGAGGAAGTCCTTGCGCTCTTCAGATCGATAGTCAGTCGCCTCCAGAAACTGGGCGAACTGCTGGTTGGTCACTTCAAACTGATCGAGATAAAAATCGGGTGTGCTTTCGTTGCGCTGGGGGGTGACAAAGGTTCGTCGAATGGACTCGACCATGCCGGGGAAGTTCATGGTTGAGTGAGAGATGTAGAACTTGATCTGGCGCTCGCTGGCTCCGAACAAGAAGGGGCCACCGGCAACGCGAACCGCGCCGGCATGCCGGCGCGGAGGCGAAGAGGGGCCCGTCTTTTTCCCCTGCCGGGCGTCTTCAGAGCCGGGTGAAGAAGGGCGGCCGCCGCCGGAGATCTGACAGGCCGTCAAGAGGAGCAGAATGGCCGCAACTCGCCCGGCCCCACCCGTGGCCCGCAGCTCTGGCTTCCAGAAAGGCTTTGGAGACTTCATCTTGAATCCACTCAAAGGACTGACCCCAGGTATCCGTGTAGAAAGATATCCGACATCGTGTCGGCGACTTCTTCAACCGAACGCTCTTTCTCCGGGTGGTACCAGGTGAAAATCCAATTCATCATCCCGAACAGCGCCAGGGCACCCAGTTTGGGATCGGGCCCACTCCCTTGCCTCGCTGCCGGTTTCAACTCGTCCAGAATATCCACCAGAAGTTCGTAATAATCCCGCTGCTTCTGGTGAATCGTCTCACGGTAGGCACCGGTCAGAAACTCCGGCTCGTAGACGACCACCTTGGCGACGGCCCAGTTTTCGATGAAGGTCTTCAGGTGGTTGCGGACAAAGAAGCGGAGCTTCTCGGGCCCCGTGTGAGTGTCGATCGACGCTCTGCACGCCTGCAGCGCCGTGTCGAAGGCGTTCTGAATGATGAGAAAAAGGAGTTCTTCCTTGGTTTGAAAGTAGTAATAGAGGCCGGAGAGGCTGACACCCGTCTGACGGCTGATGTCCCGTACCGACGCATTGTGAAAACCTTTCTTCGCAAACACGACCGCCGAAGTCGAGAGAATCTCCTGCAGCCTCAAGTCGTAATGTCTGCTCCTATCGGCTCCCTTAGACTCCGGCCAATCCATTCGGATGCCCCCAGAGAGTGCTAGTTCCCATCCAAAGCCTGGGCCAGATCGGCGATCAGGTCCTCGCAATCTTCAATGCCAACGGAGATTCGCACCAGACCGTCGGTAATGCCGAGTTCTCTGCGCGAGTCAGGCGGAATGGAGGCATGGGTCATCGTGGCGGGGTGGGAGATCAGGGTTTCCACACCACCCAGACTTTCCGCCAGGCTGCACAGACGGACGCTCTTGAGCACGGCACGAGCATTGTCAAGGCTTCCGGTGTCGAACGAAATCATGCTTCCAAACCCGTCTTGTTGGCGCTTCGCCAGCAGGTGTTCAGGGTGGCTTTCCAAACCAGGATAATACACCTTCAACGCCGCCGGATGATCTTTCAGGAAGTCCGCCACTCTGCGGCCATTGGCTTCGTGCTCCTTCATTCTCACCGCCAGCGTCTTGGTTCCTCGCAACACCAGCCAGGCATCAAAAGGGCTCAATACGGCGCCGGCCGCGTTTTGTAAAAAGTACAGATCCTGGGCGAGTTTCGCATCCTTCACCACCAGGATTCCACCCACACTGTCGCTGTGGCCGTTGAGAAACTTGGTGGTGCTGTGAATGACCACATCCGCGCCCAGTTGCAAAGGTCGCTGCAAGTAAGGCGAGAGGAAGGTGTTGTCGACAGCCAGCAAGATCTTTTCTCGATGACACAGTTTGGAGATCTCCCGAATGTTGGAGATCCTCATCAAAGGGTTGGTCGGAGATTCCACCAGTACCAGACGGGTCTCTTCCCGAATCGCCTGCTCAACCGTCCTGACTTGCGAAGTATCCACCCACGCAAAATCCAAACCGAACTTGCGAAGCACCTGTTCGAAAAGCCGGTAGGTTCCGCCATAGACCGTGTGGGAAACGATGATGTGGTCGCCTTTTCCGAACAAGGTCAAGAGGGCGTTGATGGCGGCCATGCCGGAGGCAAAAGAGATCCCGTGGCGGCCTTTCTCCAGCGCCGCGATGTTGGCTTCCAGGGCGGTCCGAGTGGGATTCTGGGTGCGCGCGTATTCGTAGCCTTTGTGCTTGCCCAGCTCCTCCTGCACATAGGTCGAGGTCTGATAAAGGGGAACAATGATGGCACCAGTGGAGGGATCCGGCTCTTGACCGGCATGAATCGCATCAGTGGAAAAGCCCATGGGGTCGCTGCACTCCAAACTGTTCGCAGTCTCGGAGACTCAAACGTTAGATATGATTGAGGAATGGTATCAGATGCGGCCCGAAGATGTCGATTTCCTGGCAGCCTATCTGGCGGAGTCCCCTGAATTGAAAACGATGCTCAGGTCGGATCCGCCGTTGGTTCGATGCAGGGGCGGTTGGAAAAGGATCACGGGTTTTCAAACTCGAGGATCGGGTTTGCTTCTCAGGCTGAGCGGAGGTCAGAGTTTCTTCCTCAACCCCCGCCAGGCGAGCGGGCCGGGACGCGTCCGGACTCAGGACCCCTTCCTGGCCCTCATGCGGCGCTGGTTTCCCCGCCTTCGAGTGTTGAAGGTGATGGCCGGAACCGACCGCGTGCGGCGACAGACCGCGGCCCTGCTCCGGATTCTGCTGTCGGAGGGCGAGAAACGACTGGCGGCACTGTTCGTCTATCCATTGGAGTCTCCCCAGTTGCAGGACCGTCTCCTTTCCTCTCTGATTCTCTGGTGGAACCAACTCAGGAAAGGAAGTGGCGTCTCCGCAGCTCTCGTCTTCATTCCGGAAAGCTGGAGTGAACGCCTGCTCCAAAGCCTGCCCTTCCTCCGAATCCCGGTGACCTGCTACAAGTATCTCCTGGACCCCGGAGTGGATCCGGGTCGTCCGCGACAAATCTATCCGGAGCCCGCTCGGCGCACTGAGCTGAAGGCCCCTTACGTCATCTTCTCCTGCGATCAGAAAATTCCCGCAGTCCTGAGGGAGGGAAAGGAGCTGGACGACTGTCTGCAGCTCAGGCTCCACCACGGCCGCTGGAATCTGTTCTACCTGGGGCTTCCCGTCGCCTGGCAAGCCTCTGAGGAGGATGAATGCTGCTTTGATTCTCTTCACCCCACACCGCTCAGGGCTTCCAGTCGAACGGCCTTCAAGCGCCATCTGGAGTTGGTCAAGTCGCTCAGACGCTTTCCCAGCCCGGATCCCCAACATCCTTACTTCCGACTCCAACCCGAGAGATGGCTGGAGAGCCTGATCCTCAAGGACCATCGATGCGTCAATCCACGCTTCAGCCAGGAGGTCTACTCTCAGGTCCCTACCTATGTTGAGGGAGAGCGCAAGGTACTTGACCTGCTCACAGTAACTACTGAGGGGCGTTTGGCGGTGCTGGAAATCAAACTCGAGAAAGACTTGGGTCTCATCTTCCAGGCCCTGGACTACTGGGAGAGGGTAGACACGCACCTTCAGCGGGGGGACTTCCCGGAATCGGGCTATTTCCGCCACCTGACTCTCCGCCGACAAAGCCCCCTACTGTACTTGATTTGCCCCCTCTTCGAGTTCCACCCGATCCTGCCGCTGGTGCGCCGATATTTGAGTCCGAGGATTCGGTTCCAGTGCATCGGGATCAATGCCGACTGGCGAACAGGTGTCAGGGTGTTGAGAAGGTTCGAGTTCTAATCTTAGGGCTTCGCCTGAGACCGACGAGCGGTGTAGTGGCATTGCCGTAATTCCCAGCCCCACCGGCCCGGCGCCGGTGAGGTTCCAGGGTTTGACTTCGATCGGCCCCGAGCGGGCTCTCTGGACTTTGATGGCACCGTCAGACCGGGCCTCCACCGGGACAGGCCCAGTGGGGGGCAAAGTGGGAGGTTCCCCCGTCTTCTAGTTGCCCAACCTGGCTTCCACCGGGGCAAGCCCGGTGGGGGCCCACGCTCCAGCCGTTGGCTGGTTGTTGTCTTGGCGGTGTCGTTTGTTTTTCAGGCGCGCAGCTTGATTCAACTGATTCCATCGGTTGAGCGATTCTGCCGTCGCTGAACCACGAACATGAGAGGGTGTCGTTAAAGGAGTGATCAGCCGGTGGGAGTGCATAGCAAGCAAACCC
>JBHHYX010000166.1:0-10581 GCA_046757765.1 Acidobacteriota bacterium | reverse complement strand
CATTTCTGTCCACCCCCTGGATTTCGTTACCGAACCGCATCAACTTTCAACTGAGCTGGGGACAGCCTCCGGGTGCGGGGTAGCGGGGGTGTGAGAAATGCGGGTTAGCCCGCATTGTGTCCAGAATTCGCTCACAAGAGGTGAGGCGATCGCGGGTGGGAGTGGATCGGGCCCCTGATCAATCAGGGGGCAGTGGGGAAGGGTTCGCCCCAAGCTTGGACCAGAGACCCGTCTTCTCTTATCGGCAAGCGTGAATGAAGTTTCAGTGGCGAGCTGGCGGTGTCTTTTCAACAACGCCCTCGGGTCAGGGCCCCCTGGAGGTGATCTTCAGCACCACTCCCGCGCCAGTTGCCAAACCGGGGAACCACCGGCACAGGGCCGCTGGGGTTGGGAATCCAGGCTAGGACACCGCTCGCCGGTCTGAGGCGAGAGGGCATTGTCAGCTTTCCGACAAAATTCTCGCCAGAAGAGAACTCAAGAGGAACATTTCGCGTCTTAAGAAATGGTTCGTGCAAGACCTCCCCGAAAGAAGTTGAGGAGCGGGGACCACTTCCCTGCCCCTCGCTTCGGGGATTCCCCTCAAGATCACTGGAGCGGTTCTCGCGACCCCGAAATCCCGAAGAGACGCCTGACCCGCATTTCTCACAGGCTTAGCCCGCATTTCTCACACCCAATCTACTACGGCGACGGATATGCCCGCGTCTACTGCGTTGCGCTCCGTCGGGCTCCTCGACGTACTGTTCAGTGCGACTGCGGGGCCCTCGGTCGCGACGCCTTGTATCCACGCACATCTCCACCGCCTCGCTACGATCGAGTGTGAGAAATTCGGGTTTTAGCTGCTGACCACAGAATTCTGAGAATTTTGCCCTCAGAGTAAGTTGCATTGACGATGGGCGCGCCGTTGCCCTTGCCCCGTGAACTGAACCGAAGCGTCAGCGCCCGGCCCCATCCGGATGGCCACTCACTTACGTTCGTGGTGCAGTGACTTGGCGGCAGAATCGCCCAACCTGGAATCGAAATCTCAAATATCCTGGGTAATCAGTCATGGGGAGTCGAAGGCGCCCGCCTGGGTAGTGGGGTAGTTCAAAGTAACCCACTACCCCCGCCTGACCAGGCTTGCGACGGAGGCCGGCCCAGGCGAACTGTGGAGAGTCCGTCGAGCAGGGTGACGGAGCGTGATGGGGCTCAGGTGGGCCCAAGGCTCCCCCTCGGCTGTTGGGGACACCTGGGAACTCGAGTACCCGTCGCGGGCCGCACGTTGCCGGCAGACTGGTTTGTCTCGATTCTGCTAACATTTCCGATGAGCACTCATCTCCCGGCGACCTGCCTGTCAGATAGAGGTCGGTGCAAACACTTTGTCGAGCGAGGAAAAGCATGGAAGAGGCGAGTTCGGTTCCCAATCCCCGGGACGGGGGGTTGCCCGAGAGCGTGCGGCTGGTGAATCTGGAGGGGAAAAGAGTCTTTCTCGTGGCCACGGCACACGTTTCAAGAGAGAGCGTGCAGGACGTGAAGCGAACGATCGAAAGGGTCGAGCCGGAGACCGTGTGCGTGGAGCTGTGCCAGTCCCGATATGAGACCATGACCAACCCGGAGCGGTGGAAACAAACTGATCTGGTCAAAATTATCAGGAGTGGCAAGGCGATGCTGCTTCTGGCTTCGCTGATCATGACCTCGTTTCAAAAGCGCATCGGAAAGAAACTGGGCGTCACTCCGGGAGCGGAAATGCTGGCGGGGATTGAGAAGGCGGAGAAACAAGGCGCCCGGTTGGTGCTGGCCGACCGGGATATCCAGGTGACATTGAAGAGAACCTGGGGGAGATTGAATTGGCGCAGCAAACTGAAGATAGTGACTCAGTTGGCCGCCAGCCTTTTTGTCAGTGCGGAAATCGATGCCACACTGGTCGAGGAGTTGAAGAAGAACGAAAAACTGGTCGACGTTCTTCAGCTATTGGCAACCGAGTTTCCGAGCCTGAAGAGCACACTGCTGGATGAACGCGATGTTTACCTGGCTCAAAAAATCAGGCAAGCTCCCGGCCAAACCATTGTTGCCGTGGTAGGGGCGGGCCATTTGATCGGCATTGAGGAGAAGATCTCAACGGATCATGCCCTGGAGGCCCTTGAAACGACGCCCCGACCCACCTTTTGGCCGCAGCTCTTGAAGTGGTCCATTCCCGCCCTCATCGTGGTTTTTCTTGCCGTTGGATTTTTCCGTGGAGGGACCGAGCACTCTCTGGGATCCATCTACATCTGGGTCCTGGTCAATGGTACGCTCTCGGCTTTGGGCGCGGCCCTGGCTTTGGGTCACCCTCTTACTGTGCTCTCGGCTTTTGCCGCGGCGCCCTTGACCAGCCTGAATCCCATGATTGCGGCGGGCTGGGTCACGGGGCTGGTTCAGGCATTTGTGAAAAAGCCCACCGTCAAGGATCTGGAGGAACTCCCGGACGCGATCACCACCGTGAGAGGCTTCTGGCTGAATCCCGTCAGTCGGATTCTCCTGGTGATTGCCCTGTCCAATCTGGGCAGTGCGCTGGGGACCTTCATCTCCGGAAGTTGGATTGCAGCTCGCTCGATCACATAGCTCGAGTCGGACCCATGGTAACGAACCGTCGCCTTCTTTTGGCTGGACTGCTGCTGCCGGGCGCGACCCTTGTTTTTCTGGGGCATGACTTGCTCCAGAGCTCCGTCCTGATCGCTTGGGCACTGAGTTTTGGAGGAGCGACGGCGGCAACCATCCTCTTCGTTTCGCTCTATCGCCTGCAACTGGAATTGAAGGCGAGCCGCGGCGAACTGGCGGAGAACCGGGCTGAGCTGGATTTTGCTCTCCAGGTCCAACGGACCCTCTTCCCGGTTCATCTACCGCAAGACGGCGGCCTGGAGTTCTCGGCGGTTTGTTTGCCCGCCCGCGGCATCAGCGGCGACTACTACGATGTTCTCGATTTGAAAGACGGCAGACTGGCCTTCGCTCTGGCCGATATCAGCGGCAAGGGCATCTCGGCGGCGATTCTCATGGCCAATCTGCAGGCCCTGCTGCGCGTCTGCGTTCATTCTTCCGACTCTCCATCCGAGTTGTGCTCCCAGTTGAATCAACACTTCCACGGCGTGACTGAGGGTTCCCGATTCGCCACCTGCTTCTATGGAGAATGGCATCGGTCTGATCAACGACTGTATTATGTCAACGCGGGACACAATCCCCCGATACTGATTGGGGGAGTCCGGGGGCTGGAACTGACCCGGGGGGGATTTCCGCTCGGGATGTTTCCAGACAGTGAGTTTGAAGTGGGTCAGGTGAGGCTCGAGCCGGGAAATCTGTTGGTGCTCTACTCAGACGGCGTCACCGAGCACGAGTCCGAAGAGAGGGAGCAGTTCGGCTCGGCGCGGCTGGAGACGGTGATACGCTCTCATCAATCGGAACCACTTTCCCAAATCCGGGACCGCGTGCTGGAGGCGCTTAAGAGCTGGGCCACTAAGGGTCCCAACGACGATATGACACTGGTTCTTGTGAGAGCGACCCCGCACAGGGAGGGCAGCCGAATTGAAATCAAGCAGTGGGGACAGGCGGGCTTATTTCCAGGTGCTGAAGCCCTTAATCGGTCTGGTCAGCGCCGTTTGGCTCCTGCGTCTTGTGTCCGACGGCGCGGGGCTGCCGACGTGGCTGACCGAAATTTTCAGCGTCACAGCTATTCTCGCCGTGTCCGTGCTGTTGGCCGCTTTGCTTTTCCATCTGCGTGGATTGGGAGGTTATGGCGATGTCGTCCTGGCGAGCTTCCTCCTCATCGCCTGGGGACAACTCCTGATCCTGTTGGCAATTGTGTTCACGATGGTCACGGGAGTTGAAAACATCTATTCCGTCGCTCAGTTCTCGCGTCAACTCCACCCCATCCACCACCTCTACTCGCACCTGGTCTGCATTGCCATTTGCGGCCTCTTTGGGGCGGGGATGGGATGTTTTCTGCTCTGGATGCTGCGTACGCTACTGCCCGGGAACCTGAACAAGTGACCGTGCGGGTCCTCACACCGAGTCAACCGCAGAACCGGAATCATCCGCGCTGACTCCGGTTCCCACCCCCGACCTCCTCCACGTGGTGCACGACCAGCTCTCCGGCGGCCCCGGTCGTAGCGCCTTGTCAGTGCGGCGCTTCCGGAGCTTTGCTGCGACCAGGTGTGAGAAATCCTGCCTGGCGGCCAAGCCAGGACTTGTTGTAGCCTTTCAGACGTGGCACGGCGGGATCTCCCCTGGTATCACAACGGCCTTCGCTTCGCTTGTACGCAGTGCGGGCACTGTTGCACGGTTGAAGGCTACGTCTGGGTTGACCTCAGCCAGATTCGGGCGATTGCGGATTTTTTGGGACTGTCCGTGGCAGCTTTTTCAGGTCGCTACGTCCGGCGCGCGGGCTCACGCCTGAGTCTGGTTGAGAAACCCGACAAGACCTGTGTCTTTTGGCAGGATGGATGTGGATGTGCGGTTTATCCGGTCCGTCCGAAACAATGCCGCACCTTTCCCTTCTGGAAGCGGCCCCTGAAGAGTAGACAGGCCTGGAAAGACGTTGTCCAGACGTGTCCCGGGACCCACCTCGGGCGTCTCTACAGCCAGGAGGAAATCGAGAGCCTTCTCGAAGGTCAGAGGGCAACTTGCGGCGGGAATGATTGAACCCTCGGTGGCCGTCACGCGTCCCATTTCTCCCACTACGTGAAGCATTGAACTGGGTTTCTATGGAGGATTCATCGATGACGAAGAGACAGTTTAGCGTTCTTCTCCTCTCGGCTGTGGCGTCTGCTTGGTTGGGAGGCGCAACCGTTTCGACCTGGCTCCGTCCTTTGCCGGCCTCAGCACAGGAATCGGCTGCCACCGTGCCCGAGATCCTTCGGGCGCAGGCCTTTCATGTCGTCGACGAGAAGGGCGCGCTGCGGGCCAGGCTGGGTATCGAGGCCAGCGGCGAGAATGAGCGGGGTCCCAATGAGCCGGTCGCCCTGATTCTTTATCTGGGAGAACGCCAGGTCGTCCGTCTCGAAGTCGACAACCGGGGTGCCTCCCTCTCTCTGAAAGGCCTCGGGAAGGACGTGGACGCGGCTCTCAGTGCGGGAGAAGCCGGGGGAAATCTGACCTTGTCGGGAACGGGGCCCGCCTTGATGGTCACCGGGAGAAACCCCTATCTTTCGGTGGCGGGAAAGAGCCCCATTCTGCTTCTCTCTGGCGAGGGAGACGATGTCCTGAACCTGAACCCTTCGGCTTTGACGCTGTCCGACGGCCGGGCTACGGCGGTGATCGGTCGCACCCAGGTCAGTTCCGGCGAGGCCGGTCCCAACCAGGTCCGTTCCATCGCTTCACTGATGCTGTTCGACGAAGAAGGAAAAGCCATCTGGTCGGCTCCCTGATCGCGGTCAGATGTGTTGCCTTGACGACGTGCGCGCCGTTGCCCCTGCCGTGTTAACTGAACCGAAGCGTCAGCGCCCAGCCAATCCGGATGGCCACTGGGGCAACAGCGATTCTGGCGAAGGCTTTCCACCATTCCCGAACGAGACGCTAAACTTTTTTGCGACCAGGGCAGTCTAAAGGTGAGACAGGGAAATACACATGGGTCATTCCGTTGCAGTGAATCTTGGGCATGCGGGAAGAGAGGACCTGATGGCCCGCGTGGGGGCTGGGGACTCGGATGCGATCCGGAGCCTGATTCTGGACTACCGACCAAGAGTGTTCAACTACCTGTACAGGTGGATGGGAAACCGTGAAGACGCAATGGATGTCACCCAGGAAGTACTCTTCCGCATCTGCCAGAAAGCGGAGCGCTATGATCGAACCTATCCGCTGGCTCCCTGGATTTACCGCGTGGCCGGCAATCTCTGCACCGACCACTTTCGAAGCAAGAACTTCCGCCTCTGTTCGAAACAGGTTGCATTCGATGATGCGCCCCAGTCAGAGTGCGTCTCCAAGACCACTCCCGAGGACGAAACCCTGCGAGGAGAAATCCTCACCCGGATTCGGAGAAGCATTGAAGCATTACCGCCTCGCCAACGCAGGATCCTGCGGATGCGCCTTTTTCACGAGTATCGACTCAACGAGATCGCTGAAGCCCAGGGGATCCCGTTGGGCACGGTCAAGTCCACGCTGCATCATGCCCTCCGCCGCCTCCGCAACGCTCTCTCCGACCTGCAAACTTAGGGCTCGCGCCAGAATAACTTCCCATTTTGGCATCTCATCTTCACACCATCTGAGCGCCAACTCTGTGAGGTTATTCTTGCACAAACCCTTAGCCCGGATTATGCACCAGGTTTCGTCCAGCAGGCTTGGCGGACCTGGGAGCGCCGGCAGCGGCGCAAGCGTAAAGCCTGGGACGCGAGCCCGAACTCCAAGCCCCCTGAAGCAGCCCGGCAGGGGCGACGGCGATTGTTTCTTGACCAGCATGAATATGAGCAATCCGGGTTGGACACGGTAATCGATCCAGCAACGAAGGAAGACGGTCCAAGGCAAAGAGAGCGCGTTCCTCATCGAACCGCCGCTTCCCTTCTCCGGTAAACCTTATACTCCCCCACAATACTGTCGAATTCGTAATCCTTCCAAGCCTTTGCAAAACGCGGGTCCTGTCGGAAGTATTTTGGGTAATCGAACTTGCGTTCGCCGAATCCTTGCTTCCTGACCCGCTCATCGGTCACCACCATCACCGGTTTGAAGGTGAGAAAATCCGATACGACGGTCTCCATCACGAAGCGCTCGCCGGGACCCATTTCCTCTGGCGTCCGCGGTTCGAAACCCCGCGGGTAGAGGCCGGGCAAAGGCCAGAGAAAAGGAAATCGCAAAGCCCAATGCGCCCTGGTGTAGTTCACAACGGGAAAAGCCGGAAAGATAGAAGAACTGAAAAAAACGACGGATTGGCCCGTAGCTCGTTGACCGACGAGTTGTGTCAGGCGTCCCTCGTCGCTGTATTCCCAGACCGTTTTCTTGCCCAGATCCTCTTTAACCTGCCAGCTTGAAAGACTGATCAGCGCCAGCGTAATCAAGAGTGAGGTGAAGGCCTGGTAGGGGCGGGCCGAGCGCCCGTCTGTCGGGGGCGCCTCGGCCAGAGTGGCCACAATCAGGGTCAGCAGGACCGTCGAGAGAGCGTAGCTCGGATAGAAGTGGTAACACCACCCCTTCAGGTAACTGCCCGCAATCATCAAGGCCGCTAGCAAGGACAGAAAAAGTGTCCGCCGCAGCTCTCGCGTTGAGGCCGCCGGACGGGCCAACAGGAAAGCGGCCAGCGTCAGAATCGGTAGGCCAAACGTGAGAGCCAGGGTTTTGCCGGGAGAGACGTCGAAACTGGAGTAAGTGCCGGCCGCCATCCGCACCATCGACAGGTACTGCGGCCAGCCGAAGAGGATGCCGACCCCGTAAAACAGGAAGAACAGGCAGACCGTCAAGGACTCGGGACGGCGCCAGGGCGCTTTTCTCTGTTCAACCAGCCACACATAGCCTTCCACCACCAACCCCAGGAAAAGGAACTGAGGCTTCAGGGCCAAACCCAGGGCACCCAGCAACCCACAGAGGAGCGAGGTTTTGAAGGAAAACTCTTTATCGGCGGCCCTTCCGGCCAAGAGGGCTAAATAAGGCAGGATCAGCACCAGCGTGAGATGTTCCCTCTGCCCCACGTCATCTTTCACCAGCGGCATAGTGGCAAAGAGAAGCGACAAAAGAAGAACTCTGCGGGCGGACCTTGAAAGCGAGCCTGTCACCCGGTTCAGGATTCTCCAGCTGGTTGCGGCACAGAGGAGAATCAACCCCGCCAAACCGGCGTAAAAAAACCACAGCTCGGAGACACCCAAAAAGTCGGCCAGCAGGACCACGGGAACATTGAGCAGATAGATCAAGGGGGGATTGTATTCGAGCAAGTCCACATACAGACGATCTCCGCCCAGTAGCCGCCCGGCCGCATAGAGATGCCACCCGACATCGTGATTCAGGGGTGTCAGAAAAAGATGAGCCAGGCCCAGCAGCGACAACAGAACGACAGCCTTGCGCCAGGTCGCATCCCTCTCCAGCCCATAGGCGTCCCACCACTCCAGGGTCACCCCGAAAGAGCGCCCGGCTTGCTCTCCGACTCTCTTGATCCGGTCCATCGCAGCCGATTTCCTGCCTCGAGCAATTGTCTTCCTGCGCCACCATTCCTTTACTCGAATCGCTCATTCCACGCCTGGGCGAACCGATTCTTCTGGATGAGAGGCGTCAAGGCGTTGCGCTACCCCGAGCCAGGGAGACACAAGGACACCTGCCGAGGTCTGTTGAGGATCAACAAGACCCGCGTAGCGCAAAAGATCGGCGCCTGTCACCATGGAGCATGGCTCAAGTGAGGTTATAGCAGAGCCCGGTGACGGGCAGGCCGACGCCCAGCCTGAGCGCAACGTGACCCGAGCCGACCTTGCAACCCGGGCTACAGAACAAATGGGAATGGGTCGATTCCCTGTTCAGGCCGACGGCGACCGAGGGCCTGGACCGGGCTTGGGATTTGACCTCCGAAGGTAGACTGAAAAGAGCTTCAGGCTGGGCCTGCCTTCAGCCCTCAGCCCGGAAAGGCGGTGCCGGAGCCGGAAGTGTGGGAATCGAAATGGAAAGACGAACGTGGGCCTCGATTCTGGCGCTGATTGCCCTGACGTGGGGTCTGACCGGGGCCGTCAGCTCCGCCTGGAGCTGTGACGATGCCTTTATCTCCTTTCGCTATGCCCGCCATCTGGTGGAAGGTCAGGGCCTGGTCTTCAACCCGGGAGAGCGGGTGGAAGGCTATACCAACTTTCTTTGGACTCTTCTGGTGGCCTTGGGTATGCTGCCCGGGTGGAAAGCGACACTTTGGGCCAACCTGCTGGGCATCGCGTCCTATCTGGGGTCCATCTTCCTTTTGGTCACCTTCCATCACCGTCTCCGAAGTTCGGTTGCGGTGAACCGATTCGCCTTTCCGCTGGCCGCTCTTGGGGCTGCGCTGCATCCGGACTGGAACATCTACGCGAGCAGCGGATTGGAGACCTCTTTTTACACCTTCCTGTTGCTGGCGGCCTACTTGATTCTCACCGGAAACGGCCTCACAAATCGCAGAGCGGCGGCGGCGGGAATCGTTTTGGGCCTGGCTTTCCTGACGCGTCCCGACGGCTTCCTGCTGGCCTTGACAGCCGGCTTTTTTGTCCTCTGGCGAGCCCCTGCCCGGATCCGCGCGGGAGCCCTTTACGGGGTCGGTTTTCTTTCCCTCGCCGTGCCCTTCCTGGCCTGGCGGATCTGGTACTATCACGACCTGTTCCCCAACACCTACTACGCCAAGTCCGCCTACCTGGCCTGGTACTCCCAGGGCTGGCAGTATGTCAGTCTTTACTTCAGCCGTTACTGGCCGCTCTTGTTCTCGGTCCCGGCGGTCGCATACGCCGGCTGGAGAAGGTGGGGCCTCGGGGATGGGACCAATGTCGAATTCCGCGCCCGAGTGGGCCTCGCCGCCCTCTGGGCATTCTCCTATACCTTCTATATCCTGCGTCTGGGGGGCGACTTCATGTTTGCCCGAATGCTGATACCGGTCACTCCCTTCTTTCTTATTCTGCTTGAACTGGGTCTTTTCGGCGTCCTCTGGAAGGTGGCCTTTCACCCAGCCTTGCTGGCTGGACTCCTGTGCCTGGGGATCCTGTTCACTCCCACACCGGTGACGGGCGAAGAGTGGTTCCATGGCATCGCCAACGAGTGGATGTTCTACTCCCCACAGAGGGTCCAGGCTTTCAATCACAAAGCGGACGTTCTGGGGCGCTTCTTCAAAGGACTTCCGATCCGTCTGGCCTATCTGGGGGCCGACGCTCGGGTCGCCTACCGCGCCCGCATTCCCGTGGTGATCGACTGCTACGGCTTGACCGATCCTTTCATCGCCCGCCTGCCCCTACCCAAGAGGGGTCGGGTCGGTCATGAAAAGCTTCCTCCCGTCTCCTATCTGGTGAGCGAGCGAAGAGCCCACTTCATCTTCAACTCCGAAGTCTTGAACCTGCTCCCTGTGGGCCAATACATTCCGCTGCGAAAGATTGAGCTGGAGGATATCGAGGGGTTGATCCTCCACTGGGATGCGGACCTGATGGCCCAGCTGAAACGCCGCGGCGCCCGCTTCGGCGACTTCCCCTCCGAGCTTGATCGGTACCTCGAGCAAGCGGGGGATCTGCCCAGCGCTCAAGTCCGTCAGGACTTCCTCAAATTCAAACACTTCTACTTCGACTGGACCCAGGATCCGGCCCGCGAGGCCGCCTTCCGCCGGCTCAGCTCATAGCCCCCCCGGAGTCTTGGGATTTCAAGCTCCCATCCGGAAAAGAGCAAGTCCCTGGAAAACCGAAAAGTTATGAGGCTTGGAGAAACTCGAATTGCCAAATCCCAAATACCAATTCCCGAGGTAAGATTGCAGATCCCAAGTCTCAATTTCTCAAGTACAAGAGCTGTTTGGGGTTCGAAGCTTGGTCCTTGGGCGTTGGAATTTCTAGTTCCCATCCCAAACCCTAAGCTATTATGTCACAATTATTTACAAGTGTTTGGATGGGAACTAGCCTAGCCCCGGATTATGCACCAGGTTTCGTCGCGAGGCGTCGGAAGCGTCGCGCTGACAAG
>JBHHYX010000165.1:0-10588 GCA_046757765.1 Acidobacteriota bacterium | reverse complement strand
CCTCCCGGCCCTTACGGACCGGGCTACTCGAATGTCGGCCCTCCGGGCCTTTGGCCAGGTCGGTTACGCTCACGTCGTCAGGCGCCGAAGGCGCCACTCATATTCAGCCCAGCGCAACGCGCTGGGTCTTCCCGGCCACGCCCGGCCAAGCTCTGAAGGAGCGATTGATCGCCAGCATAGCGATTGTTTGTAGTGCGAATTGTTATACAACGCGCAACTTGACCACTTTGTGAACTTGTCCTCCAGGTATGTGAAGCGGCTCAAAGGCCTAATTCAAGCAAATGGATGTCGATCCAATAAATTGAATGGCTGGGCGACACGCAGCCCGGGTGTTTGCTGGTCAGATCGGGGGTATTTGGTTTTGTTTCAATCTCTTATCACTGCATCGGGGGAGTATTTTTGAGACTGGCACTGAATTTGCTCAAACTAAAGTCGGGTTTGTGTGTCTTTCATTTAAAGAGGTCTTATGGCGGCGGCCACTCGCTCGAAAACCATTTTAGTGCTGGTTCTCTCAGGCCTGTCGGTTTGTCTGGGTCTGTTGAACCTGGCGGATCGCAGCCGGTGGAGGACCGCGACGGATGGGATCAATTGGACGGAAACCAAACGGGGCGTTGAAGTGGGCTCGTTTCAAGCCCGTTTCAAAGGTCCCAGGGATCGGATCCGAAAAGGCGATCTTCTGGTTGCCGTCAACGGAATTCCCGTTGGCCGAATCGATGATTTGACCGAGATTCAGGATTTCCTCTCTGAGAGCCTGCCTTCGGGCGCTCCCGCCAACTACGAGTTCCAGACTCTCTCGGGTCGGCAGTATCAGTATCCCATTCAGATCTTGCGGGAGCCGAGCCTCCATCGAGGCGATTCGTTTCTGATTGTAGTGGCCTTTGCCTACCTGGCGATTGGACTGTTCATTTTTCTGCGCAACTGGAAAGCACAGGGTGCTTTTCACTTCTATCTGATCTGTCTGGTGGCGTTCGTGCTGTTTTTGTATCGGCACTCCGGGCGGGCCGACAGCTTTGATATTCTGATTTACGGGTTCAATTCCGCCGCATTTCTCCTGTTGCCGCCGCTATTCCTTCACTTTTGCTGCTATTTTCCACGGCCGCTGCCCCTGGTCCGTCATTGGCCGGGGTTGAAAGTGCTGTTGTATTTACCCGCCTTGTTTTTGGGCGGGATCTACGGGGCCTGGTTGCTCGGTTGGTTGCAGCCCTTCGCTTTTCCACGAATAGAGATCTACTTACAGTTTCTGGATCAGGTCCACCTGGTCCATTTCGTTATTTTCTTCATGCTGGCCAGTCTCGTTCTCTTTCGCGTCCGGCAGAGAGTGGGTTCACCCGTCGATCGCCAGCAGTTGAAATGGATCACTTACGGAACTCTGCTCGGAGTTCTCCCTTTTGTCGGCCTGTATGCGGTTCCGTATCTGATGGGCTGGCCGCTGTCGGGCTGGAGCGAATCCTCCACGGTTGCGCTCATACTGATCCCCCTCGGTTTCGGCTATGCCATCACGCGCTACCGCCTGATGGATGTGGACCTGATTTTCAAGAGGAGCGCGGCTTACCTTTTGGCCAGTTCAGCTCTACTGGGTCTGTACATGATGATTGTGGTGCTGAGCGGCCGAGCTGTTCAGGGGCTTTCCGACGATTCCGAGTTCGTTCTCTTTGCTCTGGTGGCGCTCGGCGTCGCCTTCCTGTTTGCTCCTCTCAAGAACCGCATTCAGAAGCACATCGACCGTCATTTTTACAAGGAGAGTTACGACTATCGCCAGTCCTTTGCCGACTTTGGCAGAACTCTGAATTCGGAAGTGAAACTGGAGCAACTGGCGGATAAGATCCTGGGGCGTATCCAGATGACGCTGAGTCTGTCCCCTGTTGCGATTTTCTTGCGGGAGGATCGCCAAGGGAGCACCTACACGCTTTACAAAGCAAGGGATTTGTCTCCAGAGGGGGAACCCTCGGTCACGATCCCCGACTCGGTTTGGGCCGACTGGAGAGATCGACCCTGTTCGTTTCTTCCCCCAGGTGGCAGCCAGGATTTGCAGCGGGCGGGTCGCCGACTGAAGGAATTGGGGTTGTGTCGCCTGGAGCCTCTCCGTGCCCATGAACAGGTCATTGGTGTCCTGGCGCTGGGGCCTCATAAGGGAGGGCGACTGCCCACCAGCGAGGACTTCCAGCTCGTGGCCAGCCTGGCCGGGTACGCCGCCATAGCAATCGACAATGCTCTCCTCTATCAATCTCTGGAGAGGAATGCGGCCCGGCTGGCGGAACTCAAGGTCTACAACGAGAATGTGGTGACCAGCATTACGGTGGGAGTGGTCGTGGTGTCGGCTGGAGGGGTGATCCAGACCTGGAACGCCATGATGGAGACGATCTACGATCTGCCTCAAAGCGAGGTCATTGGCAGGGACATCGAGGAGGTCCTGCCCGGCGCCCTCGTTGCCACCCTGAAGCAGATGATCGAAGGGTCCTCCTGGCTTGTCAATGGGCCGGGCCGCCTGCGCAAGACGCACCTCAGATCACGGGCCGGAGTGAGGAAAATGGTGGACATCACGGTGGCACCGTTTCTTTCGCCCAACGACGTTAACATCGGCACCTTGCTGGTTTTCGACGAAGTGACAGAGAAGGTCCAGTTGGAAAATCAGTTGCTTCAGGCGGAAAAGTTGAGTTCCATCGGCCTCTTTGCGGCCGGCGTCGCCCATGAGGTGAATACGCCTCTGGCTGCCATTTCCTCCTACGTTCAGATGCTGGTCAAAGAAGCCTCATCGGACGAATCACGGCTGGAGCTTTTGAAGAAGGTCGAGCAGCAGAGTTTCCGAGCTTCGAGCATCGTCAACAATCTACTCAATTTCGCTCGCATCAGCGATACGGATCTGAAAGAGGTGAATCTGAACTCGGTGATGGTGGAAACGCTGGCCTTGCTCGATCATCAGATGCGTGGGGCAAGGGTCGACGTGACCATGGAGTTGGATCCCTCTCTGCCCGCCACATGGGGCAATGGAGGAAAACTGCAACAGGTTTTCATGAATCTGTTTCTCAACGCCAAAGACGCCATGCCCAAGGGAGGAGAGCTGCGCGTGAAGACTTTCTACCAGGACTCCTCTCTGGTCGTGAAGATCAAAGATACGGGGCATGGCATTCCACTTCAGGACGTCAAGAAAATATACGATCCCTTCTTTACAACCAAAAGTGGCGACAAGGGCACCGGGCTGGGCCTGGCCGTCTCCTATGGTATAATCCAAGAACATTCCGGTCGAATCAGTGTCGACACCGCGCCAGGCCGGGGAACGACATTTACGTTGGAATTTCCGGTTAAGCGAGTCAATTGATGTCTCCCTCTGGTCGGGAACCGAGCAACTCTATGCCGGTAAAGGGCTCCATTTTACTCATCGACGACGAAGAGATCATGCGCGAGGTCATCACTCGGTTGTTGAGCGTGGCCGGGTATGCTGTGACTGCGGTGGGCACGGGCGAAGAGGGTATCGAGCGCGTGGCGCAGGATGACTTCGACCTCGTCCTTCTGGACTTGATGCTCCCCGGGATGGGCGGACTGGAAGTACTGGAAAGAATCTTGCAGCCCGACCCGGATCTGGTGGTGGTGATTATCAGCGCCTATGCCTCCATAGAAAACGCCGTAACCGCGACCAAGGGTGGAGCTTTCGACTTCATCACCAAACCGTTCAAGAACGATGAACTGCTGCTGGTGGTCAAGAACGGTATTGAAAAACGCCATCTGTCGATCGAAAACCGGCAGCTTCGGAAGAATCTGAGGACTCACTACAGCTTTGGCAAGATCGTCGGCAAGAGCCAGCAGATGCGGCAGATCTTCTCGCTCATCGCTCAGGTGGGCCCCGGTCGCAGCACGGTCTTGATCACGGGGGAAAGCGGAACGGGCAAGGAGCTGGTGGCTCGAGCCATTCATCAGTTCAGCCCACGATCCGAAGGCCATTTTATGCCCGTCAACAGTGGTTCGATTCCCTTTGATTTGCTGGAGAGCGAATTGTTTGGCCACGTTCGAGGCGCCTTCACCGGGGCGACGTCCAGCAAGAAGGGGCTCTTTGAGGTTGCCGATGGGGGGACTCTTTTCCTGGATGAAGTGGGCAACCTGCCACTGGATACGCAGGCCAAGCTCCTGCGGGTCATTCAAGAGCGCGAGTTTCGAAGGGTCGGGGGTCTGGATAGCATCAAGATCGACGTTCGCATTATCGCCGCCACCAATAGCGACCTCAAGCTGGCGACCGATCGAGGTGAGTTCCGCGAAGACCTCTATTACCGTTTGAACGTCATCCGGATCAGCCTGCCCCGCCTGAGAGAGCGCAAAGACGACATCCCGCTCCTGGCCGAACACTTCCTGCGACGCTTTTGCGAGGAGAATGAACGGCCCATCTGTTCTCTCGATCCCGAAGCCTTGCGCCTGCTGATGGAGTACGACTGGCCGGGCAATGTTCGAGAACTGGAAAACGTCATCGAGAGAGCGGTGGTGCTGGCGCCCCCCGACGGCCGGATTACGGAAGACTTGTTTCCCCGCGAGATTCTGGAGTCCACTTCGGTCAATCTCGGGAAACTGAACCTCAGTGACAACGGGGCCTCCTTGAGGGAGCTGGTTCACGAATATGAAAGGAACCTCATCACCAGCGCATTGAAGAAAACGGACTGGAACCAGAAGCGGGCCGCGAGTCTCCTGCGCGTCAACCCCACCACCCTGAACGAAAAGCTGAAGCGACTCAGAATCAAGATTCCCTGAGATCACTGGTCCCTCTGCTCGACCCTCCGAAGGGAGCCCTCATGAAGGAGGAGTCGGTCGCGCATGGGGCAAAGAGGGGGTAAGAATGTCCCGCGGCCGCTCAGATGTGACGTGGGCGCAACCTGGTCGAGTCCAGCCGATCTCGGCCTGATCCTGAGAGGAGTCGAAGCTGCCGCGCTTGTTTCGGGGGCGCAGTTGCCTGGTGGGAGCCGGTCGACTCGGAGGGTCTTCGGCTTGACCCGCTGGCGACAATTTGACAGGCTGGACTTATCGACGCCAGGATTTTTGTGATAACTTCTTCAGGGAATGATACTTTCCGTCCCGATTCGGATCTAAGCATTGTGTTGACAATAAACCACTGGAGGTTAAGTAAGTGCTACTCGTAATGGGAACCCTGTGGGAGTACGTGACCCAGGGAGGGATGATGATGATCCCTCTCTTTCTCTGCTCCATTCTTGGCCTGATCTTCATCATTGAGAGGGTGATCAGCTACTATCGAATCAAGGGAGAAACGGCGGAGATTTTTTCATCTGCTCGAGAATCCCTGCTGGAAGGAGACTTGCGAGGCGCGATAGAAGTCTGCGAGTCTTACGATCATCCCGTTGCCGTGACGCTCAAATCGGGTCTTCTGCGTTTCGGGAAGTCGCATGATGAGATTGAGAAGGCAATGGAAAGCGTGGCCCTGCACGAAGTGTCGAAGCTGGAGAAGGGCCTCTGGGTCCTTGCCACCCTGGCCAACGTGGCGCCGTTGTTTGGTTTTCTGGGAACGGTGACCGGCATGATCTCCTCCTTCCGGGCTCTGGCCGAGGTGGGTCTGGGCAATCCGCAGGCCGTTGCCGCCGGCATTTCCGAAGCTCTGATCACCACCGCCACCGGTTTGATGATTGCCTTGCCCGTTCAAGCAGCCTATAACTACTTCAACAACAAGGTCTCCAACTTTGCGCTCGACATGGAAACCAGCTCTTCGATGCTTTTGGAAACCATTAATGAGGTGGAGGACCAGACGAGCGCTCGGGAGAGTGGCTACGATCGCGCGCAGGTTGCTCAATGAGGTACAGAGTCAAGAAGATTGCGCCCAGTGTCCCCACCGCTTCCATGGCGGACATCGCCTTCCTGCTCATTATTTTCTTCATGCTCACCACCTCTTTCTCACCGGAGCGCACCAACGTCAAGCTCCCCAAGTCCGAAATTCAGACGGAAGTGGCGAAAGGGTCCGCCATAGTGGCGATCACCGAAGACGGGACGATCCATTACACGGACGGGGAAGCGCCTTCCTTCGAACTCTCCGGTGCCGAGGAACTGGGACTCCAAACCCGCGAGTTGGTGAAGCTCGCGCCCAACAAAGAATTCCTCATCAAGGCGGATCGTCTGGTTCGCTACAAGCAGGTTGATGAGGTTCTCGAGCAGCTCCGCAACAATGGGGCAAAAAACATCGGCCTGCTGACCCGGCGCAGAGCGCCCCGGGAGACAAAGTAATGGCCTTCAAGAGACTGCGCGCCGCCCAGAAGACTGAAATTCCCACTTCCTCGATGGCGGATATCGCCTTCCTTTTGATTATCTTTTTCATGCTGACAGCAGTCTTTACCTCCTCACGAGGGCTGGAGTTCGCCTTTCCAAAGGACGACCCGAACGACACCAATGTGCAACCCGAAAGAGCGATTCACATCAAAATTGTTGGGGAGGGGCAGTTTCTGGTGGATAAGACCCCCATGTCGATTGAGGAGATGGGCGGCTACATTCAGACCAAGATGGACCAGAATCCGGAAAAGCCCGTCATCATCCAGACTCTGCCGGATGTTCCCTACTACGTCATGGTGGACGTGTTCGATCTGCTCAAGTATCTGGAAGTCAAGAACGTCTCCATCCCGACCCGGACGGAGATTGAACGCTGGAAAAGATTCGGTGTGTTTTGATCGGCCTCAAGGGGGTGGCGGGTCGGTCGCTTCCCCGCCTCGGGGCGGGCAGGTGGTTGCCATGAAACGGGTTTTCACAGTCTTTCTTTGTTTGGGGGCCACGGGCGCCCTGCTGGCTCAAGGCGATTACCAGAGGGGCCTCTCCTATTACAAGCAGAATCAGTACCAGAGGGCAATTGCCGAGTTTGAAGCCATCGTCAAGGAGCAGCCCGACTACGAGTTTGGCCAGCGAATACTCGGGTTCTCGTACCTGAAGGTCAAGCGCTACGACAAGTCCATTGCCGCCTTGCGGGCGGCGATCCGACTCAAGAACGACTATTTCGAATCCTATTTGGCTCTGGCCCTGGCGTACTTCAATTCCGGGCGCTACCGGGAAGTTCTTTCCACCCTCCAGAGAGCGGAATCCTACGCCCGCTCGCCCCGCGACAAGTACAGGCTTTACCGCACGCGTGGAGCCGCGGCCTTCAACCTCAAGGATTTCACCGCGGCGGCTTCCGACCTGGAGCAGGCAGTCACGATCCAGCGGGGCAATCCCAAGGACACTCTTCAACTGGGGATTGCCTATTACCACTTGAAGCAGGACGACAAGGCCCTCCGGTATCTGCGACAGGCACAGGCTCTCGACCCCGAAGGAGGCGAGGCCAACCGCTTCCTGTCGCGGCTGAACTATCGACAAGCCGTAGAGGATATCGAGAGCGGCAACTATCGGAAGGCCGCCGAAACACTTCGCAGCTACCTGGATCAAAACCCGGGCGATGGAGAGGCCTGGTTCAACCTGGGCCTGGCCTATCTCTTTGCCGAGAATCTGAAGGCGTCGGAAGAGGCGCTTCGACGAAGTGCGAGGATGGCGCCGGAAATCGGCGACACCTACGACCGGCTTGGCTTTATTTACGAAAAGACGAAGCGCTACCGCAAGGCGCTGGATGCCTATCAAAAGGCTTACAAGCTGACTCAAAGCGATGACGCCAAAGCCAACCTGGAGCGCATCAAGAGGCGTATCAGACGGACCCGCCAATCGGGATGAGGCGACGTCCGCCACTGGCTCGCTTGACTCCACCCTGATACAGCTGAGGTCTCCCTCGGTTGCGGCCGGTCGCCGGGGTCGGCTGGCTTCGCCAGCAGAGCCCATCCAATCCCCGAGGTGGCGCTTGTCGATACGAGAACCGCCAATGCAAGAGCTGTTTGGAGCTTGGTCCTTGGAATTTCAGCTAGCTGTGGGTCGGTAACTGGCAAGCGCCTCTTCCCGGCTCTTGAAAATCTCAAAAACCGTGATCAAGCGGGTAATGGTGAGCAGATCAGTGATTCGTCTGCAAGGGTTGAGGAGCTTCAGCCCTCCACCTTCACTCTTCAAGAGGGTATAGCCGTGCACGAGCTGACCCAAAACAGAACTGTCGATGTAGGGCACCTTCGAGAAATCGACCACTACTTGCGCCACCCCCGAACTGCGTAACTTGTCCAGCTCTTCCTTGAGGCGGCTGTCCCCGTCCCCGACGACCATCTCTCCTTCCGGGATGAGGAAGTCCACGCCCTTGACTCGTTCCACCTTGAGTTCCACAGCTGCAATCTTGACACGTCTCAATTTTGCATGTCAACATGGCCGCTCATGCTGAATCGGATCTTGCAGCGGGCACCCCTGGCGGAGCAGGTGCTGGTGTTTCCCGAAGGGGAGGATCCTCGAATCATTCAAGCGGCGCAGAGCCTGGAGAAAAGGGCGTTAGTGGAGCCGATCCTGCTGGGCTCCCCCGACCGTATTCGTGACAGGGCCGCCGAACTGGGCGTGTCTCTTTCCTGTCCCCTCATTGAGCCGGCGACCTCTCCGCTGAAGAAGGGCCTGGCGGACCTCTATTACGAAAAACGGCGCTCCAAGGGCCTGACCTATGATGAAGCCCGTAACGGGGTGGTGGAGCCGCTTCTGTTCGGGGCCTTGATGGTAGCGGCGGGGGAGTGCGGTGGCTGTGTCGCTGGAGCTGCCCACACCACTGGGGAAACGGCCAGCGCGGGTTTGCGGTGTGTAGGTTTGAAGCCTGGCGTCTCGATCCTTTCCAGTTTTTTTCTCATGATTCTCCCAGACCCGAAATGGGGAGAGCAGGGGGCCCTGCTTTACGCCGACTGCGGAGTGGTTCCGAATCCAACGCCCTCGCAGTTGGCGGAGATCGCTCTGGCCACGGCCCGCAACGCCCGACTTTACCTGGAGACCGAACCGCGAGTGGCAATGCTCTCTTTTTCGACCCACGGTAGCGCCGATCACCCCATGGCCGCCAAGGTGGCGGAAGCCACGCGGACTCTCAAGGCCCGGGCGCCGGAGCTGCTGGTCGATGGTGAACTGCAGGTGGATGCGGCGCTGGTCGGGACAGTGGCTTCGCTCAAGGCGCCGGACAGCCCATTGAAAGGGAAGGCCAACACTCTCATCTTTCCCAATCTGGATTCCGGCAACATCGCTTACAAGCTGACCCAACGGCTGGCCGGGGCTCGCGCCATTGGCCCGATTTTTCAGGGACTGAAGCGGCCCGTCAATGATCTCAGCCGTGGATGCTCTGTTGAGGACGTGGTGCATGTGGCCGCCCTTACAGCGCTTCAGGCAGCCGGGGAAGGAGAACATGTCCATTATTGAAGAGATTTATGCCCGGGAAATCCTGGATTCCAGGGGCAACCCGACGGTTGAAGCCACTGTTGTGACGGATGAGGGCGACGTGGGAGAGGCTGCCGTGCCCTCAGGGGCTTCAACGGGAGAACACGAGGCTTGGGAACTGCGAGACGGGGATCAAAATCGTTTCGGGGGGAAAGGGGTGCAGAAGGCGGTCACCCACATTGAAGACCGAATCGCTCCCGAACTGGAAGGTTATGCGGTGACCGATCAGATCCTGATTGATGAGACGATGATTGAACTGGATGGGACCGCATCCAGAAAAGAACTGGGCGCCAACGCGATCCTCGCCGTCTCTCTGGCCTGCGCCAGGGCGGCTGCCGAGTCACTGGGCCTGCCCCTCTATCGCTATCTGGGAGGAGTCGGAGCCTGCCGGCTGCCCATCCCCATGATGAACATTCTCAACGGAGGCGCTCACGCAGGCAACAACGTGGACTTTCAGGAATTCATGATTGTGCCCGTCTCGGCCTCCGAATCGTTCGCGGAGAGCCTCAGGATGGGTGTGGAAACCTTCCATCAATTGAGGAAGGTCCTTGCCGGGAAGGGATACAGCACGGCGGTCGGAGATGAAGGCGGTTTTGCCCCCGATTTGAAGTCCAATGAGGAGGCGGTGGAGCTGGTGCTGAAGGCGATCGAAAAGGCCGGCTACCGTCCCGGAGAGGAGATCGGAGTTGCCATCGACGTGGCCGCCAACGAACTATACGACGAGTCGCAGGGCCTCTATGTTTTCAAGAAGTCCGGCCTGGCCGCCAAGAATGTGGACGAGATGATCGGGCTCTACCTCGACTGGATTCAGCGCTTTCCCTCCCTCTACTCGATTGAAGACGGGCTGCAAGAAAATGACTGGACGGGCTGGAAGAAGATGACGGATGAGCTGGGCGGGCGCGTGCAGTTGGTGGGGGATGATCTGTTCGTGACCCGTCTCGAGCGGATCAGACAGGGAATCGACCGGAAGGTCGCCAACTCGGTTTTGATCAAACTCAACCAGGTGGGGACGCTGACGGAAACCCTGAGAGCAATTGAGCTGGCCCGAATCAACGGCTACACCACCGTCATCTCCCATCGCTCGGGCGAAACCGAGGACCCCTTCATCGCCGATCTGGCCGTGGCCACCAATGCCGGGTTGATCAAGACGGGGTCCGCCAGCCGCAGCGATCGGGTTGCCAAGTACAATCAGCTCCTCCGCATAGAGGAGAATCTGGGAAGTCAGGGCCGCCTGTCGCCTCTGAAGAGTTTTCAAACCGCCTAGCCCGGATTTCTCACACTCGATCGTAGCGAGGCGGTGGAGATGCGCGTGGAT
>JBHHYX010000164.1:0-10618 GCA_046757765.1 Acidobacteriota bacterium | reverse complement strand
GGTCAGTTCGAACTGACCCACCGCCTCCCCGACTGACCCCGACTGACGTCTTGACAAGAGGTCGCCCCTCATCTATTGTTGCAGGTCATTGTTCAACCAGTCACGGTTGGATGAACGGGAAGTTCGGTGGAAATCCGACGCTGCCCTCGCAACTGTGAGCAGAAGAAGTCCACACTCTCGCCACTGTCCGCGGTAGCGGATGGGAAGGCGTGGACGGAATTTGACTGCAAGCCAGGAGACCGGTCTGATCGTGCCCTCACTGCTTCCGAAGGGGAAGTGAAAGGAGGAGCCATGCCTCTCATCTCGCTCGGCTTGACCGCCTGTATCGACTTCAGTCCATCTTTCGCCCGGCCGGGAGGTCGGCCCCGGTTTCGGTTTCAGCCCTAGAGCCAACTTGCCTTGACCGCGGAGCGAGAATCGTTCCGCCGGCGTGAGAGAAGAGGCTCGCCCCGACCCTGCTTTCCCACGTTTCCGTCCCTTCCGACGGGTCAAAGTCGGTTGAACGGAACGAGTTAGTTTCCTCGGCGCTAGCCCTCGTTTTTTCACTCCGGCCTCGATGGTCGTCTTTGCCAGGCATCCAAGGAGTGAATCCATTGAGTATCAAACTGACTTATCGACTACTGATTGCAACGTTTCTGTTTGGGGCCGCACTGGCGCTGTCCCAAGCGCCGCCAACGGACTTGTCTTCGTCGGGTGAAAAACAGGATCAGGACAAGGAGCGGAAACGGGTCCCCGACAAACAGACGAATACGCCAACCGAGAAAGTCTTGAGGCGTTATGACGAACTGACCGTCACCGCCACCCGAACCCCCACCAAGGTCCAGGAGATTGGACAGTCCGTCACCCTCATCACGGCGGATGAAATTGCCGCCCAGGGCGCGCGGACGCTGAAGCAAGTACTGGAAACCGTGCCTGGATTCAGCGTCGCCCAGACCGGATCCTTCGGAGGCGCGACTTCAATCTTTGTGCGGGGCGGAGAAAGCGACTTCAACCTGGTGTTGATCGACGGCGTCAGGGTGAACCAGGCGGGCGGAAGCTTCGACTTTGCCGATCTGACGACCGCCAATGTAGAACGGATCGAAATCGTTCGAGGCCCCTCGTCCGTTCTCTATGGGGCGGAATCGGTCACTTCAACCATCAACATCATCACCAGAAGAGGCGAAGGGAAGCTTTCCGGCCACTTCAGCTTCGAGGGCGGCACCTTCGACAGCCGCCTCTTCCGCGGAGGCATTCAAGGGGAGTCCCGGAACATCCACTATTCCTTTGGTGCGCTCCACTCGACAACCGACGGCTCCTACGATTTCAACAACCAGTACGACAAGACCGAGCTCTCGGGACAGGCGGTTTTCGACCTGACTTCCACTTCCAACCTTTCGACCCAGATCCGCCATATCGAAAGCGAGTATCATTTCCCGACCGATTCCACCGGAGCGGTCGTGGACCCGAATGACTTTCGTGAGACGGATGAGACCACCTTCTCGGTCTCCTATCACAATCAGTGGAACGGCTGGTACGGGTCCAGACTTCGCTACGGCTACTACCGCCGCGACTCTTCAGACTTTACCCTCCGGGATGGGAGAGTGGATTTCTTCGATTTCACCTTCCAGACCCTCGAAAACAGGAATTACATCGACTGGCAGAATGATTTTCAACTCGGCCCTCGGAACTTGATCACAGCAGGAGCTTCCTACGAGCGGGAGGAAACCGAAGTCGATCAACTGGACCGGCGGAGTGTGGGACTCTACGTTCAGGAGCAATTCTCATGGAACGATCGGTTCTTTCTGACGGCGGGAGCTCGATACGATCAAAACGACCGTTTTCGCAACTTTGCGACGGGCACCGTTTCGATCGGTTATCTGCTCAGTGACGAGTGGAAGGTGCGAGGCAGTTTCGGCAACGGCTTCCGCGCTCCCAGTTTTCTGGAGACTGCGGGGATCCCCGCTTTCGGCATTTTGGGCAATGCAAACCTGAAGCCTGAAAAGAACATTGCGGCTGATTTTGGCTTGGACTATTTTCCAGCCGGCGGCAAGAGTGGCCTCTCCGCGACCGTCTTCTTCAACCGCTTCAGCGACCTGATTGAATTCAGCTTCGCCACTCCCCCCGGAACGCCCAACTACCTGAATGTGGAGAAGGCGAAAAGCCAGGGGGTGGAGCTCGAAGGCTTCATCCTGGCCGCCGACCGGCTCCGTCTGGGAAGTCAATACACCTTGACCAGCACAGAAGTGACCGATGCCGGTACGGTGCCGGGAGGCAGTTTTGCCGAGGGTGAGCGACTCCTGAGACGCCCCCGGCACACTGCTGGCGTCTACGCGGAGTTTTTGCGAAACCGCTACAAGATGCGGATCGATTTCAAGTACAAGGGCAGCAGAGACGATCTGCAGTTCTTTCCTGACTTCTCCAGCGCCCGTGTCGCCCTGCCCCCCTATTGGAAGGTGGACTTCGGCTTGACTCTGCCCCTGCTGGGACTCTCGGATTCCGGAGGCGACCTGGCACTCGTCCTGCGAGGCGAGAACATTCTTGACAAGAAATATACGGAAGTCGCCGGCTTCGGGTCGGTGGGACGAAGTCTTTTTGCGGGCATTCAGGTGGCTTTCTGATCCACCGGGCTCACCATTGAGGTGATCCGGAAAGGGGTCTGGGCGGGGCGGGCCAGCTAGGTTTCCCATTCCCATTTCTGCCAAGGCCCCCTCCTTTCTCGAGATTGCCCGGCCCAGACCTGAAGGCCTCACCAACCGAGTGGGCTGGATGATGTGAATGGCCTTCCGGTCTTCTTTGAGCAATCTGTTTTCCATCTCCGGCAGAATAAGCTAAACAACTATCTATCAATGGATTAGGTTATCCAGGCTGGAAGAGTTCATCAGGGAAGTCGGAATGACTCCGGAAGAAAAGTCAGAGTGCGGTGGGGGATTGTGATCCGGCGACGACAACTCGATGCAAGCTGAACCGAAGCGTCAGCGCCCGGCCAATCCAGATGGCCACATTCTCGCGTTGGTGGTTCAGTCAAAGCCCGACTGTCACTGTCCAAACTTGGCCAGGATCCGGCCCAGGATGGCTGCGCTGATGTTGCAGCCGCTCAGCACCAGCACGACCTTCTTTCCGCCCAGTTGATTCCGCAGCTTGTAGGCGGCGGCCGTGGAAGCGGCTCCGGCGCCCTCCGCGATGTTATGGGTGGTACGGTAAAGCTGGAAGACTGCCCGTTCCAGTTCCTCTTCATTGACCGTGACGATTTCGTCCACATGGCGGTTGATGATGGAGAATGGCAACTCAAAGGGCACGCGAGTAGCCAGACCGTCGGCCATAGTGTCGGCCGATTCAGTCGTCACAATGGCACCCTGTTTCCAGGAAAGGTAGACGGCCGCGGCGTTTTCGGCCTGCACACCGATGACCTTCACCGGGACGTCGATAGTCCGGACGACGGTCAGCACTCCGGAAAGACCACTTCCTCCCCCCAGTGGAACAAAGATGTAATCCGGATCAGGCAGATCTTCCAGGATTTCCAACCCATAGGTGCCCACCCCGTGTATCAGCATCGGTTCGTTGGAGGAGTGAATGTAGCGAAGGCCCTGGTCCGCCTGGACCTGCTCGACCTTCTCGCGGGCTTCGTCAAAATCACGACCGTGAATCAACAGCTCCGCTCCGAATGCCTCCATGGCCTCGTTCTTCTCCGGGTTGTTCCCATGCGGAACCGCGATCCGGCAGCGGACACCGTACAGTTGGCAAGCCAGGGCGATGGACTGTCCGTGGTTGCCCCGTGTGGCCGTGATGACTCCCCGCCGGCGCTCAGCTGGGTCCATGTGACTGATCAGATTGATGCCGCCTCGAATCTTGAAGGAGCCGGTCGGGTTGTGGTTCTCGTGTTTGACGTAGGCCTCACAGCCGAGAAGACGGGACAAGAGCGGGTAACGAATCAATGGGGTCGGCTGCAGATACCGGTAGACGGATTTCCTGGCTCTTAAAATGCCTTGAAAATGAACTTGCACTGCTCTTCTCCAACCAGTGTACTGGCTCAGCGGGAAAAGGAAATTTTCTGCCGGCGAGGTTAGCCCGGACTAGTCCCCAGTCTCCTCTGGCATTTATCGCTTTCCTACCAGTCCCGAGGCTGTTTTCTCCCGGGCCGGGTGCCGAAGTCGACACCCGAGCCTCAGTCTTGGTCCCTGAGTCGGCGCTCGGGTTGTTTGCCGGCAGAGCCGTGTCCTCCGCTCAGGCCGTCACCGATCTTACGCCCGGCTGCCCACCTTCGGCAAGGCCCTCCAGCCGTTGTGGCAAAGCTAACCTCAAAGGCTAATATTTTCCCTGTCCCACCGGGGCCGGTCAGTTTCAAGTACAAGAGCTGTTTGGGGTTTGAAGCTTGGTCCTTGAGATTTGTTTGAAACTTGGCCTCCTGGCCCTTGGAATTTCCAAGCTAGAGGTCACATGTTCTTGTAGTCAGGTCCACCTCCGCCCTCGGGGGGGGTCCATACAATAATCTGATAGGGATCCATGATGTCACAAGCCTTACAGTGGACACAGTTGGTGAAATTGACGCGCAGGCGCCGGCCCTTTTCCCCTTCGGCGACCATTTCGTAGACGCCGGCGGGGCAGAAGTGCTGACAGGGGTTCCCATACTCATAGGTACAGCGGTTGTGACAGATGTCGAAGTCCAGGATCTTCAGATGGCAGGGTTGATCCTCTTCGTGGGCAGTGTCGGACAGGTAGACGTCGCTCAACTTGTCGAAGGTCAATGTACCGTCGAAAGTCCTCTTCCCGGCCTCGGCATCCGTCTCGTCAAAGATCTCTTTGAGCGTTTTCATTCGGCTGTGACCGGGGACCGAGGGAAAGGGGTCCCGGATTCCCCGGCCGTTGCTGAACATCTGCAATCCAGTGTGGGCGAAACCCGTCCAGAAGCCTTTCTGAAAAGCCTGGCGGAAATTGCGGACTTTCCACAATTCCTTCCTGGCCCAGCTTCGGGCGAAGCGTTGTTCGTAGCCCTGCAGCCTGGAGGCAGAGAAATCGCCGGCGTTCAAGGCTTCCAGGATCGTCTCAGCCGCCATCATCCCGGACTTAACGGCAAGATGAATCCCCTTCAGCCTTTGCGCATTCAGCATGCCGGCCGAGTCCCCCACGATCAGGAGTCCATCGGCAAAAACCCGGGGCATGGCGTAATAACCGCCTTCTGGAATGGCCTTGGCGCCGTAGGAGACGGCCCTGCCGTCTTCCAGCAGCCTTCTCACGAAGGGGTGGGTCTTGAATTGCTGGAACAAGTGGTGAGGGTCTGTGTGGGGGTTCTCATAATCCAATCCGGTCACGTAACCCAGGTCGATGAGGTTGTTATGCATCGTGTAGAGGAAGCCGCCGCCGAACTGGCGGGTCCCGAGCGGATAACCGAGAGTGTGGTAGACCAGACCCGGTCGGACCCTTCCGGGGACCTCCCAGATCTCTTTGACGCCGACGGCGTAGATCTGCGGCTGTCGATGGTTGGCCAGGTTGAGACGCTGAAAGGCCTGCCGGGCCAGGGTTCCTCGCGGTCCTTCACCCAGCACCGTCACCTTGGCCAGGACGTCGATTCCGGGCTCGAAATTCGACTTCGGATTCCCATCTTTGTCCCGACCCTTGTCGCCAACGCGAACGCCGATCACGCCCTCTCCGTCAAAAAGGAGTTCAACCGCTGGGAACTGGGGGTAAACGTCGACGCCATTCTCCTCGCACAACTCGGCCATCCATTTGACCAACTTGCCCAGGGAAGCCACGTAAGAGCCATGATTTCGCAACGGCGGAGGAGTGTAGGGGGATCGAAAGCTGTCCTCGCGGCTGAGGACAAAAAGCGCATCCTCGGTAACGGGACCGTCATAAGGAGGGGTTCTGCCCGGAAACGCTTCCAGGAGTTCATCAAAGCCCCTCGGATCGACCACTGCTCCGCTGAGGGCGTGGGATCCGATGTCACGACCCTTTTCGATGACCAGAATAGTCGGATCTTCCAGTTTCCTACCGGCTTTGCCGTCCAGGTCCGCGGTCTCGTTGTATCGTCGAATTAATTGCGACAGGTGTAACGCCCCGGCCAGGCTGGCCGGCCCGGCTCCCACAAACAGGACATCCACTTCCAGTTGCTCGCGTTCCATCTGATTGCTACCGGCTCCTTTCATCTCCGACTCAACCGGCGACTGGACTCTCCACGGGAGGAGCCATTATACCGACTCCGCGAGCAAGAGAAATGAGGATCCCCTGTGGCAGGACGGACAAGTCAAGATCACAATGCCGCCATTCTATCCGGTAAGAGGAGCGATTGCGAAAGGCTCCGATTCACGAACAGAACCAGGTCGGCCCCCTCAACTCGAAGCAAACGCAGTTTGTCACGTTGGAGGCCACAACCCAACTACTCGCCATCTCAGGCTCAACAGAGACTGCGTGGAGAGGGCCCTTCCAGCCCCTGGAGTCCCTTTCCAGGTCCAGTAGCTGAAAACGCTCAGTTTCGCCTCTTCTGTCTCCCTGGAGTGTGTGACTCTCATTGGCGCCGCCGAAGGAAACTTCACTCGGGGGAAACGGCGGGCTCACGCCCACCGCTCGCCCGGAGACGGGTGTCCATGCCTACAACCAGCTTGGGGGGGGAGGCCGACCGAGTGTAACGCAGCCAGCCCGGATGATTTTGCCGCCGCAGTCGACAGTCGGTGAATAATGCGGGTTAAGGGGCACGCCGGCTTCGCGGCTGGCCGTGGTGGCCGCCTCACCTCGGGTGGGTTCAGACCCTGGCCAGTTCCCCTCCCAACTCCCAAGGTTGGTTGTCGATACGAGAACCGCAAATGCAAGGGCTGTCTGAGGTTTGGAGCTTGAGGCCTTGGGATTTGTTTGAGATTTGGGCCCTTGAGTGTTGGAATTTCTAGTTCCCATCCCAAAGGATAAGCTACTATTTTACAACTATTTAACACTCTTGGGATGGGAAACTAGCGCTGGGGAGAATCTCCGCCACGGCTCGGCTTTGCCTTCACATTGCCCTGAGTTGCCTGGCGATTCTTGCCGCCACAACGGCGTTGGCTACCAGCAATGCCCGGTTGGCTTGCAGGGCACGCCCTCCGCTGCGCTCCGCGATTCGGGCCAACAGGAAAGGAGTCACTTCTTTTCCCGCAATGCCGCGCGAGCCGGCTTCGGCCAGAGCCTCCTGGATCAGTCGTTCGGCGGTTTCAGCCTCCAGAGCCTGACTCTCGGGCACGGGATGGACGACCAGGACGCCGCCTGCCAGATCTAACTCGAAGGAGGCCTCCAGCAGCCTTGCCACCGCGGCGGGGCTGGTGACCTGCTGCTCCAAGGGGATGCCGCTCTTGCGGCTATAGAAAGCGGGCCATTCAGCGGTCTGATACCCGACGACCGGCACCGCGAGGCTCTCCAGGCATTCCACGGTTCGCCTCAGGTCGAGAATGGATTTGGCTCCCGAGCAGACCACGGCGACCGGTGTGCGGGAGAGTTCGAGCAGGTCGGCAGAGACGTCCCCGCTTTCCGTCACATCGCGATGCACGCCTCCGATTCCGCCCGTTGCCATAATGCGAATGCCGGCCCGGTGTGCCAGAAACAGGGTGGCCGCCACCGTGGTGGCGGCGCAACCTCCAGCGGCAACAACCTGGGGCAGATCCCGAGAGCTGGCTTTGGTGAGTGGCTCATCGGCGACACGCTGGAGTTGGGCCTGGCTCAGTCCGATTCGGACTCGGCCATCGAGCACGGCGATTGTGGCGGGAGCGGCCCCTTCCTTCCGGATGGCCTCCTCCATGGCGCGGGCCGTCTCCAGATTGGCAGGCTTGGGCAGACCGTGAGAAATGAGAGTCGATTCCAGCGCCACCAAGGGCCGCCCGTCTTGCCGAGCCGCCTTGACTTGCCTGGACAATGTGAAGAGTCTTTGCACTTCGAGGGCACTCCTCTCCGCCGGGAGCGCGGGCGTCCTCGCCCGCATCATTCTTCTGAGATGTTGGCCCTGCTTTCACTCGGTCATGTGGGCGCGGCGGCCTTCGATGCGAACCCGCTTCTCACAGATCAGTTTCAGGGCCTGGGGGTAGATCTTATGCTCCTGCTCGAGAATCCGGGCCGAGAGGGATTCCTCGTCGTCATCGTCCAGGACCGGCACCGCCCGCTGCAGCAGAATCGGGCCATGGTCCAATTTCTCGTCTACCAGATGGACCGTACAACCCGAGACTCGAGCG
This sequence comes from Acidobacteriota bacterium, assembly GCA_046757765.1. Classification (GTDB taxonomy): domain Bacteria; phylum Acidobacteriota; class UBA6911; order RPQK01; family JBHHYX01; genus JBHHYX01. Next base: position 2,459 of record JBHHYX010000164.1, on the reverse strand, counting down.
CCCCACTCCAGCGCCTGGCGTTGGGCGTGGAGGCCCGGAAAGGCGGGAAGGAGAGAGGGATGGATGTTCAAAATGTGAGAGGGAAAACGGCGCACGAAGTAAGGACTCAGAAGGCGCATGAAACCGGCCAGGCAAACGATGTCCGTTCCCGCCCTCTCCAGTTCACTGACCACTTGGCGGTCGTAGTCCTCCCTCTCCCTGCCCGAAGAGGGAAGATAGAGCGCCGTATAGCCTCGCTCCCGGGCGTGCTGCAGTCCGGGTGCCGCCTTCACATTGGAGATCACCCGCACGATTCGGGCCGGGACCCCGCCGTCCTCGATCGCATCGGAGAGAGCCAGAAAATTCGACCCTCGACCACTGAGAAGAATGGCCACGTTTTTCATGTTGCCTGGTCGTACCGCACCCGGCCGCCCCCTTCAATGATTTCTCCCACCAGATAGTACCGTTCGCCTCTCTCCTGCAGGAAGCTCTCGACCCGGCTCAATTTCCGCCGTCCAACCAGCAGGATCATCCCCAGTCCCATGTTGAAGGTCCGATACATCTCCTCACTCGTCACACGGCCGCAGTCGCGGATGAGGCGAAAAATCGGGAGGATCTCCCAGGTTCCCCGCCGAACCAGAGCATCCACAGTGTTGGGAAGCACTCGATTGAGGTTCTCGGTGATGCCGCCGCCGGTGATGTGGGCCAGAGCGGCGAGCTCATCCGTCTGGACCAGCTCCTTGAGGATCGACAGATAGCTCCGATGAGGCGTCAGGAGTTCCTCGCCCAGTGTCTTTCCAAGGTCTTTGCGATAGCTGTCCAGCGAAAGCTTTTCCTGCTCCAGAAGAAGCTTTCGCACCAGAGAAAAACCATTGGTGTGAAGCCCGGACGAGGGCAGGCCGATCAGAATGTCCCCCGGGGCTACGCGTCTCCTGTCCAGCAGTCTCGACTCGTCGGCGACGCCCACCATGAAGCCGGCCAGATCGTACTCGCCCTGTGGGTAGAAATCGGGCATTTCAGCCGTCTCTCCGCCCAGCAGCACACATTGGGAGCGGCGACACCCCTGGACAAGTCCGGACAGGATCTTCTCGACCACTTGGGGATCCAGTCGCCCCGTGGCAATGTAATCCATAAAGAAGAGCGGCAAGGCTCCCTGGGTGAGGATGTCGTTACAGCAATGGGAAACAAGATCGACTCCGACCGTGTCGTGAACACCCGCCATGAAAGCCACTTTCAATTTAGTCCCCACGCCGTCGACGCTGGAGACCAGGATCGGCTTCTGATAGCGAGCGAAGTCGGGCCGGTAAAGCCCTCCGAAGGACCCGATGTCCCCGGGCACCGCCGAATTGAAGGTGGAACGAGCCAGAGCCTTGATCCGCTCCTTAGCCTCTCCGGCCCGTTTCAAGTCCACCCCGGCATCGCGATAAGTCCACGATTTCTCTGCCTGCGAGCGGCGTCTTCGATCTCCCACAACCCAGCATTCTAAATCGCCGCGCGCTTCCGGCATAGCCCGGAGGATTCATGGGAAAGGTGTCCCGTCGAAGAGCAGAAGAACCGACTCCGCCGGAAACATCAATTCCAAAACGTTCGCCCGAGTTTCACATGAGTGGCCCTCCGGATGGGGCCGGGCGCTGACGCTTCGGTTCAGTTGGCAGTGTTGGCTGAAGTTTTGTCCTTCGGCTGCCCTCGCGGGAAGGAAGCCGGCAAACATCCAGTTTTGTGTCGGCCCTCCGGGCCTTTGGGAATGAGGGGCAAGAGACAGGCGATGAGAAGTAGGCCTCCCGCGGGCTCTCCGGGGCATCGGTATCGGTATCGGTGAATCATGATGCGCATTGCCCCCTGCCGTGGCAATCAAAGGCGCGATAGCGATAGCGAGACCCGATTCCGATACCGATAAAGACTCGGAAACCACGTTACTCCCCGGGGTACCGACTCAGCCATCGACGTCCCCCCCGGGCGGCCGAAGTGGGAATCGGTCGACTCGCAGGGGTTTTTTAAAACGAAGCACCTCCCTTGCCCTCACCCACACCAGTCTGGCGTTGGCCAGCCACTCGGGATCGATCCTGGGAGTGGCCTGGCGGCCTCCCTCGTCGCCTCCGAACAGGAGAGTCATATAGTTGATCCGCATCATTGTGCCGGAAGTGATGGACCATCCGAATCCGGAGTAGCCGCCCGGCCCGAGAGCACTCTTGTCCCGTCGGATGCGGGGCAGAAAAGCCTCCCCCAGAGCGGGGTTGTGAAGGAGGTAGAGAGGGCCCTGCTGAAAGCCAGGATTCGAGCTTGCGCCGGGAGTGAGGAGAAAATCGAACTCGACTCGGCGCAGGAAAGCGGAAGATCCTCCCGGAAACCTCGACTTGCGCACTATTTCGACCGACTTGGACCCGTTGACGAGGCGGGCTCCCTCTCGAAAGGAGACTTCCCCCATGACCTCAAACCGGTAAAGTCGGGTATCCAGGAGGGCGGAGAGAGTCCCGGCCTCC
>JBHHYX010000163.1:0-10645 GCA_046757765.1 Acidobacteriota bacterium | reverse complement strand
CCCCAATCCCAACCACGAATTCCCAAAGTACGATTGCAAATACCAAATCTCAAATGGAAGAGCTGTTTGAGGTTTGGAACTTCGGTCCTTGAGATTTGTTTGAGATTTGAGGCTTGGAGGCTTGGAAGTTTTTAGTTCCCATCCCAAAATATAAGCTGTTGTTTCACAACTACTTAAGAGTTCTGGGATGGGAACTAGGCTAGCGTCGGCTTGCCAAGGGGAGAGTGGAGATCGGAAGTCCACCGCGCGTCTTCAGAACCGTGGCGATGACCCGGCCCTGCACGGCTTCGATTTCCAACGTGCCCGTCTGGAAACCCTCCGGGAACAGGCCAAAATAGGAGGCATCCAGAAAACGAGGAAGTTGCTCTCCCGGCTTCAGCACCAGGGGCCGGGTGGCCACTGGAAGGTCGGGGCCAAATTCCGGATCAATGATCTTCACGTTCACCTTGGCCTCCTCCTCTCCGGGGTTGGCAATCGCTACGGCCAAGCCGTCGTTTGGATCAAAGAAAGTAGTAAAGAGCGTCCCTCGGCCGGAGGAGAAGAGGCTCACTTCGGAAGTCAAATCGCCTGTAACCCCGTCCAGCAGCTGATAAAGCACCAGTCCATTGATGCGGACATCTGAATCGACGCGGGCCCAGCCGACTGTTGTCGTCTCGTCCTGGGCCGAGAAGCGTAGAATTCGTGAAGAGCTCGCTTCCAGGGCAAAGGGAGCGGAAGAATCCCATGGCTCGCCGCCCAGGGAGACCTGAAGGGGCTCTCCATTCTGATCGAAAAAATCGATCGTCACGTTGGGAGCGTCGACCTCCTGGTTGTTGATCAACACCAGAACCGTCCGAAACACCTGGTCGACCACGGGCCCAAAAGCAACCTGACTGAAAAAGAGGGGTGCCACTTGTACTGGAACAGAGATGGATACGGGGTCGGAAGTCTCACTTCCATTGCTGACCCTCAACTCGAAGACCAGCGAGGTCGTTTCGCCGTCCAGATCAGGAACTCGAAAGCGGGCCACTTGTTGATCCAGCCCGACCAGGCTCACCGGGGGGCCGTCGATTTGACGCCAGGCGAAACTCAGACTCTCAGGCCGGGTTCCATCGGGCAAGCTGCTCCCGGTCCCGTCCAAGGTGACAACGGCTCCCTCTTCCGCGTTCTCCCCGCTGCCCAGAGGTTGCTCGCCCAGCATAACGGCTGCGGCCGCCACAGGCACCTGGGCGACATCGCTCACCACAAAATCGATGGTGAGGCTGTCGGTGGCTCCTTTGTCATCGGAGGCTGTCATCGTCACTGTCACTGTTCCGGAACTTCCCGACTGGATCTGGAGCTGCCGAACCGCGCTACTGACCTGGCTGAGAAGGGCGCCGCCGGTCACCAGGTTCTGCTTGAGGGCAAAGGAGAAGGTCAAGGACCCATCGTCGGTGCTGGAACTGGCGTCGAGAACAACCGTCACCGGTGCCGTGACTTCCACCGCCTGGGAGGGTACGGCCAGTGGCGGCCCATCCTCCAGCTGGTAGGTCAATCCCGCCACCGGGGGATCGTTCGTTTCCACCGGCTGGTCAGGAGCGGTGACCGTCACCTGGACCGTGTAGCGGGTCCCGCAGCTCTTCGGGTCGCTCACATCCAGAGTGACGGAAAACGTTTTATCCTGCGATACCTGCGGAGCCGTGAATGAAAGGCTCGCCGTCTGCGTCCCGGTCAGACTCGTTACACCCGCGCCGGTTTCCACCGCCCACGAATAGGACACACCCTTTAACAGGAGGCCACTGACGAAAGCCTCGGTATTGTCAGGGTCCGTTCCGTTGACCGCATTAATCACCACGCCCTTGCCCGCTTCCACCGTTACGGTTGCCGGAACGGTTGCGACCGCGGGCTGGTTTCCACTATCGGAACAGACCGTCACACCGGCAGCCACTCCGCCGCTACTCCCGCCTCCGCCACCGCCGGAGCCCCCCCCTGAGGCGGAAACAGGCACGCTGACCGTATCGCTTCCGCTCCCTCCCCGGGAATCGGTCGCCGTGAATTGGAAAGTCAAGGTCTTCGTCTGACTGGGAGCCGAAAAGGTCGTCGTGAGGCCTTGCGGATTGGAAAGTGCCACCGCCTCCCCACCCGTAGTGCTCAACTGCAACCAGCTGAAGGTCATGTTGTCCCCATCCGGGTCTGAAGCGGATCCAATCAGTGTCACCGTCTGGCCGAAGCTGGCGCTGGAAGGACTGGCGGAGGCGTTGACAATCGGGCTTTGGTTGGCGCCCCCGGAACAGCCCCCCTGGGAAGCCATGTAGCCGGTGAAAGTCTGCTTGATAGTGATCAACCCGTCCTCAACGATCATTTCAATGAAGATCCGCATGGGACTGCTGGGGACTGCGCTGACTCGAGGAACGACGAGGCCGGGCTGATCTGTCTCCTTCCCGAACAGGACCAGGGAGCCCGTGCATGGTGATCCCCCCGAAATTCCCGTGATCTGCCAGAAGAACTTGACCGATCCCCCAACCGGATCACTGCTGGCGGAAGCATCCAGGGTCAACCCTTCCCCGTCCAGCTTCGGGTCTTGTTGAGTCCCCAAGTCCGACTCATCCACCACAATGTCGGGAGGCAGGTTCACTCCCACAACGTTGACCTGGAACGTGTGGGACGTGATCTCCGTTCCATCGCTGACGTCCACTTTCACCAGAATCGTCTGGCCTACGAAAGAGGGATCGGGGTAATTCGGTCCGGGCCCCAAACCCACTTTAACCTGACTGTTCTTCCCGCTCACCACGAACTCCTGGGTGCCGTCCACGGCTTTGAAGAAAGCCGCTCCAGTGGGATCATCTTCAAAGCTCCAGCTGTAATCGAGCGGATCTCCGTCGGGGTCAGTGGCAATCACGGCCAAATTGAGGAGTCCCTGCTCGATGATATTCACACTGGAGGCAGGGTTAATCAGATCAGGAGGCAACGCCCACAGCGGCATCCCCAGCAAGACCAAGAAACCTAACAACAAAAGCCTGAAATACATAGGAATCCCCTCAAGACCCACCAGAGCCTTGTCTATTTTCTCACTTCTATGTGACTGAAAATCAACTTTGTCTCCCAAATCATCGGTTCTCTGAGAAACGTTCTTCTTCTCACCTGGTGAAACAATACACTATAGTTCGACTCGGCCGAGCCCAGAACAGCGACTGGACTTCTGGCATCAAAACCGGGTTTTTCTCCACTGACATCGATCCGTACCCACCGGTTCTTTTTCGAATCCCGGACCAGCAATAGGGCACTCGAAGGGCCCAGCTTTCGTTTTTCGGAGAAGTAGGCGGCAACTCGAGCCCCATCAAAAACCGTTCCAAGGCCTTCATAGTGGGCACCAGTGGAAGTAGAAACCAGCGTTTCCGGCTGGCGATCGAGCGCGCCCAAGCCTTTCTTCCAGAGCAACTTCTCTTTGATGAACCCCTCGTCATTTCTCGACCGCTCGTTCCACAGACAGCCTACAGTATCCTTCATCTGAAAGAGTTCCACCGTGACGTCGGTCACCGGGCCATCGTAGAGCCGATGATCTCCCAGCCAGCTCTTCCCACCATCCCGCGACCAATTCCACCGAATCTGTGTCCTTTTCCAAGGCGTCGCCAGAAGCAATCCGGTCCACAAAACAAAGAGATTCTCCCCGCTCACAAACAACTTGGGAATGGAAGCTGAAAACCGCTTATCTTCACTAATCACCACGGGCGCAGCCAACCAAGTCCGACCGCCATCGCTAGAAGTGTTGTAAACGACCCCTTTCCCACCTCGGCTTTGATCCAACCAGACGAGGTGGACACGACCGTTCTTGCTCGCTTGCAATTGGGGATGCGACGCTTCCCCCCTCTTCACATCCATCCGGTAATTGGGATCTGTTATTCGCCAGGTCTTCCCTCGATCCTGACTGACATAGACTAGAATTCGACCCCATTTTGAGGCACCAGTTCGATTCCAAAAGTAGAGATACAATCGGCCCTTTGAATCGCCGATCAACCGAGGGGGATTGTTCAGGCGCCCAGCTGGAAACTGGACTGGAGCGCTCCAGGCCGGGTTTCCGCGGCGGAGTCTCGCATAAAACACTTGGTACTCCCGCCTGGTTTTGCGAGCCAGCCAGACACAGTGAAGAGAGCCGTCTGGCGCCAGCCACAAACTGGGATCTGCGTCCTCCTTGTTTTCCGGAGGAGACACTCGCACAAGATCACTCCAGTGTTGAGCTCCTTCGTCGAAACGACGAAAATAAATTCCCCTTTCTCCGTTCCTCAGGCCGGCAAATACGGCCAGAACTTCGTGGTCCCCTTTCACCAGGGCAACCTGCGGGGAACGCAGCGGAAGCACCCCCTTTACCTGGGCCGTGCTAAGGGTCTGACGCCCCAACACCTTGAAAGACGGAGGTGCCGCCCAGACCCCCACCAGCAACAGAAGAGCTATGACTCGCATACAGGATTTCGGTCAGGGCACTCCGATCGGCCAGCAACAAAAAAAGGGGGGGTATGAATACCCCCCCCAAACGCAATACTCGCTACGCTGAAGTCAGCCTAGGGAGTCGGATCACCAGTCGCAGACACCGTCGGGTCGGAAGCTGCGCTGCTCAACCACCAGCCTTCTCCAAAGCCGGAGAACCTGACCACATCCAGACCGATGGTCACGAAGCTGGCTTCGTCAGCGGTATCGGCGACAACCCCGGCAGACCTCCAAGTCCCAAACTTGGTGTTGTCCCGCACGAAGCGGATCCACCCCAGCGAGGCATCGCCAGGATCTTTGGGAGCTGCGATGTGGGTCAGCAAATCACCGGCGATACCCCCCAGATCGGAAATCTGGAGATCATCGACAGAAGTCGCATCACTCTTCACATCCGTGATCCAGGTTCGCAGACACTCGACAACGATCTTCAGGACAGCCGTGGGCGCCTCGAAGGGAGGCGGCGAAATGTTGATCGGCGTATCCGGGGGCACATCGAAGATCTCTTCGTCATTGTTGTAGATCTGCAGCACGTAGGTGGTAGTAGCGCCGTTCAAATTGTAGGAACGGTCGAAGAAGCCGCCCACGGACACCTCTCCTGGAGCGGTACGTGAACCGTTGTAGTCGTCGATGGCGGACAGGAAGTGAACCAACTGGTCCTCGGGAGCCGCTCCGAACAGTGATGTAATGCCCAGCGCGCCGTAGAAGGAATCATAGTCTAAAACAAGATCACCGTCGATGTCGTTCACATTGCCGGTGTCGCCGCCGTGGACATCGTTTCTTAAGTAAAGATCGTTGGCAGCGACGACCGCAACCCCGTCAGAGGCGAAGACACTCTCCCTTCCGGTCAGAATCCGAAAATCATTTCCCCCAGCAGCCTGGTCCACCAGCAGAGGCGGGCCATCGCCGTCGGGTTGACCGCGCAGCGAGAAGTTATCGAGGTCATCAAGGGTCAGATCCACGGCCGGCCGGGTCCAGGCATTGACGCCGTAGGCTTGAAAAACTCCGCCGAAAGGCACCGCCGTGGAAAAGCTTCCGATCAGATAGTTGAAGGCCACCGCACTGGCGTTGAAGACGTGCAGGTTGTCGGCGACCAGACCAGAATTGGCGCCAAAGTAGGTGGCATCCAGGAGGTTGTCACAGTCGCTGGCGGCATCTACGAAGTCGGTCTCGAACTCGGCCGGAAAGCGGAGTTCGGCGTTATCGTCCTGGACACTCACGGTCGGCTCATAAGAAGTTCCCGCCGCCGTGGCGAAAATCACAAAGCGGCCGGAGGCAAACTGAGAAGCCGGAATGGGCTCGAACAGACCCACCGCAGGCCCGAAGATTCGGGTCTGGGTATTGAATGTAGTGCCTGGAATGTCGAAGTCGAAGGGGTCGAAGATCAGCGTGTCGTTACAGGTCAACACGACCAGGAAGTCCAAAACGTCCACGCATTCGTCATTGAAGTACCGAAAGTGAACGGTGACCGCCTGAGTAGGGTGAGTGTTGGTGATGGTGATGAAGCTGCGGTTGATCTTGTCGGCATCGAGCGTCCCGTCGTCGTTGTAGATGGCCTTCGTTCCGCCCACTCCGAATGGATTGGCAAGCGCCAAACCCTGGTCCGAAACGGCAAGCGACGAGGTGTAGCTCGAAACATCCGCCCCCACCTCCGCCCTGAGATTGGCGCCGGTGTCGATAATGTACAGCAACTGCGACCCGGGGTCGACCACGGTGCCAGCGGGGATGTTCCGCGTCTGTAGCTGGGCGGGGAAGTTATTGTACAACTCCGACTGCTGGGCCCAAAGGGAACCGCAGAGGGAGCCGCCCACCAGGAGCATCAGCCCCATCAGGATTAAGAATGTGTTTCGAAAGCTGCTCATGAATGAATCCTCCTTCAAGAACTAAAAACAATATGGATCAGTTCTGACTCGCTTGCAGACTCGAAGGCAACACCCTCTTTGGCCCGCCTTTCCCTGTCTTTACATTCCTCCAGCCAAAACCTTGCGTCAGAGACAACACGCTTCCTCAACTCGATCAAGCCTTACAATGCCCTAAAAAGATGCGGCACTCAAGAAAAAGTCGCAATTTTTTTTGGACAGCTGATCCCTCCTCGAAAGCCCGAACAGAGCGTACTTTACCGAATTGGATCGCGAAAAACAAACAAAATCTGAAATTTTGCCGCCGAGACCCGGAAAAGCCCGCCCACAGGCCACATTCTGGTGCTAAGGTGTCGCCCGCGAAGGGGCTGGAAGCTGGGGTAGACGAGTCCGGATTTCTCACAGGCTTATGACTCATGAAGAGTCGAAAGCACCTCCCGGCAAGGCTTGCGACGGATCTGCACGAAGCAAGCAATGCAGACAGAGGAGCGATTGGTATGGGATTCAAGGCGCAGTCATGGTCTCATCTCGCCCCGTCAGAGCTTTCTGTGTTGGCCTTTTGGCCGGGCACCCAGGGCGTGTATGTGTTTAGCGTGTTAGCACCCTCCCCACCGGCCCCGTGCCAGTGGCTCACCGGCTTTGACAACTGGACTCACGCCACCCGCACCCTACCCCAGAAGGGACTCTCTTCCAGGTGCCCGCGACGCACTGGAGTTCCTCCGGGCGAGCGGTGGGTGTCAGCCCGCCGTTTCTTCTCACTCTCGTGACCCTCAACACCGGCAACCGAGGGCCCTGCCAGCTGCCCCAGACAGAACCGGAAAAACGTTTCCTCCCCTGGCTGGGTTGCGACTGGGGTAGAGGAGTCTCCCCCCCTCCTCGTTTGTTCCGGTTCGAGTGGCTGGAAACGGTCAATTTCGCCTTTTTCTGTCACCCCTGGAGTGTGTGACTCTCATCCGCGGCGCCGAGGCAACGCCCACCCGGGGGAAACGGCGGGCTCAGGAGATCGTATCCGCGCCGACAACCAGCTCCGGCAAGGGCGAGTAGGGACTCCAGTTGCTTATGGGGATGTTTGCGTCGGCACCGGCTAAACACGTACGGGGCTCGCGCCCCAGGCTCTACGCCTTGGCCTCGACGGGGCCGGGAGGGAATGTCCCCCCATGACAGAGCTTGCGACCGAGGACTGCGCAGGCGTAGTGTACAGTACGTCGAGCCGGCCGACCGAGGGTAACGCAGCCAGGGTGGAGGCATGCGGCCTGGCGACAGGGGTTTTTGAGAAATCCGGGCTAAAGACGTCAATGAGTGAAGAGGAGAGCATCAAGGGCAGCCGGCGGCAGCCAGCGTCCACGGAAATCGATCAACTCTACGACCAGGGCTACTTTTTCGGAGAAACCAGCGGCTACGCCAAACGCGGCTACCGGGCATGCCATCCCGACTGGGCACCCTGGCTCGACCTGGTTGCCCGGATCAAGCCCTCCGGAGTTGTGGCGGATCTTGGCTGTGCCTATGGCTACCTCGTCAGCCGGGCCAGAGAACGAGGATATGGTGCCTTTGGCCTCGACATCAGCAGCTTCGCCCTGGCCCAGGAACCGAGTTTCCGGCCCTGGCTGATCCAGGCTCGCCTGGAGGAGCTTCCTCTGGCCTCCAAATCGGCCGACATCGTGGCCTTGTTCGACGTCCTGGAACACCTGCGCGATCCGCTCCACTGCCTGCGAGAGTCGATCCGGATTCTGAAGCCGGATGGACTGCTGATCGGAGCCACGCCGGATCCTCTTTTTTTTTCTCGCCGGGAGCCCACCCACTACTTCGAGCGGCCGCCCTCATTCTGGATCTCCGCGCTCGAAGATCTCAATCTTCGAGTTCAGTTTCGCTTCTCGGTCGAGCCTTTTAACTTCCAGTTCCTGGCCGCCTTTCCCGAGACCACAACCTGTGAGCGTCTCCAGATCTTCCAGCACGACTACTTCGAAGCCGCTCCCGACTTCGTCTCCAGCCGTGACCCGGTGCGAGCCGTTCCCCGCTCGGGATGGGGAACGCTATCCCGTTCCCGGCGCCGAATGGAAGGGCAGAAAACCTCTATCTATCTATTGAATCCTTCCCCTTCACCGCTGAGACTGGAGGCCAGATTCCGGCTCCAGCACTCCAGCCATTTCTCGACACTGAGGATCCGCCTCAACAGCCTGGTCCTGAAGGAAGTCCTTTTGACCTCCGAAAAGACCGAGCACCGGGTGGAGCTTCCGGCCATACTCATTCCTCGCGGAGGACACCACCTGATCTTTGAGGTGTTTCCGGGCGGAGCGGAGGTTTTCCTCTCGCAATTGGAGATCGAGACCGCTCCCGCTTCCTCCCGACAACTCAGTCTGACCCTTCCTTTTGACCTTTTTCAGCGCTACCAGCTGGCCCGGGAGATCTGTCGGATCGTCTCACCAGTTGAAGTCTTGGATGTAGGAGGCTACCTGGGCGATCAGGATGGACACCTGGCGACATCGGCGGACTTCCTTTGTGCCGAGGCTGAGTTCGGCTCACCCATGGAGGTGCGGACGACAGACCTTCGCCAGGGCGACTTCCCGGATCACCATCCGGCTCCCGCCTGGCAACAACCGTTCCCGGACCAGTCCTTCGATCTGGTTCTCTCCCTGGACGTCCTGGAGCACCTGCCGGAAGGTAGGAGGGAACTCTTCTTCTCGGAGTTGGACCGACTCTCACGAAATTGGATCCTGTTGGGGGCCCCTTTCTCCACTCCTGAAGTGGACGAGGTGGAGCAACAGTTTTCGAAAACCCTGATGTCGACCCGCCCTTTTCTCCAGCAACACCTTGAGTTCGGGCTGCCTCGGGCCTCCCAGGTGGACGACTTCTTCCGTCTCCAGCGGGGATACCACCTCTACGCGCTTCCCAACGGCTATTTGCCCAGATGGATCCTGATGCAGGCCCTCACACAACTTTATTTCAGTTTGCACGATGCACCCGCGTTTCAGCAGATCAGCCGTCTTTACAACCAGACGTTTTTTGCTCACGACCAATGCCAGCCTTGCTATCGAACGCTCTTCCTGATCGGCAAGTCGTCCCTGACCTCTGAACAGGAGTCTGCCTTGAAACAGCTGCAAAGCCCGGGTCCAGACCCAGGCACCCGCCCACTCACCGCCATTCGCGAATTCCTTCAGGCCAACGGCCGGGTTTTGGAATCACTGCGCCTGCGCCAGGCTTCCCTTGGAGATGTGCAATTCTTGATTAATGAAAGACAGAAACTGATCCAGTTGCTCGAGGCCGAACGGGACTGGCTCAGAAAGGAACTGGAGGAGACCCCCCTGTGGCGACTTGCCCGCAGGCGGATGAAAAAGAGGTATGGCAAGAACGGAACTTGAGTCGAAGGCCCTGGCGCAGACTTCCAGCTCCGAATCCAGCCCTCGCCACGAGGTTGCGGTGATCATCATCAATTACAACGGGCGCGGGTACCTGGACGAGTTGCTCCGATCCCTCCAGAGACAAACCTTTCAAGACTTCTCGACGCTTCTCATCGACAATGGATCGCAGGACGGCAGTGTCTCCTATGTGCGCAACAACTTCGCCTGGGTGAGAGTCTTGGCGCAGCCCACCAATCTCGGTTTTTCGAGAGCGGCCAATCTGGGCGCCAAAAACTGTGAGACCACCTACCTCGCTCTGCTCAATCCCGATGTCAAGCTGGACCCCGAGTGGCTCCAGGAACTGGTCCGGGTCGTCCGACAGGATCCCAACATTGCCGCCGTGGCCTCGAAGATGCGGCTCTACCACCAACCCCGACGGCTGAACGGGGTGGGGGGGGCCATGAACTCCCTGGGATACACCTGGGATCGGGGCATGTGGGAGGAAGATCGGGGACAGTACGACCACTGCGAGGAGGTCCTGTTCGCTTCGGCCGGGGCGGCTCTTTTCAGGCGAGCCGCCCTTGTGGAAGCGGGAGGATTCGACGAACGGTTTTTCATGGACCACGAAGATGTGGATCTGTGTTGGAGACTGTGGCTACTGGGGGGCCGGGTGGTGACCGCACCCCGGGCTCTGGCATACCACCATTTCGGTGGGTCGACCCAGGCCTCGCGCGGGATGGAGTGGCGCGAACGGATGGGAGAACGCCATAACATCCGCACCCTCATCAAGAATTACCAGCTCGGCAATCTGGTGCCCGCGCTGGCCCGCCTGGCCTTGCTGCCCCAGCCCTTCCGCCGCAAGTGTGCTCAGTACCGGAACTTTCTCTGGAACCTTTACCTGTTGCCGGACACGCTGGGCCGGCGTCGCTGGATCCAGAACCGGCGCTGCCGCTGCGATCAAGAGCTCCAACACCTTATTGTACAATCGAAGCATGTCCCCATCAGCCTCTGAAG
>JBHHYX010000162.1:0-10647 GCA_046757765.1 Acidobacteriota bacterium | reverse complement strand
GGTGCAAATCTGAGCGCCAACTCTGCCAATCTATTCTTGCGCAAACCCTAAGGAGGTTCCCAGTCAAGAAGCTCATCCCTCCTGACTGCGGTTTGCTCAGGGGCGTCACCTGCGCTTCATCAAGCGAGGATTGAGCCGGCGGGCGATTTCAAAATGTTTTCTGGCTTCCTCCGGTCGCCCCATCTGGCGGTAGAGTTGGGCCAGGTTGGCATGGACAACGGCATTTTGGGGTGCCAGACCGACAGCCGCGGTCAGCGTCTCCAGACTCTTGTCGAACTGGTGTGCCTGGGAATAGGCGATGCCCAGGTTATTGAGCACGAAGATTGAGCCGGGGGCGATCGCCCGAGCCTGCTCCAACTCCGCGATGGCCTCCGGGACCCTCCCCTCCCTCCTGTAGAGGACTCCCAGGTTGGTTCGCGCCCGGTAGTGCTGGGGGTCGATATTCAGGGTGCGGCGGAAACCGGCCATAGCCTCTTCCACCCTGTTGAGGCGGAGATAGGTCTGGGCCAGATCGAAAATCGCCAGGGCGTCCTCGCCCGCCAACTCCACCACCCGCTTGAACTCGCCAAGGGCGGCCGGGTAGTCGCCGCTGTGAAAGTAGGCCTGCCCCAACTTGTAACGCACGATCTTGAGCTGCGGCTGGGAGCTCAGGATCGCCTGGTACTCCGGAATGACGCTCCGGTAAGCCCCCTCTGCGCTTTGTTGGAAGAGTCCAAGGATCTTGTTGTAGAGGACGATCTGGTCCTTGGGGTCCGGAAGAGACCCCAAATCAGCGCTCTGAGCCCCACCCGAGGAAGAGGCAATGTAGCCCAGAGAGCGGAGGCGGGCGGCAGTTTCGGCGTCGATTCCCGACTCGGCTTGAGCGGCCGTCTCGACCCTGCTGAAACGAGCGGTCAACTCCTCCAGATTCTGGCGCAGCCGGTTGGCCAGAACCCGCTTGCTGGAAGCCAGATTGTGGCGTTCGTCGAAGTCTGAGTCAAGGTCGTACAGCTCCGGGGTGGGAGCCAGAATGTACTTGAAGGATCCGCGGATCAGGGCCCGGAGGGGACTCCAGCCAAACTGACGGTTGGGGTAAAAACATTCGGCGTAAAGACCGGCAGTGCGGGGCGGATTCTTTCCCATCAGCAACGACAACAACCCCTTCCCCTGCACTTCGGGGCTCGAGGTTCGGTCCACGCGCAGCACTTGCAGGAGGGTCGGGAAGAGGTCCAAAGTGCCCACGGGAACTCTCACAACTCTTCCCGCCTGCGAGCCTCCGGGAAGGCGTAGGATCATCGGCACCCGCAGGGTGGCGTTGTAAGCGAAGAAGCCATGCTTTTCTTCCCCGTGCTGGCCCAGGCTCTCGCCATGATCTCCCACCACGGCCACCAGCGTCTTCTGGTCCAGACCCTGCTCGCGCAGCCACGTCAAGAGTGTCCCCAGGTTGGAATCGGTAAACTCGATTTCTCCGTCATAAGGCCGGCCCCGATGTCTGGAGAGGAAAGGCTGCGGGGGGGTATAAGGGTCGTGGGGATCGTAGAGGTGCACCCAGGCGAAGAAGGGTTGGCTCTTGAGACCCTTCAGCCACAGTAGCGCCTCTCGCACCACCTGATCGCCCCGGTGCTGGATGTAGCCTGGGCTCACATTCTCAGAGTCACTCAGGTCAAAGTCGTCGTAGTAGCGGTCAAAGCCCTGATCGAGGCCGAACTTGGAGTCCAGAACGAAGGCGCCCACAAAGGCTCCCGTGGCATAACCCGCCTTCTTGAGGACTTCCGCCAGAGTCGTGCGCTGGGGGGAGAGGACGTAGCCCGAGTTGTCGTGAATTCCGTGATAGGTCGGATAGGTTCCGGTCAGAATGGTGGCGTGGGAGGGGAGGGTGAGCGGCACGGCCGAAAAAGCTTTTTCAAAGCGAATCCCTTCCCGGGCCAGTTGATCCAGTACGGGAGTGCGGGCCGCCGCGTAGCCGTAGCAGCCCAGGTGATCCGCTCGAATCGTGTCAATCGTGACCAGGAGCAGGTTGGGCCGGTCTTTGGCGTAACAGAGCCAAACCGGGGCCAACCAAAGTACCAGAACGGAGAGGAGCCACGGACACCACCACTCCCAGCGGGGGAACAGGGATCCACTGCGACAACCGACAGACCTACTGTAGTTGTGGAACATGAAGCTTGGGATTGATCTCCAGCGCCTTCCGGAATGCAGTCCGCGCCTCGTTGCGCATCCCTTTGGCCAGGTAGGCCTGGCCCAGATAATAGTGGCTCAGGCCGAAACGGGGGTTCACTTCAATCGCTCTGCGGGCTTGCTCGATCGCCTCGTCGTATTGATTTTCCTTCAGATAGGCGAGGGCCAGATTGGTCAGCGCCATCAGATTGCGGGGGGCGTACTGAATGGCCTTGCGGTAGCTCTCGACAGCCTCCTTCGTCTGTCCCAGGCTCAAATAAAAGGACCCCAGATTGTTATACCCTTCTGCAAAGGAAGGACGGATACGCAAAGCTTTCGACTCTTGCTCGGCGGCTTCCAGGTAGTTGCCCTCCTTGGCCAGAAGTGTGGCCAGGAGATGTCTTGCCGCAAAGTGCCGGGGATCCAACCTCAGCAACTCCTCCAGAACCTGCCTGGCCTTCTCCGGAAGTCCCGACTTCTGATAGGAGCGTGCCAGGCTGAAGCGGGCAACATTGGAATCCGGGTTGTAGTGGATGGTCTTCTCAAACTGCTGTGAAGCCATCAGATGGAGTCCCATCTCCTGGTAGGAGGTGCCCATGAGAAAGTGCACGAGCGGCATTTCCGGCTCCTCTCGCGCCACCTTTTTCAAGATCTCGATCGCCCGGCGTGGATCGCCTTCACGCGAGCGGGTCACCGCTTTGTTGAGTTGATTGTAGGTGTCGATCTTGAGTTTCGGATCGGGAAGTGCCCGGCCCGGGGAATTGGCCCCGCTGCCGGCGGAGAAGGCGATATAGCCGAGGGATTTCAGCCGCGCCACCGTTTCCGGCTCCAACTCCTCGCTGCTCTTGTCCGAGCCGATCTCCCCGAAGGCATACTTCCTCTGCAAGGCGTGCAGCGCCTCCTTCATCTGATTGGCCCTGGCCCGCCTGGCCGTGTAGAGGTTGTGGGATTCCGAAGGGTCGCTCTCCAGGTCATACAATTCCGGAATCGGCGCCTCGATGAACTTGTAGCCTGAAGCGGAATAGCTGAAGAGAGGACTCCAGCCAAAGTGAATTCTAGGGTAGTGGGTTTCGGCGTAAGCGGGAAGTTCGCGCCTGGGTCGTCGCCCCGACATCAGACCGGCCAACCCCTCTCCCTGGAGACCTTTCTCGATCTTGCCGCCCACGAGCTGCATCACCGTGGGGGCGATGTCCACGCTGCGCACCTGCGCGGCAACTCGTGTTCCCGGCCGAAACCGGCCGGCCGAAAGATCTTCCGGAATCCTGAAGATCAGCGGTACGCGAAGCGATACTTCGTAGATATAGAAGGCGTGGTGTTCTTCCTTATGCTCCCACAGGCTCTCACCATGGTCGGCGGTCAGGACAATAAGGCTGTGTTGGTCAAGTTTGCGAGCCTTCAGGGCTTGAAAAAAACGAGCCAGCATGGCGTCGACATAGGCAATTTCACCATCATAGGGATTCCCCCTGAATAGAGTGTCGAAGGGTGGGGGAGGCGTGTACGGATCGTGCGGATCGTAAAGATGGATCCAGAGGAAGAACGGTTTGGAGCGGGGCTGCTCCAGCCATTTCAAGGCCAGCGAAACGACTTCCCCCGCAGGGCGCTCGATGCGGCTGTAATCGACCTGTCTCACCCCCGCCAAAGGGAAATGGTCCTGGTAAACGTCGAAGCCCCGGTCCAAACCCCACCGGGCCGCCAGCACCGAGGACCCCACGAAAGCCGCCGTCTCGAATCCCTTCCGCTGAAACCATTCAGCCAGGGTCGGCACCTCGTCCCGCAACCGTCCCACCACGTCCTGGAGTCGGTGATAGATGGGATAGAACCCGGTCAGGATGGTGGCGTGTGAGGGAAGGGTAATGGGAGTCTGGACGATGGCCTTCTCAAACAAAATCCCATTCTGGGCCAAATCCGTAATAGCGGGTGTTTTTCCCAGAGTGTAGCCGTAAGACTCCAGATGGTCGGCCCTCAGTGTATCGATGGTGATCAGAATGACGTTGGTGTGGCTCGGCTGGGGAGCGGCCCCGGCTACGACCCCCGCAAGAAGCGAAACCGCACAGCCGAGGCCGGCTCGCCACAACAGGGAAGGAAACCCGGTGATTGCCCACATTTTGGTCACCGCCAGAGGTTGGGACTCCCCTCCGCCATCTTCCATTCCATGAACCGCGGGAGAGGGGACGAACACTTACCCGATGCGAGGCCCACGGGGAGGGTCACGACGATCCGCTTCTGAGTCCACCATTAGCCTGTACGACCTCCACCGCAGCGGCCGGGACGCCCAGGGTCCCTGTCAAGACTTCCCGCCCACCTTGAAGCTGGTCTCGCTGCTGAGCGATTCCCCTGAAATGGAATCGCTGACCCTGACTATGATCTGGTAGTCCCCTTTGGCCAGGCCCTGGAGCGGCATCTTTCTCACCAGCACCAGCCTTTGTGGTGAGAAATACTCGACTGAATCGCCCTCCTTGTCGACCACGTGAGAGACGACCTTGTCCCCTTCCAGTATCGTGTATTCGACTGAGACGGCGGGTGTCAGGGTGCTTGAGTCCAGACTGGGATGGTAGATTTGCAGGTAGATTCCCAAGGGATCGGAGACGGCGAACCGCCGGCTCACGTTCGGAACCACCCTGACGTCGCCGATGACGAAGGTCTTGGGTTTTTCGGGAAAAGCGCCCAGAGGCTCGAGCTGTTTCGCCAGCACAATCGACCCGGCGGCCATCTTCCCCGTTTCCGGAGCTCGCAGGTGAATTGCCCTGGAGAGAGTGCCGACATCACCACTCCCCAGGTCCTTGACCACGAAGTCCAGCTTGTACCGGCCTGGTGCCAGGGTCAAGACTTTCTGATAGAGCGACTTTTGCTGCCGGCCAATGGCCAGGTGCTGGGGCTGGTAGCGGGACGCCACGACGTCCTCGAATTCCGCCACCACCGTCCCCAACATGGCAGTGACTCGCCCGTAGAGCGCCATGCGCGCCTTGTAAATCTTGTTGGGCTGCTCCACATACTCCAGAGACTCATTCGGCACTTCGATGGTCAAGGGCACCAACGCCGCTTCATCGTTGACCCAGACCTGGTGCACGACGGAGGAGAAGGGGAGTTGTTGGTAGCTGATATTGGTCTCGACAATCTTGAGCAGTTCCTTCTGTTTGATCTGGGGAGGTCGCTGCAAGGCAAAGAACTGTTGCAGCCTCTCAAAGGGGCGGTCCTTGAATCGAGTGCCCATGAACTTCTTCATAAAGGAAGTATTGTTCAAGTGACCGGGATGCAGTCCGGGACGCTGGGACCGGTTGGCCAGTCCCAGGCGCTCGGCGGTGGTCTCACCCATCCCATCCACCATGAGAAGCATGTCTTTCTCCCAGGGATAGAGTGCCAGCTTGAACTCGCCGCTCCAGGAACGGTCCACGAATTCGATCTCCACATCGTCGCCGACGCCGTCAATATGTCGGTACCGCCACACTTCAAAGGGGTAGGTTGAGGTCCTGCCTCCCCCCTCGTAGGACTTTCTAACGTAGGTGCCACCCCCGGCGTTATATTCAATCTGGGCGGGCTCTCCAAACATAATGTAGATTCGGCCGCGATCCGTCTTCCAGCCTGGGATGCCGCTGCCGTAATGCTGGTTGGCATAGACCAGGCGCCGATAATGCTCCTCCCGGTATTCATTGACGGCGGTGGTCAGATCCGTGTCGCGGCGTCTCCAGAACTGTTCAATGAACCGATCCTTCTCGTCCGGCGTCGTCAGTTTGGAGAACACCTCGCGTTCCTCATCCGTGATCAGATAGAGCACGTCTTGGTCGACCCACTTCTTGTAATAGTCCCGCTTCTCCTCCTTCTTCCGGTCCCCTGCCCAAAGAGGCAGAATCAAGAAGAAAAGACTGGAGGCGACAATAATCTTGTGTTTCTTCCGGATTCTCATTTCGAAGCCCTCAAAACAAGGCTCTCTTTCAGCGTCTCCCGATATTCCCGACAGGCAAATGCTACAAGTCTTCCCACCCAGCAATCCCCTGATCAAACCTGCCGGAAAACCGGACAAGGGTCCTTCCAGACAGTGAAGATTATAGCAAAGGCCTCTTTCCCATGTCTGGGGAAGCTGCAGCCCAGGTGGGAAAGTTGCTCGAAAAGGGTTCAAAGACAGCTGCAGATCCTCCTCTTGGGTTGGACTTGAGAGGGCGCACGGCATCTCTCTCAGGACGCTCCTCACGAGTAGTGCCGGACGCCGCCCTGACAAGGCTTGTGATGGAGGCCCCTCCGGGCGTATTCTACAGGCTGCCGGGCAGGGCGACCGGGTCTGACGCAGTCAAGGGGGGATGCATTCGGTCCGCAATGGATTGGGTGTGAGAAATCCGGTTCAGGCGTCCCTCGTCCGGGCGCGGTGGGTGGTGGGGAAGGGAAGATGAGCACCTACGTTCTCATGCGCATTCTGGAGTCGGCTCCCGGCCGATACGAACTCGGCATCCGACTACTGGCGCTGGGTCAACTGGACAAGGCTTACGACCGCCTGGCCAGTCGCATCCAGCCCGGCCATCGTGTCTTGGACATTGGCTGTGGCACCGGGGCGTTGGCCCTGCGGGCGGCCGGCCGCGGTGCCAGCGTCAGAGGCATTGATGTGGACCCGCGAATGCTCGAGATCGCTTCACGGAAAGCTCAAGAATCTCAACTTCATCAGCCCATCGAGTGGGCCGAAATGGGCGTTGCGGAGCTGGCTGGCGAGCGGCCTGAAAGCTATGATGCCG
This sequence comes from Acidobacteriota bacterium, assembly GCA_046757765.1. Lineage (GTDB taxonomy): Bacteria > Acidobacteriota > UBA6911 > RPQK01 > JBHHYX01 > JBHHYX01. The sequence continues at coordinate 3,793 of JBHHYX010000162.1, read as the reverse complement.
TGACGAGCGGTCTCAGCTTTTCCGAGCTGAGCGAGGATGAGTTGAGCTATACTCTGGAGCAGGTCATGAGGATCCTGAAGCCCGGCGGCCTGTTGCTGGTGGCGGATGAGGTCAGGCCTCGGGGCGTGGCTGCGCGAGTGATCTACTGGCTGGTGAGGGCCCCTCTGGTCACGCTCACTTATCTCCTGACTCAAGAGACTACCCACCCTGTTGCCGGTTTTTCAGGCAAGTTGAGAGAAGTGGGTCTGAGTATCGTCTCCAGCCGGCATAATCGCCTGCGGAGCTTCGTGGAACTGGTGGCCCAAAAGCCACGCCGGGGCGAGACATGAAGCCTTTCACCTTTGCCTGGGTCACCCTGCTTCAGACTCTGCTGCGGGTCTTGCCGTTCCCCTGCCGGACGGGGTTGCGCAGAATCGGCACCCCTGACCGCCATTCACCAGTGCTCTTGACCTGCAACTTTCAACTCACGGTGGAGCGCGTTTGGCGTGCCTTGAAGGGGATTGACGCCTATCTGCTGGTCGCCAACAGCCGGGGTGTCAATGTCTGGTGTGCCGCCACCGGCGGCCTGCTGACGAATCACGACGTTCTCTCCGTGTTGAAGACGAGCGGTATCGAAGACCTGGTCGATCACCGTAACGTGATCCTTCCCCAGCTTGCCGCCACAGGGATCGAGGGGGGGATCGTCCACCGGAAGTCCGGTTGGAAAGTGATCTGGGGCCCGGTCGACGTCGCCTTCCTCCCCGCTTTCCTGAGTGCGGGTTTGAAGACAACCGTTGAAATGCGTACGGTCGCTTTTCCCTGGCCGCAACGGGCCGAAATGGCGGTGGCCTGGGCTTTCCCGATCTCTCTGTTTGCTCTTCTCGTGTGGCCGGTCTGGCCCCAAGGGGTGCTCCCCCTGGCTGGCCTGGTGTGGGGCCTCTCCTTCTTTATCTTCCTCACCTTTCCATGCTATGAAAAGTTCCTCCGGAGAGGGCGCAAGCCTGTCGGCTTCGTCTTCTTTGATTTCGGAGAGCGCGGCTTTCTGCTTCTCCCCTGGATCGCTTTTCTGCTGACTCTCGTCGGCTGGACTCTCCTGGGCGACGGTTTTTCCTGGCCCTTGATTCTCCGCTGGAGTCTGAGTTCACTGGTTGTGGTTCTCCTCTTGAGCCTCGATTTGATGGGAAGCACTCCCCTCTATAAGAGTGGTCTGCACGAGGACCGGCTGCTTGGGATCGAGCTCCAATCGGACCGGTGCAAAGGGGCCGGCTTTTGCGAACAGGTTTGCCCCACCCACGTGTTCAAAGTCGATCACCGCCAGCGGATGGCAAGCCTGCCCGGGAGACGCCTTTGCGTGCAGTGCGGCGCCTGTATCGTTCAGTGCCCATTTGACGCCCTTTACTTCCAAAGTCCGGGTGGGAATATTGTGAGGCCCGAGGTGGTGCGGCGGTTCAAGCTCAACCTGCTGGGCAAACGGATGGTAAAGAGGAGTTCTTCCAGCGCTGCGAGCAACCTCACACCTCCGGGCAGCCATTGAGCTGAGGGGTGGGTTGCCATCATCGCCATTGTGTCGGCCCTCCCGGCCCTGGCAGCGGGAGCATCGGCGGCACTCTTGTAACCTTTTGCCTCCAACTCAGAAGTGATCTGGAAACGCCGCCCCGAAGGGGCATCCCTATGCCAGCCCAGGGCAACGTATGTGTTTAGCCGGTGCCCACGTGAATATACCCACAAGCAGCTGGAGTCCCTACTCGCCTCCGCCGGAGCTGGTTGTCCGGACACCGTCTCCGGGCGTGGGGTGGGGGGCGAGCCCCCCCCACGCCCGGCGGGACTCCAGTGGGGGGCGGTGTTGGCAGTCGAACCATCGCCGAGGGGACACGGTCGAGAAGAGCCCCCTTGTTGAGACCCTGGAACTGCATCCGCACCTAATTCAGGTAGGAAAGGAGGATCAGCAGTGCTCCAAGAGAGGTCACGGAAATGAAGCCACGAAAACCCTTGAAGTGCAAGGTTCTCTTGTCCGCCCTGGGACGTCTGCTGGGAGGCTACCGCCCCATTCTTTCCATCGAAATCACCCGAAGCTGCCCGCTCAGTTGCCCTGGTTGCTATGCCTTCGGTGCAAATCACCTGGGAGGACGGAGCACTCTCAAAGAGCTGCGGGATTTGCGTGGAGAGCACCTTGTGGACCGGGTCCTTTCCCTGATCCGGGAACATCTCCCGCTGCACGTTGCCTTTGTGGGCGGTGAACCGCTGATTCGGCGTCGCGAGTTGAGCGGGATCTTGCCCCAGCTGAGCCAACAGGGGATCTATTCGCTGGTGGTCACCAGTGCCGTCATCCCCTGGCCGCGGGAGTGGAGCCGACTGCCCCGTGTCTGTGTGACCGTGTCCGTTGACGGGCTGCAGCCCGATCACGACCAGCGCCGCGCTCCCGCCACCTACGATTGCATTCTGAAAAATATCCAGGGGAGGAAAGTGGATATCAGTTGGGTCATCACCAACCGGCAACTCTTGCGCCCGGGCTACCTCGACGACTACCTGGCCTTCTGGACCGCGCGTCCCGAAGTAAGGCGCATTTGGCTTAGCCTTTACACCCCCCAGAAGGGGGAATCGAGCGAGGAGAAGATCACTCCGGGCTCCCGCAAAAGGCTCTTGCGGGAGTTGCCCGCTCTCAAGCAGAGGTATCCCCAGTTGGTGCTTCCACAAGGAGGAGCCCGTGCCTTTGCCCAACCGCCTCAAGACCCCGAGCATTGCACCTTCACCCGTCTCTCCCTCAACTACTCGGTGGATCTGAGGAGCCGCGTGGAGCCTTGCTTCTTCGGTGGCAATCCTGATTGCACTCAGTGCGGCTGCGCCGTCAGCGCGGGCCTTCACTGGCTGCATGAACGACCGTTGGTCGGGGGATTGAAAGCGGGTCACATCATCGATTGGTCACTGGGGCTGGCGGGCCGGGAAAAAGGCAGCGGGAGGAGGCCCCACCCCAACGGCCGCCTGGGTGCCCCGGCACGGCAAAGCTGAATGGACCGGGGCCAGGGATCTGGCTCCTGACCAGGGCACGGGCAAAGGCAAGGACGAGGGCAATCTTGCGAAAGGAGGCGATGCCGGCCGCGTTGGTGACGCCTTCTCGTCACTTGAGGGCATAACCCAGATAGCTTCCGGCGGTGGAAGAAACGATTCGGAAGGGCGGCATCCGATCTCTGCCTTTGCGGTGAGTGAGCAGGTGGAGAGCGAAGCGGATGGGATGGGCCGGATGGAGACCGCGCTTTTCGACTGGCTGGAGACCGCAGGCGCGCATCGCTTTTTCGAGTTCGCGGGGACGGATGAACTGGCGCCAGTCGTGGGTGTTGGGTGGAACCAGCTTGCGCCATTTCTGAAGCACTCCCACGTGAAAGATGCGGGTCAGCCAGGTGCGGTTGATGGTGTCGTAGAGAAAAACTCCGCCCGGAGAGAGGACGCGCGCACATTCTTGAACGCAGGCACGGATGTCTTGGACGTGTTCGAGGAAATCGGAGCTGAGGACAGCGGCAAAGGTTTTTTCCCGGAAGGGAAGGGCCTCGGCCGGCGCTTGAACGTAGCGAGGCTCCACGCCCTCCGAGCGGGCGTGGAGCATGGCATGGCGAAGGGCCCCGCCGGCCAGGTCGACACCCGTCACCGAGACTCCCGCCCGCAACAGCTCCTCGCTGAGCAGTCCCCCCCCACAGCCGACCTCCAGAACCGACAGCTCCTCCGGAGGTCTCGGGAAGAGACCCTGGGCGGTGAGATAGGAAAAGATTTTCTTGCCGTGGTCGTACTGCCCTTCAAAAAAAGAATCGGTAGGCGCGGCGGC
>JBHHYX010000161.1:0-10662 GCA_046757765.1 Acidobacteriota bacterium | reverse complement strand
CAGCTCTGGAATTATCGGCAACACGGAGTGATCCCGCCCGGTGCGGTATTGAAGTAACGGAACCCCGACCGTGAGGGAAGGGGTGCCAGGGTTGACGCTCGTCGTTGCTCCCGTCGCTGACGCTCCCGGCTCGTTTTCGTTGTCGCTCCGTATACCTGTGGCTCGGCGGTATGAGGTGGCTCGCTACCTATTAGCTAAGCCACGACATATTTGGGGAGTCGGGAGCTGATGTTGAAGCCTTCGTAGCGGCCGAGGCCCAGCGTGTCGGCGAGTTGGTACGGCCTGACGCCGGGCTCGGGCCCGAGCATGGTGACGATATCGCGCAACCGGACGCCATGACGCCGCCCCAGATCGACAAAACAGTGGCTCCCGCTCACACCGGCGACCACCGGGTAGAGCCTGCCCTTGATCAACACATGAGTGCCCTTGCCGCCGGTTCGATAGACGTAGCCGTCCGTCCGTCCGCATTTGACAATGGCGATATCGGTGTCCTGGTCGGCGAAATAGGCTCGGTTGTAACCCGTGCTCTCGCCCTTATGAAGAGGGACGATTCGGATGACGCGGGCTTTCATGCGGTAGGCCACACGGATGTCGACGTCCTCGACCGCGGTATCGTCCGGTAGAATCCCGTAGACCATGTTGCCGGGGCGCACCATGTCGAAAAAGGCGTCCGGGTGATGCGTAATTCCGTGGGAGGCCACCGCGTGGAGCCGCCCCAACTCGACGCCGCGTTGACGCAGCTTTTCGGTCAGGTGCTTGAAGCGTTTGATCTGTTCTCGGTCGAAATCCACTTCCTCGGTCAGCTCGGTAAAGGTGCCGGTAATACGGATCGCGGGGTTGTGGGCCAGTTCCTCGATCCAGGATTCGGCCCGGCGGTAGTCCATCCCCATGCGATGGAATCCGGTGTCGAGGTAGGGATGAATCTCGATCGGCCTGTCGACTTTCTTCGCCACCGCGGTCAGGCGCTTGTTGATGCCACGAGTGTAGGCGGCGAGCGTAATGTCGTGGGCGGCGAGATCCCCGGCCATCGATTCGGCGAAGTCGTCCATGAGCAGGATCGGCTTCCTGACCCCTGCTTCACGCAGTTCGAGCGCCTCCTCGGCGGTGACGACGGCAAATCCGGCCACCTCACTGAAAACATCCAGAATCGGGCCCACACTTTGGTGCCCCACGCCGTAGCCGTTGCATTTGACAACGGCCAGGACGGGCCGGCCTCCACTGCGGCGGGAGAGGTAGCGGACGTTCTTCTGGAAGGCCGCCGGATCGAGCTCGATCCAGGGGTCGAAGCGGTCTCCCGGCGGGGCGGCATGGGGCCGTTTGGCCGGGCCGAGTGTCATGCCCGCCTCGACCTCGTGCTGTGCGACGGCAGCGCCGATCGCAGCCCCGCCGACCACAAAGTCCCTGCGTGAGAGTTTCATGACACGCTCCTCACAAGAGCCTGATCATGCGTGTCAGGCCGGATGATCGGGCTCTGCATCAATCACTTCAAATCGGCCGTCTCGTCGTCAACATGTTAGCCGCCTGTCAGAGTCAAAGTCCATTCTCAAACACGCCCGACTCGCTTCCCGCCTCGGACCGAGAAACCGTGCCGCCAACCTGATTTTCCGCCTGGTAGTTGTCTAACTGGCTGTGTTACAGTCATTTACTATTTGCACATTGCCCCGAGCAAACAACAGCATTGGATGGATCTGTTTCGATGACCAACCGTGACTTTCAGATCGCTCTCGACTATCATGAACGGACCAAGCATTCGCCCCGGAGCGTTCGCGCCAATCGGCACTACCTCGATTGGGCGAACCAGCCCCTTCCTTTTAAGATCTACCGCGATCTGGAGGCCACTCCGTTGCCGAGGGCGGTTCACGGACCCAAACGGCCACTTCTTTCCATTCTTGACGCCGACCTGATTGAACCTCGCCCTGGCCCCATCAGCACCCAGGAACTGGCTCGCCTGCTTTACTTTTCAGCTGGAATCACCAAGCGGAAGAAGCATCCCGGAGGCGAAATAGCGTTTCGAGCGGCCTCCTGCACTGGAGCGCTCTACGAAATTGAACTCTATGTGGTGTGCGGCGATTTGGACGGGCTGGCGGCGGGCGTCTACCTGTACAGTCCCCGAGATGAGTCGCTTTACCGGCTCCGGCAGGGAGACTATCGCTCTTTCCTGGTGGCTGCCGCCGCCAAGGAAACAAGGCTCTCCAGTATGGCGCTAGCCATCATTTCGACAGGGACCTACTGGAGAAATGCGTGGAAATACCAGGCGCGAACCTATCGCCATTTCGGATGGGACAATGGAACGATTCTGGCCAATCTGCTGACGATGTGTAACGCCTTGCAATTACCAGCCCACTTGCTGCTGGGATTTCAAGATCCGGAAATCAACCGGCTCCTGGACCTTGACACGGATCGCGAAGTGAGCCTGTCAATGGTCGCTGTGGGAGGTGTCGCCCACGTCGCCGATCCACACCCTCGGCCTTCAGTCGAACCCCTCCAACTGGCGACCATTCCCCTTTCCGAGCGCGAGGTGGACTATCCGGAGATGCGAGAGATGCATCAATGCACCTTCCTGAACTCAGGTCTCGAAGTGCAGGCGTGGCGAAGTCAATCCCTTATAGCTCGACCCATCCCCCCGGCTGGTCAGACCGTCCCGCTGGAAAGAAAAGGAGTGGAGCTTCTTTCTTCGGATCCGCCCGAGAGAGTGATTCTGAGACGGGGATCGAGTCGAAGATTTGAGCGGAAACCGATCTCCTTCAGACAGTTTTCCTCGCTGCTCCGCCTCGCCAGTCGAGGCCTCTCGGCAGACTTCTTGGAGTCGATGGCAACGTTGAATGACTGGTACCTGATCGTTCACGCCGTCGAAGATCTGCTTCCAGGAAGCTATTATTTCCACCGGCGGAGTGGTGATATCGAACTTCTCCGCCCGGGAAACTTCAGAAATGAAGCTGGCCATCTGGGCCTGGGACAGCAGCTTCCCTCAGATGCCAGCTTTGATGTCTTCTTCCTGGCAGACCTGGATACTCTCCTGGCGCGCTACGGAAACCGGGGATACCGGGCGGTCCAACTGGAAGCTGGAATCTTGGGAGGCAAACTGTACCTGGCCGCCTATGCCCAACGCCTGGGCGCCACCGGCCTCACCTTTTTTGACGATGACGTGGTGAACTTCTTTTCCCCCCACGCCGCCGGAAAGAGTGCGATCTTTTTGATGGCCTTAGGCCGGATTTCTCACACCCGGTCGTAGCGAAGAGCCGGAAGCGCTGCGCTGACAAGGCGTTACGCCCGAGGCCCCCGGAGCCGTAGTCGTGCACTACGTCGAGGAGGCCGAGGCCGGGCAACGCAGTCAGCGCGGATGATTCCGGCTCTGCAGTAGATTGGGTGTGAGAAATTCGGCCAGGCGGTTCAATGCAGGAAATCGAGGACAATGCCGTTGATGCGTTTGTCGAAGCCGGCGAATCGGCCAAAATAGGGGGAGGTGACGTTGTTGAAGACGTCGTGGGGGTTTTTCCGGTTGCTGAAGTTGAGGGAGTAGAAGCCCAGGCGCATCTTCGGCGCCCGGGGCAGGAAGTGGGCATGGAACTCTTTGTAGCCCTTCAGCCCCAGACTGAAGTAAGTGGGGAAGCGCTGTGTGTTGGGTGCGCCGACGTAGTCCTGGAGGACATCGACAGTGGAGTACGGAAACCCTGAATGCAGGTCAATGGTGCCGCCCAGAGTGAGTTGCCAGGGCAGTTTGAAGGTTCCAAGGGCGGTCACCCGGCTGGGAATGTCCGAGACCTTATTGGCGTAGACGTTGGGGCGAATCACGGGCTGCTCGAAAGGCACAAAAACGTTGCTGACGGTGTTCAGATCGCCGCGGCTTCGACTGTGCAGGTAGGAGACGCTGAGCTGTGAACCGTCTCCGGCGCGAAAATGCACCGTGGCCTCGTATTCGTGGTAACGGCCACTGCCGCGGTTGCTGAGCAGGAGCATGGGGTCGCCCCCGGGCGGGCGTAGCGGATCCACGATAAACAGCCGGTGGGTCCGGCTGGCCAGGTAGCCCAACTGGAGGCTGACGCTGGGGGAGATGCGGCGATCCAGCCCCACTCTCCACGTCAGACTGTAGGGGGTGCTCCCAAGATCCGAACAGCGCCGCGCCAGGTAGGGCTGCCCACTGTCGGCCCGGGCACAGACGTTGCGAAAAACGACGGGCGGCCCGGAAAGAGAACCCTGTGGGTCAAAAAGCGTCATGACACGAACCGGGTTATGAGTGAAATCACCGGCCAGCAACGGGACCCGGTCATGGAAAATCCCGATGCCGCCTCTCACCACGGTTTCCCCTTTCCCGTCGGGTGAAAAGACCAATCCCGCCCGCGGTCCGAAGTCGCTCCGCCCTCCCAGGCTTTGACCTGAATAGCGCAGGCCGAGATCGAGGGCGAAACGTTCTCCATAGGCCCAGTGGTCCTGAACAAAACCGGCAACTTGCGTGTCTTCGGCCGCCAGTCGCGCCCCTTGCTGCTGAAAATCTATCCGTCCCGCCGCCGAGCCGTCCTCCCTCAGCAGCAGCACCGGACGGGAGCGACTCGTGCCGTCAAAGGAGCGGTGGACCAGGTCAAAGCCAACCTTGAATCGGTGTTCGCCCCAGCGCTGCATCTTGGGGAACTGGACCGCGAGGCCGGCCTGCTGCTGGTTACTGGTTCGGTTCCAGGTGTTGAAGTAATTGCCGTCCAGGCCGCTGGGCGTGACCAGCATGTCCAGGCCCCCCTGGCCATGGGCGTAGCTTGAGATCCGCGTGTATTTGAAGAGGGTGTTGATAAAGGTGCCGGAACCCAAGGCGAGGCCGTCGGAGACCGCCGCCGAAAAACCCCGCTGGCCCACGTCGGAGGAGGCCGACTGGGGCAGCAGGGCGTTGAGGTTGGCGAATTGCTGCCGCTGTGGGAAGACGTGCACGCTTCCGGTCAGCAAGTGGGCCGGCGAGAGGACGTACTGGAGCTTGGTGAAGGAGTTGATTCCCTCAGTCTTCGTCTCGTCACGAGGCCAGGCCAGTCCCCGCACCGGCTCCTTAACCAGTTCGTAGCGGAAGGATTCCGAGAAGGTCAACCTGTTCGGTACCAGGGGTCCACCGAAATGAAGGCGAGGAGAGGCTTTGTTGATCCCCGTAAGGTGGCCGTTCTTTCCGCGGATGCTGGGGTTGAAATCGTTCAATCCGTAGCGCCATTGGTCAGAAGGCGCCTTGGTTTCGATACGGGTCAACCCCCCCAGGAAACCTCCATATTCGGCGCTGAACGGGCTTCTGTGCACCTGGAGGGACTCAATCGCGTCCAGGGGCACATCGATGGCGAAACTACCGGTGGCGGGATCGACGGTCTGGGCCGAATCCACCACTACCATGCTCTGACTCTCCACCGACCCCTTCATGTGGACCCTCCCGTCCTGGGTTCGCAACACGCCCGTGAACAAGGGCAGGGCTTCCTTGAACTTGGGCCGAGCCACGGGCGCGCTGATGAGTTGGGGGGATTTCAGCGTGACGGGAGGGGCCGCACTCTGCTGAGAGACACGCGTGGCCGACTCAAACACTTCAATCGTCTGATGCTGTTCCTCAAGTTCGAGACGAACGTCTTCCACGGTCGTCTGGGCGGGAAGAACTTCAACCTTGGCGACCACGGTCTTGAACCCGGGGAGACTGACTGCCAGCGTATAGGAGCCTGGCGGCAAGTCAACCAACCCGTAGCGGCCATCGTTGTCCGAAACGGTAGAGAATGAATTGGAGCCGGGAGCGGGACTCAAAACCACTTCCGCACCGCTCAGCCTGAAAGGTTGACCGCGAGGATTGTCGGCCGTGATCCTCCCCCGCAGGCTGCCTCTGGACGTCTGCCCGAGGGCCGGGTAGATCGTCCATCCCAGAATCAGGGTGAGCAGAGCCGCCCCAGCCTGCCAGGCAGGCCGTCGTTTTCGCTCCCTTCCCCTTGCGCGCTTTGAGTCGAGAGGCGTGCTCCCGCGCTGAAAATGGTGCCGGCTCGAGAAGCTGCGCCCGATTTGGAAGGCCCGCGCGGCGAACCCTTTGGCGATCACTGGAGCCCCGGGCCGGCTCAGACTGACCCCGGCGTTGCCGACTGCTTCGCCCTTTCCAGCTTGTCCCGGTTTCCTGGCCATTCTGTATCGGCCGACGGATTGGCAAATCATACTCAGCTTTTCAGTTATCAATTTCGGACTTCCGGTGTCAAGGATCCGCCACTCCCGCCGGTACGGGCAACAGGGCCGGGAACGATGGGCCAAACGAACCCTAAGAAGCCTGGAATCGGAGTGTTGAACTCGACATGTTCTATGGGCTGGTGTGAACGGGAGTCAGGTCGAAATTGTTCGAAAGCGTACAAACGGGCGAAGTCCCGAGACGGGAGTGTTGCGGGCGCGAACAACCTGATGCCACCATGGCCCGGAGGGCCTGCGTTGGGCTCGCTCGGCCTCCTCGACGTACTTTTGGAAGTACGACTACGGGGGCCTCGCTGGCGACGTCTCGTCAGCCCGTCGCCTTCTCCGCTTGGGTCACGAAATCCAATCAAGAATGCGCTTGACCCGCCGCCGATTTCCGCTCACACTGGTGGCAGGTCAAGCCCTTTTTCTTCTGAGTTGAGCAATTCTTGGGGGCTGGGAAGCGCCAAAAAATTGTCTTCCCTCGGTTTCGGAGACCGCAGGCAGACCTGTGGCGGTCTCTCGAAACGACAAGAGCCGCGGCGCCCGATGGGTTAGGTCAGAGAATTGCTCAATTCGGATGCAACTCACGCTCAAGTGCAACAAGATGAACCGGAGGCAGAGATGAATGACGTAAAACGTTCCCGCCTGAAGACCGCTGGCCGGCAGCAGACCGGAGGGCCGAAGACTCTACACTATGGACGGATACCCTTGGGCGCCCTGGCGCTAACGACAGGCCTCTATGCCTCGCTGCTCATGGCGGCGGAACCCCCGTCGACGAGCGCATCGGTGGAACTCAAGGGGGCCTTTCAAAGCCAGGCAGTCACACCCTCTTCCTTTCAGGGCGACATCCGCAATCTCCCCCAGGCGCGCCCATGGATGCCGGGAGATCCGATCACAATCAGGCCCAAACGGCAGTTTCCCAGACCCGGGTCGGGAGCGAGCGGTGGCCAGGAGTCTGGGGCCCACTTTCCCGATCCCCTTCTGGATCTTCAGGCGAGCGCCCCCATGAGTGTGTCTGGCCGTGGCTTTTCGCCTCCTGATCTCAACTTTGAGGGGAGTTCCTTTACCGGTGTCTTCCCTCCCGACACAGTGGGTGAAATCGGTGCCCTTTACTACATCCAGATGGTCAATGACGCCGCCGGAGCGGTCTTCACCGTCTACGACAAGACCTCTGGAGCAACCGTTGCCGGTCCTACCGTGCTCGACTCTTTGTGGACGGCGGGGGGAGCCTGCAATTCCGGTTTTGGCGATCCCATTGTACTTTACGACGCACTGGCTTCTCGCTGGTTGATGAGCGAGTTCGCCTCCTCTGGAAACCATCTTTGCGTCTACGTGTCCAAGACCGCCGACCCTCTGGCGGGCGGTTGGTGGCTCTACGACTTTTCGGTGCCACAGTTTCCGGACTATCACAAGTACGCCGTCTGGCCGGACGCCTATTATGTGTCCACCAATGAGTCCAACCCGGCTGCCTACGCGCTGGACCGTACTCGAATGCTAAGCGGGCTGCCGGCAACCTTCCAGCGCTTCACGGCGCCCGGGGATCTGGTTTTTCCTTTTCAGGCGCTGACTCCGAGCGACTTGGACGGCCCCGCGGCGCCGCCTGCCGGCTCCCCCGCCTTTTTCATGCGCCACCGAGATGACGAGGCCCACGATCCCGGCTCCAGCGATCCGACCCGGGATTTTCTGGAAATCTGGGAGTACCACGTGGATTTCGCCAACCCGGCCCTCTCGACCTTTAGCGGCCCCCTGCGCGTGGAGGTCTCCGAGTTCGACTCGGAACTGTGCGGATTTTCGGCCTTTCGGTGCTTTCCTCAACCTGGCACCGGCACCCGTCTCGACCCGCTCCGGGAAGTCGTGATGTGGCGGCTCCAGTATCGGAACTTTGGGAGCCATGAGTCTCTCATCGGGAACTTCGTCACCGATGCCAGCGGCAGCGACCAGGGGGGCATTCGCTGGTTCGAGCTTCGCAAGTCGGCCGGCAGTAACTGGACGCTTTTCCAGGAAGGCACTTTTTCCCCCGATCAGGAGAGTCGCTGGATGGGGAGTGTCGCCATGGACAAGGACGGCAACCTCGCCCTGGGCTACAGCGTCTCCAGCAGCAGCGTTTTTCCGTCGATTCGCTACGCGGGGCGACTGGCTGCCGACCCCCCGGGAACGCTCCCCCAGGGAGAGGTCAGCGTCGTCGAGGGGAGTTTTTCACAAGGCGGAATCACTCGCTGGGGGGATTACAGCTCCATGAATGTGGACCCGGTCGACGACTGTACTTTCTGGTACACCAATGAGTACGTGGCTACTCCCAGTGGAAACTGGAGCACTCGTATCGCCTCCTTCGCTTTCCCATCCTGCACGGGCCAGGCAACCGTGGGCGGAGCGGTCACGGGAGTCGACGCCGACTTCGCCGTCTGCCGCAATCAAGCGACGGCCCAAACCGTCCCCATTCTGCTTCAAGGGGATACTTCGTGGGATTGTGAGTCGGCCGGGCTGGCAGTCGGCGCGGGCGATACGGTCAACATGTTCATTGGTGGATCAGCTGCAACCGGGGTTCCTTCCGTGGGAGGATCGGTGACCGGAATCGACACCGTGTTCGCCGTGTGCCGCAATCAGACCACCGGCCAGACCGTTCCCGTTCTCCTCCAGGGCGAGACCTCTTACGATTGCGAAGCTTCCGGACTGACCGTCAGCCCGGGCGACACCATCCGCCTGCTCGTCAGCGGGCAGGTGAATTGAAGGAGGGGTCTGACCCGGAAAATGTCCTTCTTGGAAACTCGGTCCAAGTTCTGAAAACGAAGGTGTGACGGCTTTGTTCCCACCTGTGGATAGTTGAAGGGCTCACTGCCGTTAGTCATGCTCCCGGACCGCTGCGGTGCCTGTCCCCACTGGCCGAGAAGAACTCGGGTCTTGACCAGATTGCGCCTCCGGCTTAGACTCCTCCCAACGTGGAGTAAAATTCATGTCAAGCTGGGGGGCGGGGAATGCCCTCGGGGCGAGCCGCCGATCTGCTTCGCTGTCGATGGCTCCCGCTGGGTACAGCGGGTGGCTCGGTAGCAGTAATCGGTAGCAGTAAATGGTTGTAAGCTTTCCGGCTTTGGGTGCGGTAAGCAACATGAGGGAGGTTGAGATGAGGAAATTCAGTTTAGCAACAATTGCAGTGTGGACCGCTTTTGCCGCCTGCTCCACCCCCAGCTCGCAGCAGAACCAGGAGATTACCTCGAGGTCGGAGGCTTGGGGAGCAGCGTTCAACTCGGGTGACATCGATGCCGTGGAGGCGTTGTATTCGGAGGACTGCAGGGTCCTGCCCCCCAATGGAGAGCTGGGACAGGGACGTGAGGCCGCGAGAGCCGTCTTCAGCGAAATGATTGAAGCCGGCCAAAAAGCCGAGCTGGAAACCATCGAATCCATTTCCGCCGGCGACCTCGGCTACCACGTAGGGACTTATACGTTGCAGTCAGCGGACGGGAAGGTGATTGACCATGGCAAATTTGTCGAGACCTGGCGACAGGTTGACGGTCAGTGGCAGATCAGCAATGACATCTGGAACAGCGACCTGCCCGCCACCCCGCAGGAGACGACTCTGATGATCACGGCTGCGGTGAAAGACGTCCAACATTTTCTGGCCGCCTGGCAGGGTGAGCAAAGTCGGCACCAACTGTTTGCGCAGCACGGTGCCCCCAGAGTGCGCGTCTTTCAGAGTCCCGGCAAGGGAAACCGGATGGCCCTGCTGGTCGGCGTTGAGGATATGAAAGCCTTTCAGGCCTTTCTCGATTCCCCGGAATCTACCGCCGCCAAGGCTGAAGATGGTGTCAGGAATTCCACTCTTCACGTCTACTCTGAAGTTCATTAGCCCAATTTCTCACAGGAGTGTTGAGGGTGCCGCTCTTCTTGATCTCCACCGCCTCGCCACTATTGAGTGTGAGAAACGCGGGTTATCAGTTAACGTCGGGCAAAGCGGTAGGAGGGGGGCATTCAGCGAGGCGGCGCCTTCGACCGAACAGCGGTAGGGTAGCAGGGTCTTCCTCGGTATCAGAATCGGTTATCGCTACCGCCGTTGATTTCAACGGCAGGGAGCAAGGCGCAGGATGTCGACTCCCGATAGCGATACCGACTCCCCCAAAACCCGGCTCAGAATTGCAGACCGTCCCATCCCGAGGCCGCCCTAACCTTAGCCCGGATTATGCACCAGGTTTCGTCGCGAGGCGTCGGAAGCGCCGCACTGACAAGGCGTTACGCCCGAGGCCCCCGGAGGCGTAGTCGTGCATTACGTCGAGGAGGCCGAGGGTGGGCAACGCAGTCAACGCGGATGATAACGGCGCCGCAGCAGAAAGCTGGTGAATAGTCCGGGTTGGCGAGCCACCTCATACCGCCGAGAAGCAAGTATACGAAGCGACAACGAAAACGGAGCCGAGAGCGTCAGCGACCGGAGCAACCACGAGCGTCAACCCTGGTACCCCTCCCTCACGAGGGTGTCGCAAAAGTCTCTTGAGGCCCTGCAGCACGGTCACCCTCCAC
>JBHHYX010000160.1:0-10776 GCA_046757765.1 Acidobacteriota bacterium | reverse complement strand
GGTGTGATCCCCGCGTGGGAACGAGTTGTCGTTTCCGCCGCCGCGTACCGTGCCGTAATGTTTTGTGCACATGAATGCGGGTGTGATCCCCGCTTGGGAACGTTAAGCCACTGCTGGCTCAACAATGGGAGTCTGTTGTGTGCACATGAATGCGGGTGTGATCCCCGCTTGGGAACCAGAGGAGCTTTGGATCATTGATCAAATCTTCGATGAGTGCACACGAATGCGGGTTTCATCCCCTGGGCGGGGGTGCATTATCCGGAGTGTCCCTCATCCGGCAGACCGTTGTCGTTTCTGCTAGACTCTGGCGCCATCCTCGCTATTCTCGAAGCGACGGGACTTGGGCATGACTGAGAGACGTGCAGCCGTTCTTTTCTCTCCGGTTGGGATGCAGCCGGCGGCGACCGCGGTGGCAGTGAAGACGACCTGGTGTGTGCCAATCGAGGGACAAGCCGGGCATTGCCTGGAAAGGTTTGCGGTTCCCCTGCCCATCCTGCCGGTGCTTCCCGGTTTCCGAGACACTTCAGACCGGCCTCAAAGGGTCCTCTGCCTGAGCAGAGTCGTCGATGCCTTTCTTTCGCAGGGCCGGAGTTCCGTGCTTCCTTCTCACTTTTTTCCTTCTCATTTTTTCCTTGGCTAACCCTGCCCTTTACCCGCAAGGTGCGACTGGGCCATCGCATTCCTCCTCCAGCAACGCGAAACCCAAGCACGTAAAAGGTCCTCAGTCGACGGCAGCGCGCAGCGGGACTGAAGACCGTGACGGTCCCGATTGGCGCGAGAGTGACGCAACCACCAGCCCCCTTGTCCGATTCAGCCACAGTCAGGCAGAGGAAACGGCGGGCTTACACCCACCGCTCGCCCGGAGGGTGCCGGTGGAGGGGACGATTCCCCCAACCTCGGGGATGTAAGGGACATCTCGATCGCGAACCGGGAGTTTCCGCCCAACAGGACGGCAGCGGGAGAGGCTCATCGCTCCGGACTCGACTTGGGCAGAGACTGGTCAGAGGTTTGTCGTCTCTCCAGACGCCCACTGCTCCAGGTTGCAGAACACGATCGTCATCCTGTCGACCTCCCGCACGTAAGCGGGATCCGACTGGGGACTGATCACAAAGTTGAGACCTTCGGGATGGGAGGCGCGAAATGCCCTCAGGCTGCGAGAAGAAAAACTCTCCGCCTTCCACTTGCACTCGATCGCGTCACACTGCCCCGCCCGGTGGGGGAGGACAAAATCCACCTCTCGCTTCTGCTTATCGCGCCAGTAATGAATCCGCCTGGGGCCCTGGGCGACCAGAGTTTCCAGCACCAGATGCTCCCACAGCAGGCCGCAGTCCTGTTCCCGGAGCCTTTCCCAGCCACGGCAAAAGCTCACGAAGCCCGTGTCAAATCCATAGACCTTGGGCTGGCGGAGAATCTCCTGCCGACCGCCCCCATGAAAAGGACGGAGGAGAACCAGTACATGGGTCAGTTGCAAGACGTCGAGATAGCTCAACACTGTGGGTCGACTCAAGCCGCAATGCTTGGCCAGGCTGGTGGCTTCCAACAGGCTTCCGCTGGTGCGCAAAACAAGCTCCAGCAAGCGCAGGAACTCTTGCCGCTTTCCCACACGAAAGAGTTCTTGGATGTCGCGGGCATAGAAGGAGTCCAACCACTCGGCGAAGAACTCCGGATCCTTGGATCTGCTCAGGAGCGGTTCCGGCAGGCCTCCATGAAGAAGCCGGCGTCGCAGGTCGGAGACCCCGAAGGCAGCAAGCTCCCGATGCAGGACAGGGAGCAGATGCACCGTGCGTTTTCGGCCGGTGAGCGTGTCACGGAACTTTGTGGTGGCAGCTAAGGTCGAGGAGCCGGTGGCCAGTATGCGCAACCTCCCGAACTCGTCAGCAGCGATCTTCAGGACTTGGCTGGGATCGGGAAGCCGATGAATCTCGTCGAAAATCACAAGCGGTGTCTCCATACTAGGGTAGAAGCGCTCCGGATCTTCAAGCCGCCGCCGGGTGCTCGGAAGGTCGCAGTTGAGAAAGGTTGCATTGGCCAGCTCTCTGGCGATTGTGGTCTTCCCGATCCGCCGCACCCCTGTTAACCATACCACCGGCGCGCTGGCCCAGGCCCTGTGTAACTTCTCTCTCCAAAAGGGCCGCGAAATAACGGGACGTTCTGGCCAGAACATAAATGGATTTTACATCTAGTATGACCAAATGTAAAAGTCACCTGCATTTGGACTTGCCCAAACGCTGATATAATCTGAAAAGAACTCGGTGCTCAGCCTGAGTCCTTCTGCCCGCTGAGGCGATGCGGAGGGACGGCTCTTTGGCCGCCGGTTGGGCAGAAGTCGGAGCAATCAAGCCGCTGAAGCGCACTGTTGGGGCGGCTGGGCGACCCACCGGAGCGGGCGCGACTCGGAGCTGGGATTCCTTTCCACCGAAGCCAACGAGTGGCGGTTGGATGATGCCGCCGCAGAGTATTAGCCCGCATTTCTCACACCCAATCTGCTACGGCGACGGATATGCCCGCGTCTACTGCGTTGCGCTACGTCGGGCTCCTCGACGTACTGTTCAGTGCGACTGCGGGGCCCTCAGTCGCGACGCCTTGTATCCACGGGCATCTCCACCGCCTCGCTACGATCGAGTGTGAGAAATTCGGGCTAGGAAGCCCACTTCGTGCCCGCCATCTTCGGCGTTTGGGCTCTGATCGTGGCGGACGCGGGAAGGATCGCACAAGGTCACTGAGTCCCGGATGTAGCTTGTGGCACGGGAATCGTTTCTCGAGCCGGCGCTGATCGCCTCGCGGGAGGTGGACAAGTTACAGGCCTCGACCTCAATCCAAGCAGGGTCAAGGTGACGCGTAGCCGGCGTGCACAGCGGCTTTCAATCGACCGGTGGTCCCGTTTGCCGTTGAACTTGGGTGCCTCAGCGACCGTCGGCGACCTGCTTTTGGAAGGCCCGGAAAGAGAGTCCCGGGTGCATTCCCTTCAGCGGCTTCAGTCCCCGAAACGGCAAAGGCCTCGCTTCGATCTGCGGATGAACTGCACCAACTCCGTCACCTCCTGCGATTTCAGCTCCTCCAGCAGCTCGATTCTTTGCGCCAGCTTGAGATCTCTTCTGAAAAGAATGTGGCAGGCCTTTTTCAACGTTCCTATTCGCGCTGGATCCAGCCCGCTTCTCTTGAGGCCCGTCAGGTTCAACGACCTGAGCCGAGCCGGGACGCCGTCGGCCAGAAAGAAGGGGGGGACGTCCCGGGTGACTTTGGCATTGCCGCCGACCATTGCCAACCGCCCTATGGAGCTGAACTGGTGCACGACCACTCCACCGGAGAGGAAGGCATGGTCCTGGATGCGGACGTGGCCCGCCAGAGACACACAATTGGCCAGAACCACATGGTTTTCCAACACGCACTCGTGGGCAACGTGGGCGTTGGCCATCAGATAGTTATCACTGCCCACACGAGTCTGTCCATCCATTTCAGTAGCGCGATGAATGGTGACCCCCTCGCGAAACGTGTTGCCATCTCCAATGTGAAGATAGGACTGGCTCTCCCGGTATTTGAGATCCTGGGGTGGACCACCCAGGACACAGCCTTCGAACACCTTGTTCCGGTTCCCCAGGTTTGTATAGCGTTTGACCACGGCGTGGGAGCCGATCCAGCATTCGTCACCGATGATCACTTCCGCTTCGATCACGGCGAATGGGCCCACTCGGGTCTTCTTTCCAATCTGTGATTCGGGATGAATGCAAGCGGTTGGGTGAATCAAGGCGGTGGGGTTCTTCAAGAGTCCGCTTCCAGGTTGGCTCGGCCTTTCGCCAATGAAATCAGTGTTCTCTTCACCGGGGCACTGCACGCCAAGGTCTTTCGGGCCCCGGGGGAGCCGAGGATCGATCAGTTCGAAGACGACTGAGGGCAGCTTCGAAAGGGGACTTCCCAGTCTCCCGTGGCTTGGAGTCGATGGGTCAGCTCCTGGAACTCGCCGGGGGGCCGACGGTCCTCGGACAGAATCCAGTTGAGCATCGCCGCCAGCCGCAGACCTCCTCGCAGAAGCTGCCTTTCCACAACAGGCTCGTGGCGGTTCTTGTAGCGGTATCTGAAGGCCACCGGGCCTCCGATCATCAGCCCGCAGCCGGCTTGGCTCTCACACCCTCCAAAGGTGGAAAGCCCTTCTGGACAGTCCCCACAGAAACAGGGGCAGCCGTCGTTGATAAAGCACTGGTACAGGCCAGCCTGCAGATCCTGAGCCTCCGCAATCCATTTCAGGGGACCCGCGTTGGTTTCCGCCTGATCCTTCTCCCCTCCATCCCGGTCGATGAAGCTGACGAACTCGGTGTAGCTCAGCTCTTCGGACGCGATGATCTCCCGGTCCCAGACACCGTGGAGGTTGGTCTCCCTGCCGAACCAGGAAACCCTGATCTGGTTGCCGCCCCGATCGCAGCCGCGCCCCACGTGCAGCGGCTGGTGAAGATCTCCCACAATATGAACCAGGAATTGGAGAGCCCACACCCGCTGTTCGGTTGCAGCATCGGGGTTGGCCAGCACCCCCGCGTAGTGGGCCACCGCCGAAATCGCATCCCCCTCGGCGGCAAGAGTCTGTTCCGGATAAATCTTGCCGGCGGGAACCGTCACGTAATGAAAGGGCGCCGCGCACTCCCAAGCCGGATCGGACCGGATTTCATCCGCCCAGTTGCCCACCTGCGCCAGACCTCTTCCTCTGAGCAGGCGAGCGATTTCCGAGGCTGCTGTAGCGGTTAGATGCCTCTGAGCAATCTCGCCAACGATACGGTGGCCATTCTTACCCCAGCCCAGAAGCTGGGATGAGGTCACGCCCAGGCAAAAAAGAACGGAAAGAAAGAAAACCTTCAACAAGCCTTTGTGTCGCATCTGAAAACCTCCCGGGCATGTCCGCCTGGCCTTCACCTGACGGTCGGCGGAGGCGGGCTACCCGCTTCCGCTGGGAACCGTGGCCGGCCTAATCATAATAGCAAGGCACAGGAGGCCGCGGGGCAGGAGATCTTCCCTCGAGCATGGACTCTTACACCTGTCTACATTGCCGCGCTACGGGAAGCCGGGCGAGCCCAGGATTTTGGGGATCCCGGATGAGAGGTTGGGGCATTCTGGTGCTAAAAACAATTCGGTGGCGCGAGGAGACATAGGACATGTCGGTATCCCCTGAATGGAGGGACTTTATCCGAATGCCGGTTGCCTTGGGGAAATCAGGCCAGGCGACATATAGTTTGTGTCGGCCCTCCGAGCCTGTTCGCCCGGGACACCGAGCGCCCCGGCCCTGACGGACCGGGCTACTCGAATGCCGGCCCTCCGGGCCTTGGGTCCACTCCCTACCCCACAATTCGACGCCGCCGGTCCACTTCCTCCGACCTCGCCATCCCATCCGGGTCCCTGATGGGCGTATACTGAAGCGGCACAGTTGGACTTCCGCCCAACCGGTTGTTTCGATATGGCGGGATCCCGAATTGGAGGAAACTCCAGAAACCGTGAGGATGGAGACTGGGATGGCGATGAGAATACTTCTTCCCGCGACGACCCTTTGGTGGCGGGAACTGGTTCGTTTTCTACGGCAGGGAAGCCGCGTGATGGCTGCCCTCGGAACCCCGCTGCTGTTCTGGTTTTTTCTGGGCTCGGGCATCGGCGCCTCCTTTCATCCCGCTTCGGCTCCGGCGGACATGAACTACCTGAAATATTTCTATCCGGGCACGCTCATCCTGATCATCCTTTTCACCTCGGTCTTTTCCGCCATCTCACTGATTGAAGATCGAAAGGAAGGGTTCCTGTTGTCGGTGCTGGTGGCTCCAGTCTCCCGCTGGGGGCCGGTTCTGGGGAAGATCCTGGGAGGGGCCACACTGGCACTCCTGCAGGGCCTTGTTCTCCTCGCTTTGGCGCCATTCATCGGGATTTCCCTCGGCATCGGGAAGGTCGTGGAGCTGGCGGCCATCCTGTTTGTCAACGCTTTCGCCTTGACCAGCCTCGGATTTGCCCTGGCCTGGCAGATGGACTCCACCCAGGGGTTCCACGGTGTCATGAACTTGATTCTTTTTCCCATGTGGCTGCTTTCGGGAGCGCTCTTTCCTCCCTCCGGCGCCTCCGGTTGGATGCGTTGGATGATGCTGGCAAATCCGCTCACCTATGGGTTTTCCGCCCTCCATCACGTCTTGTACGGAGATCGTGGAGCCGCCCAGGCTGGTCTCCCCTCCTTCATCACGTCAGTTGCCGTCATCGTCGTCTTTGCCTTGGTCCTCTTTTTTCTGGCCGCTATGATGGCCCGGCGAAGAACGGTGCGGGGACTGGGATGATCGCCATTTCCGATTTGCCCGCCCTCAATGCCACCCTGAACAGCACCAGCTTCCTGTTCCTCACGGCGGGGTATTTTTTTGTCCGAAGAGGAGAGGTTCGCCTCCACCGGTTCTGCATGATCGCGGCTTTGACTTGCTCTGTCCTGTTCCTGGTTTCCTATCTCATCTATCATTACCATGTGGGTTCGAAACCCTTTGCGGGCCAGGGATGGATTCGCCCCGTGTACTTCACGATCTTGATCTCTCACACTCTCCTTGCCGCCTCGATAGTCCCGATGGTTGCCGTGACGCTGAGACGCGCCTGCAGGGGAGAGTTCGAGAAACACCGGAGAATCGCTCGCTGGACCCTGCCGGTTTGGCTCTATGTTTCGGTGACAGGGGTGGTCGTCTACGTCATGCTCTACCAGCTCTGATCGACCTGCCGTCGGGAATGCTGTTCATGTGGACTGCCGCCGTTTCGAGCCAGGAGCGTCTACACGGCTGGTTGGTCCGGGGCCCTCGGGTGAGTCAGGGAACTCTCCCACATGACGGAGGAGATAGTAGATGCGACCCCTGACGTTGTCCTCGAAGCTGTTCCTGGTGACGGTCATCGTGGTGTCGGTAGTCATCCCGTTCCAGTTCTGGCACGGAGTTTGGTTCGGCCGTCCCTTAACGGATGGAGAGTTGGATCAGTATCTGAACAGCGACCGAGAGCCTCGCCACATCCAGCATGCCCTGGCCCAAATCGAAGAGCGAATCCGTCATGGCGATGCGGGGGTTCAACGATGGTATGGACAAATCACTCGGTTGGGGACTCATTCCCGGGAGGACATCCGCCTGGAAGCGGCTTGGGTCATGGGTCAGGACAACCAGTCCCGGCAGTTCCATCAGGCATTGCTGCAAATGTTGGAGGATGAGCATCCGCTGGTCAGACGCAACGCGGCCCTCTCCCTGGTGCGCTTTGGAGAGGAACGAGCTGTTCCCACGCTGCGGGCCATGTTGGAGCCTTCGGTTATCAGGGCTCAGGTGGCGGGCCGGATCTCATTTTCGGTGAGGGCAGGGGAGTGGGTCTCGCGAGGAGAAGAGGTTGCTCGTATCTTTGTGACCGAGCACACGAGCCAAAGGGTCACCGCGGGGCTGTCGGGAAGTGTTCAGTCCCTTTCAAAGACGGCGGGGGCAACGGTGGCCCGTGGCGACGTGACGCTGGTTCTGGCGCCCGATCCGGAGCATGTCTGGGAGGCGCTTCGAGCTCTTTACATTGTTGGCGATGAGAGCGAACTGGATCTGGTGGAGCCGTTTCAGAAGGATCCACGCTATGAGGAGAAGGTCAGAGCTCAGGCCCGCCTGACGGCCCAAGCTATTCGGCAGAAAAGGCGGGGTGGCTGAGGCTCTGGTCAGGGAACTCGAAGTCTGAAATCCGTCACCTAGAGGCTAATCTTTAAAGTTGAGTCAAGTTGCGCACATTTCAACGAATAACACCGTAACGAAACGATGAGCCAATGGCTGGAGCGATGGCCCCCACCGGGCCTGTCCCGGTGGAAGCTCGTTCTTCGAATCAGTGGGGCAGGGAACCGAACTCGGCCTCGATCGAGGCCAGGTCCACCATATCAATGGCATCCCAGGGACATCCGTCCAGAAAGGCCCCTTCCGGGCCTTTGCTGGTGCACAGTTTGCACCCGATGCAGAGCAGGGGATCGACCTCGATCCGGCCAAACGGGGGGTGTTCCTGGTCAGGCACCCAGACCATGCAGTTTTGAACCGGGCAGTAATCGACACATGCGGGCGAACCCGCGCATCCGGTACAAGACGCGTTGATCACGGCGATAATCCGAGGCTTGCGCTTGCGACGGTGGGACTGCTTTACGGTACGGGGGTCCTTTAGAGCGTCAACTGCCATGGTGGGCCGCTATTCTTGCATGACCCGGCACGCAGTGCAAGCGGAGTCGTTCCGCCAGCCTAGCGTTTCTGTTTCTCCTTCTCTTTCGAACTGGCGGATGGCGAGGCATCCCCTTCCGGAAGAGCCCAGGAGACTTCGTGATCGGGAAAAGCCCTTTCCACCAGTTTGGCTGTGGCTTCCCGGTCAGCCTCCTGCTGATAGACGGGGTCAGCTCCAAAAAGCGAAATGGTTTGATCGTAAGGATTGCGGCTCAGAGCACCCCCGCCGCCGACTTCGAGGATATCGTTTTCCTCATCGAAGCCCGCCTCATCCAGTTCGTCGAAAGTCCGCTCGACGATCCGCTTTTCCAAACCGGGGTCGTAAGGCCTGTAATTCAGGCCTCGCACCAGGATCTTCTCTTCTCCATTGGAAGCGACTCTAAGAACAAGATACTTCAGCGTCACTCCGCTCTCTTCCAGACACACATCAGGAATCTCCGCCAAACGCATGCTCTCTCCGTCAAGTATATCGGCCCTTCGCAACGACATCCTATGAATATTGCCAGCTAAGGGCTCGCGCAAGAATTACCTCACATTTTGGCATCTCATCTTCACCCCATCTTGGGCCGCTCCTCAATCGCGAAATCCTCAACGTAGAGCCGGCTGCGCCTGCGGTTTCGCTCCATCGTTGGCGGCCAAATCTGGTGCAAATCTGAGCGCCAACTGTGCGAAGTTATTCTTGCGCAAAACCTAAGAAGCCAGCACAGTGAGGGCTGCCCCCGACAGCAAGAGTGTCAACCCTATTCTAAAACCCCAGGTCTGAAGAAGAGAATCCTCTTTCGGCCAGATCAGGCCAAAGAGGGTCAGAAAAGCTATGCCGACTGAAGATGTTGCGAAGCCAATCCAGATAACGTCGACCATCGCTCCTCCCTTGATCTGTCTTCAGCCCGGAAAGGAGATTCATCCCGGGGAATCCCGGCCAACCTGTGGTCCAGTTCGAATCTCGATGCAATTCTAGCCGCATTCACAGTAGTCAAACAAGAACTGATTCTGACCTAAATTGAGCGATTCTCGACGGCGGTGAGCACCAATCTGTCGCGCCCTGCGGATCTTGTCGATCCTCGACAGACCGCGGCGGGTATGCCTGCGGTCTCCGCAACCCGCAGGGACACAAAAATCTTGGCGCTTCCCATCCGCCAGAATCGCGCAACTCAGGTCTGATTCTTCGAGAGGATGCGGTTCTTGGCGGCCGGGATCGTCTTGGAGTCATCGAATCGCGAATTGGCGAGCTGCCAGGGAGCTGATTTCCTGCGCAAGAAACCCGGGTTCACTTCCATACGGGAATGAGACCCAAGGTCGTCAGGCGCCCTCCGGCAACGCAACTCAAGCCAGCTTGAGCAGTGGTTCGGGCGACGCGTCGATCCGCCGGAGTTCTCGATCCGAAATCCTCAGTTGACGCGTATACCCCTTATAATAGTGAGGATGTTCAGCCTTCTTGGCGTTGTAGACTTCGCCCCAACACTGGCTGCAGGTCTCCAAATGAAAGAGGAACTGCAGTTTCTCGTCAAGCTCGAGCTGGTTTGTCAAAAAGCCGATCAAATGTTCACGGCTGCAGGTTTCCGTTGTCAGTTCCTTCATACTCCTACCAATGATGTCAAAGAGTATAGACAAAGAAACGGAGGTCGAAGTTTCAAAAAAAGTTCGCAAGAAGATTCCTCGAAATATTGCGCTTCGACGGCGCGTGCAATTCTCTCGGACAGATCTGGCTTGGAGCCCGACGCCGTGTCGTCGAGGAGCTTCGGCCCCTGCTCCTCTCCTCGGCTGGCGAGGAGGGATCTTTAGCGCCCAGGTATACATGAACGTGAGTGCCTCGAAAGGGAGCCACTTTCGGGCACTGCCTTCTCGATCGATCTTCACGTTGGCGTCGTGTCCCTGGTCGAGGTGCGGTTGTTTGAAGTGGAAACCGTGTTTTGTTATCTTTGCGGCCTATGATTCCAGCTGTTCAACTCCGCAAGGGCATGGTGATCCTCTATAAGGGGGATCCTCATCGAGTGATGGAATCCCGCCATCGAACGCCTGGCAAGGGGGCGGCCCTGGTGCGGGCCCACCTGAGAAATCTTCGCAGCGGAGCTTCTTACGAAATCCGCTTCAACTCCCAGGAAGCGGTGGATCGCGCGACTTTGGAACAGCACCAGATGGAATACTTGTATGCCGATGGCGCTCATTACCATTTCATGAATACGGAGAACTACGAGCAGATCGCCCTGGACGACGAGGCGCTTGGTGATTACAGGAATTACCTGAAGGAAGGGCTCAAGATTCAAGTTGAGTTTTTCGAAGGGCAACCGATCGGTATTGAAATGCCTTCATTTGTGGAGCTGGAGGTGGTTGAGACCGAGCCCGAACTGAAAGGGGCCACGGCCAGTAATTCTCCCAAACCGGCGACATTGGAAACTGGAATCGTCATTCAGGTTCCCCCCTTTATTTCCCAAGGCGACCGAGTACGCGTCGATCCGAGCGAGGGACGTTATCTCGAGCGCGCCAGGTGACCCCCAGCTAGTTCCCATCCCAAGACACTTAAGGGTTTGCGCAAGAATAGATTGGCAGAGTTGGCGCTCAGATTTGCACCAGA
>JBHHYX010000159.1:0-10814 GCA_046757765.1 Acidobacteriota bacterium | reverse complement strand
CCTGATGGCGTGGACAGTGATCGACGAGCCATCCCCCGAAGCTTAGCCAGCCAGAACCGATCGCAAAGCAAAGAAACGAAATGCCGATAACAAAAGGTGCGACCCCGACCCCGAACCAGAAATCGCTGGGGAAATGCCGGCGAACTGCCGCCATTCTTCGTACTACAGGGTAGGTCAATATTGAGAATAACCAAGCCGACAGCAACCCAATGAGTGCCGAGGAAAGTCCCAGGTAAATGATCGAATCAAGTCTCATGGTCGTTTCTGCTTGATCAACTCTTCCAGTTCTTTCAAGAGGTCCTCATCGGCAGCGACCAGATCCACGAAGGTCGACAGAGTCGGGCGTGAGCCCTCCTTGAGCAACCCTTCCAGAACATCACGGGTAACACTCTTGTGAAACTCGGTTTCGGTGATCCCGGGGCTGTAGAGAAAAGCTCTTCCGTCGAGGCGGCGTTTCAGGAATCCCTTCTTGTGCAGCCGATCCAAGACCGTAACGACCGTTGTGTAGGCCAGCTGCCGTTGACCGGTCAGTCGGTTGAGAACTTCCCGCGCCGTGCAATCCGGATTTCGCCAGACCTGTTCGATAACCGCGCTTTCCAGTTCTCCGAGAACCTGGGCGACGCCCTTACTCGATGGCTTGAAGGAAAACTTCATGTTGGACTTGAATTCTACGGGCTGTAGAAGATTAGATCAAGGGGTTGATGTCAAACTGTTTTTCATATCCAGTTGGAGAACCGAGAAACCGGCCGCTGCGTGAACAGTCATCGCCCTCATGAGCAGCAAGGCTCGGGCGGAGAAAGTGCTTTTTACAAATGTGCGCATGGCCGAAACGGTCAACTTCCGAAAAGTCCCAATCAGCTGGGAGAAGTGAGACAGCGTTTAGAACTTCCCCCTTCTTGCCCACGAAAGGCACGAAATGACTCACGAAACTACACGAGGTTTTTCCTGTAGGATGGACGGCAACGGGTTTCCACGGCAGGGGGAACCGCGAGGCGCGATCAATAGCGGGCGGGCCTGGATGAACCTGGACAGCGTTTCGGTCACTGCCTCCCTGTAGCTGGTCGACTCCAGTGGGGCAGTCCTGGCCTCCGCCCAGGTGACTCTGGATTCGAAGGGCCACCTGGCCCAGTTCGTCGACCAGTTCACCTGGACCCCGGCGGAGGACCTGTCGCAGTTTCAGGGATCGGTCAGGGTGACCTCGACGGGAAGGATCTCGTCCAGCACGACCCGGAGGATACGGCCATGGACTTTTGTCGCTTGTCAGTCGTGATTCTTTTCCTTGTCCAGTCTGCGATCGCCAGCGATCGATTTCCCGACCGCCAACCCCTTACAACCAGGCGCCGGAGGCAACCGCGACTCCTATGTGGTCAAGTTGAATCCCAGCGGGTCGGGGCTCACCTACTCCACTTACCTGGGCGGCAGCAGCTTCGACGAGGTCAAGGGCATCGCCGTAGACGCCGCCGGCCAGGCCTACGTGACGGGGAACACTCTTTCCTCTGACTTTCCGACTGCGAATCCCCTGCAGCCGAGTCCAGGCGGGAGTTTCGACGCCTTCGTGGCGAAACTGAACCCGACAGGATCGACGCTCGTCTACTCCACCTACTTCGGAGGCAGCGGAGTTCCTCATCGTTGTTTTCCTGTGCGCGTTGTGTTCGAGCTCAGGAGTAGCGCCCGGTCGGTGAGGAAGTCCGGAAGCCGACGGGAAGTTTTCTTGAATGAGTTCGGAAGCCTTCTGAATCGTGGGTGAAGTTATTGATAGATAGGCACTTGGACTTGAGATTCGAGCGCCTTCGAAAGGGCCGCCCTTTGGCAACAAGGGACCTCCGTGGAAGGCCCTCCAGAATTTCCCCTCTTCCTTCTTTAACCTGGAATCGGAGAGAAAGGAGGAAAAAGCAGGCCGGCGGTCTCGCAATTCCAGGGGCTCTTACGCTAGCCTGAAGGCTTCACGACCGACCGGAGCGAGGAGGTGGGAGGGTCGCAGATCGAAGGTCTCACGACGGGAGCTCAACGCCAGGACGTGAAGAGTAGACAAGACTTTATTCCCTGGCGACTCTTTTTCACGGG
This sequence comes from Acidobacteriota bacterium, assembly GCA_046757765.1. Classification (GTDB taxonomy): domain Bacteria; phylum Acidobacteriota; class UBA6911; order RPQK01; family JBHHYX01; genus JBHHYX01. Next base: position 8,750 of record JBHHYX010000159.1, on the reverse strand, counting down.
AGGAAACACATGATTGGCAGCAGCAATGGCGTCAGGTTTCGGATTCTGAGTCTGATGATTTCGCTCGGGCTGGGGACGGGTGGGACGGTCTGGAGCGGGTCCGGCCCATTTCCACAAGAGTCGAGTGTCAAAGAATCGCAGAATGACCAGGAGTCGAAGAAGGATAAGAAAGAGAAGTGGAACGTCAACAATCCCCCGGGGCCCAGGGAAGAAGTCAAGATTGACGCCGATGAAGGGACCTGGATGAGCCTGGATGTGAGCCCCCAAGGGGACGAAGTGGTCTTCGATCTTCTGGGCGACCTCTACACCATTCCCATCACCGGCGGCGAGGCCAAGGCCCTGACCAGCGGCATGGCCTGGGATATGCAGCCGCGATACAGCCCCGACGGCCGCCATATCGCCTTCACCAGTGACCGCGCCGGCGGAGACAATATCTGGATCATGGGGCGCGACGGATCCGATCCCCAGCAGGTCACCAAAGAGAGCTTCCGCCTCTTGAACAGCCCGGCTTGGACACCGGATAGCCAATTTCTTGCCGCCCGCAAGCACTTCACCTCGCGACGCTCCCTGGGCGCCGGCGAAATCTGGCTCTATCATCGAGCTGGAGGCGAGGGACTTCAGATGACCAAGCGGCCCAATGACCAGAAGGATCTGGGCGAGCCCGCTTTCTCCCCCGACGGCCGCTACCTCTATTACAGCCAGGATGTCACTCCCGGCCCGACCTTCCAGTACAACAAAGATTCCAACCGGCAGATTTACGCCATCAACCGACTCGACCGCAACACCGGCGAGGTGGAGCGCTTCATTGGCGGGCCGGGCGGGGCCATTCGCCCCACACCTTCGCCCGACGGCAAGCGGCTGGCCTTTGTTCGGCGCGTGCGCTTCCGGAGCGTCCTCTTCCTGAGCGATACGGAATCCGGCACCGAATGGCCCCTCTATGACGATCTGGAGCGAGACATGCAGGAGACCTGGGCCATCCATGGCGTCTATCCGGGAATCGCCTGGACGCCCGACAGCCAGTCGATCGTCTTCTGGGCGCGGGGAAAAATCCGCCGCATCGATGTCAAGACCCGCGAAACGAGCGTCATTCCCTTTCACCTGCACAGTACCCGAGAGATCGTCCAAACGGTGCGCTTTCCGGTGACGGTGGCTCCCCCCAAGTTTGACGTCAAAATGCTTCGATGGGTGGAGAGTTCGCCACTGGGTGACAAGGTGGTGTATCAAGCCTTGGGATCTCTTTATATCCGAGATCTGCCCGACGGCAGGCCACGACGCTTAACCCCGCAAAGCGACCACTTTGAACTCTACCCCTCTTTCTCGCGCGATGGACGCTGGGTCGTCTACACGACCTGGAACGACGATGACCTGGGCTCCATTCGAATCGTCTCCGTCGATGGCGGCGAAGGCCGGCTCATCAGCCGGGAGCCGGGATACTATCTGGAACCGGTCTTTTCGCCCGATGGGGCCAGGGTGGTTTACCGCAAGACCTCGGGCGGCTTTCTCACCAGCCCGACCTGGTCCCATGATCCGGGGATCTACTGGACACCGGCAGGCGGCGGCACGCCACAACTCATCACCAGGAAGGGCATCCGCCCCCAGTTCGGCGCCTCCAGTGATCGCGTCTATTTCATGACCTTCGAAGCCAAAAACAAACGGGCCTTGAAAAGCATCGATCTGGACGGCAGCGACCCGCGCACTCACGTCCTCAGCGACAACGCCACCGAATTCAGCCTCTCTCCCGATGAGAAATGGCTCGCCTTCAGCGAAAGGTTCAACGCCTTCATCACCCCTCTGGCCAAGACGGGCAAGCCGATCGACCTCGGTCCCAAGACCAAATCCTTACCTATCAGACAAGTTTCTCGCGACGCGGGTGAGTATTTGCATTGGTCCGGCGACAGTACACAACTGCACTGGGCTCTAGGACCGGAATTCTTCACCCGCGATCTCAAAGACGCGTTCGCTTTCAGGGAGGGCGCCCCGGACGAGTTACCCGGGCCCCCCGAAAAGGGTCTCAACATCTCTTTTCAAGCCCTCAGCGACGTCCCCTCGGGGCGTCTGGCTCTGGTTGGCGCCCGCCTCATCACTATGCGAGGCGAGGAAGTCATTGAAGATGGGACTCTCCTGGTGGAGGAGAATCGGATCAAGGCAGTGGGGCCCCGCAGCGACGTCGCCGTCCCTTCGGACGCACATGTTCTGGACGGGCGGGGGTTGACGATTCTGCCGGGCTTGATTGATGTTCACGCTCACGGGCCGCAAGGCCGCAACGAAATTGTTCCCCAGCAGAACTGGAAGGCGTTCGCCGGTTTGGCCTTCGGCGTCACCACTGTTCACGATCCCTCCAACGACACCAGCACCATTTTTGCCGCCAGCGAGATGGCGCGCGCCGGACTGATCATCGCACCTCGCATCTTTTCAACCGGGACCATCCTGTACGGCGCGTCCGGGGCCTTCAAGGCGGAAATCGACAGCCTCGAAGACGCCCGTTCTCATCTCAGGCGAATGAAAGCGGCCGGTGCTTTCAGCGTCAAGAGTTACAACCAGCCCCGGCGCGACCAGCGCCAGCAGATCATTGCCGCGGCGCGCGAATTGGAGATGATGGTTGTCCCCGAAGGAGGCTCGCTCTTCGAGCACAATATGACGATGGTGGTGGACGGTCACACCGGCGTCGAACACTCGATTCCCGTCGAAAGAGTGTATCAGGACGTCACCCAGCTTTGGGGACACAGCGGAAGCGGGTACACCCCCACTCTGGTGGTCGGATACGGAGGCATCTGGGGAGAGAATTACTGGTATCAGCACACTCGAGTGTGGGAGAACCAACGCCTGCTCAGCTTTGTGCCGCGCTTTGCCGTCGACCCTCGGTCACGGCGGCGCATCATGGCCCCCGAGGAGGAATACAATCACTTCAACAATGCTCGAATCTGCAAGCAATTGCTGGACGCCGGCGTTTCCATCCAACTCGGCGCTCACGGCCAACGCGAAGGGTTGGCCGCTCATTGGGAATTGTGGATGTTGGTTCAGGGGGGGATGTCACCCCTGGAGGCGCTGCGGGCCAGTACACTGGCCGGGGCCCGCTACCTGGGCCTGGACCGGGATCTGGGATCGATCGAAACGGGCAAGCTCGCCGATTTCATCGTCTTGGAGAGCAATCCTCTGGAGACCATCCGCAACTCCGAGAAGATCCGCTACACTGCCGTGAACGGTCGAATTTTCGACGCCCGGACAATGAATGAGATCGGCAATCATCCCCGCCAGAGAAAACCGTTTTATTGGGAGAAAGACCAGCAACGTTAGCCGCTTACCGCCGAATTCTGAGGATTTTGCCCTCAGATGCGTTGCATTGATGGCGTGCGCGCCGTTGGCTATGCCGTGTCAACTGAACCGAAGCGTCAGCGCCCGGCCCAATCCGGATGGCCACTCACTGACGTTCGTGGTTCAGTGACTTGGCGGCGGAATCGCTCAACTCGAGAATCGAAATCTCAAGCATTTTTGGTTACCATCAGCCCGGACTTCTCACTCCTAGCGAAGTGGTGGAGAGAAAAGTCTCGTTCAGAATGCTCTCCAGAGTTGCCACCAGATAATCGGCGTCCTCTTGCGAAAATACCAGTGGAGGTTTGATCTTGAGGACATTGTGCCAGGGGCCGTCGGCGCTGATGAGGATTCCGTTCTCCTTCATTCTCTCCACTACATAAGCCGCCTCTTCGGCGGCCGGTGCCAGGCTGGCGGTGTCGCTGACCAGTTCCACCCCCAGGAAGAGACCCCGTCCTCTCACATCGCCGATGATCGGGAACCCCGTCTGCCGTTTTTTCAAACCCCCCTTCAAATGTCGGCCTACCCGCAAAGCATTCTCCTGCAGGCCCTCCTTCTCGATCACAGCCAGGACGGCCAGGCCTACCGCACAGGAGACGGGATTTCCGCCGAAAGTATTGAAGTACTCCATACCGTTGTTGAAACGATCGGCAATCTCGCGCCGGGTCACGACAGCCGCCAGCGGGTGGCCATTTCCGATCGGTTTTCCGAGCGTGACGATGTCGGGCACCACCCCCTGCGTCTGGAAGGCCCAGAAGTGGGAGCCGGCTCTGCCGAATCCCACCTGGACCTCGTCGGCGATGCAGACGCCTCCCGCCTCTCTGACCCAACGCTGGGCTTCCCCCAGATAACCCTCCGGGAGCACGATCTGACCTCCGCAGCCGGGCATCGATTCGTAGATGAACGCAGCCGGCCCCCTGCCGCTTTGCTGGATCTGCCGGACCGCCCGCTGGACGCTACGCCCATACTTCCGCCCCGCCTCGGGATCGGAGGCCTTGAATTCCCCCCGGTACAGGTCGGGCATGGGGACTTTGTGAACGTAGGGAGGCGGTCCGGTTCCTCCCGGACCGTCGAACTTGTAGGAGCTGATTTCGATCAGCGCGCCGGTGTTGCCGTGATAGCCTCCCTCCAGGACGATCACATCCCTTTGTCCGGTGTAGGTCCGGGCCAGCCGCAGAGCCAGTTCGTTGGCCTCGCTGCCGCTGCAGACGAGAAAACAGACGTCCAGCGGTGGCGGAAACAAGGCACACAGTCTCCTGGCATAACGGGTGAGGCGATTGTGCAGATAACGCGTGTTGGTGTTGAGGACCGCCATCTGCTCGGCCGCGGCTCTGACGACTTCGGGATGGCAATGGCCCACATGAGCCACATTGTTAACGGCGTCGAGATAGGGTCGTCCCACTTCGTCATACAGATAAGACCCGAATCCCCGGACGATCTGGAGAGGCTTCCGGTAGGCGATGCTCAGAGAGGGCCCGACGTGGCGGCTCCGGACCCGGAGGAGTTCTTCCCTTCCCAGCTCACTTGACAACAACTTGTCGGAACCGATCTGGAGGATCAAATTCGGGTCGGGACAGAGGCTTCGCCAGATCTCGCCCTGCTCGGGCAAGGCCACTCCCGGAAAAACGCCCCGATGTCCCAGAAGATCAGTGATGATCTGGAAATGAACGTGGGCCGGCCAGCCTCCATTTTCTTCCGCCGGCGCCACCCAGGCGATCCTCTCTCCTTTTGCCACCGGTCTGCCCGCTTTCAGGCGATGGAGCGACTTCTTGCTGATCTGCCCATAGAGGGTGAAGAAGCCGACCTCCCCGCCGACATCATGTCGAAGCACCAGAGTCGGTCCATAGTCTTGACTGGCGTTCTCCTGAAAGCTGTGGACGATCCCTTCCAAGGGCGAAAAGACGGGCGAGGAGTGGGCCGTGAACAGATCGATTCCCAGATGCAGAGTGGGACGCCGAAGCCGGTCTTCCAGACCCCGATCAAAGACCTCGTTTTGGTAGATGAGCCGCGGCTCGTGATAGCGCCCGACCCCGATCACAGACTTCGCCTCCGCGCGTCGGTCGAGCAGCAAGTCCCGGAAGGCCAGAGGTCGCTCCGGATCGAAAGAACCCAGCTCCAGGCTGTCCACACTCCAATCGAATACGGAGACAGGTTGACCCGTCAACTTCGTCTCCAGAACCTTCCCGATCTCTTTCCTGTGCGATGTCAACCAACCGACGACGGCTCGGCTGCGGGGACAGGGCGTCAGATTACAGGCCTGCCTGAACCGGTAGTGGGCCAGGTGCGGAGGCGTCCCTCGCAGCTGGTCGAGAAGGTCCCAGGCGGGCCTGGCGCTGATTTGAAGATAGGTATTCTGGGGACGGCGCTCTCTCTGCCGGGCGGCGTTGGTGACGCTGACGGCCAGTCGGGTTCGAAGGAGGGGATAGATCAGTTCCAGCTCCGTCTCGGTCAGGGGGAATTCTCGATGATAGCCCCCTACCACTCGAGCGGCGGCCCCGACGGGGTCTCTCTTGTCCAACATGGCATAGGCGGCGGCAATGGCGACTTCACAGACCGTGTGGGTCAGGACCAGGTCCCCGAAATCGATGAGACCGCTGATCCTCTGCCCTTCCAACCCTCGGTCTTGAACCAGAATATTGTAGTCGTTGGCGTCATTGTGAATCAGGGAGCGGCGCAACCCTTGCAGAACAGGTTGGAGATGGTCTTCGAATTCCCGAAAGATTTCCTCCACCCGAAGACGCCGGTCGACATCCGAAATGCATGAGGTCCAAAGACGGAATCGCAACGCGTTCTTCAAGTCCCAGTCGCAATCACGGTTGAAGGACCGATCCGAGAGGCCTTGCAGCACCCCATCCAACCTCCCCAGAAGGGAACCGAGGCGATCAAGGAGCTGGGCGCTGTGGGGCCGCACTTGGGCCAGCGGAGTCCCGGGAAGATGGGTCAGCAGACGGACCCGCAAGGAGGACTCCCCTCCACCCCTCAAGAATGCCATGGGTTCTCCGGATCGGGTGGGAAGGACTCTGGGGACAACACCGCGTAGAGTGCTTTCAGAGAGATGGGCGAGAACTCTATCCTGAAGCTCCAACGCTTCTCTTCGCTCTCCGGGCGCGACAACCTTGAGCACGAACTCCTGGCCGGAGTCGCCTCGCAGGAGGAAGTTCCGATCACGTTCGCCGGGCAACGCCAGCGCTCGCGTCCTCAAACCGTAGAAGCAGCGTGCGATCTCTTCGGCCTCGCCCTCAGTCAGCTCTGGAGTGACAAATCCCTCGATCACCTCTTTTTTCTCCACCGAGCAGGATTAGCAAGTGGCAATAACAGACTGTCCCCTCTCCACCCACCTCGCCACGATTGCGCGAGGGAGAAATCCGGGGCCCAGCCCTTGATACCAACAGACGGGCAGTCACTCTTGGATCAGGCTTTGACCCTCCATTCCGGGCGGGGCGGACAAGGCGAGCAGCTGCAACAGGGTGGGTGCCAGGTCGGCCAGGCGGCCGCCCTCTCGCAGTCGCGCCTGCTGGTAACGATGGGAGACCAGGAAGCAGGGCACCGGGTTGGTGGTATGGGCGGTGTGGGGGCCGTTGCTGGTCTCGTCCCACATCTGCTCGCAGTTGCCGTGGTCGGCCGTCACCAGCACCTCTCCCTTCATCGCCAGGACAGCTTGGCAGAGCGCACCCAGTCCTTCATCGACCGCTTCGACCGCCTCGATGGCCGCCGCCAGAACCCCAGTGTGACCCACCATATCACCGTTGGCGTAGTTGAGAACCAGAAAATCAAACCGCCCCGACCGGATCGCCTCCAGAGCCCGCCTGGTGACCTCCGGCGCGCTCATGCTGGGTTGGAGGTCGTAGGTCGCCACCTGGGGCGAGGCGGCCATGTAGCGCTCCTCACCTGCAAAGGGTGCTTCACGGCCTCCGTTAAAGAAAAAAGTCACGTGCGGGTACTTCTCCGTTTCCGCCGTGTGAAACTGCGTCCCCCCGGCGTCGCTGATCCCTTCCCCCAGGGTCCCCGCCAGGGGCCGAGCGTCGAAAGCCACCGGAGAGGGGAAGCCGGCCCGATAGTCGGTCAGGGTGACCAGATGTACCCGAGGCGGGCGCCGACGCTCGAATCCCGGTATGGGATCGTTGCGGGTGCGCTCTTCAAAATCCTCTTCGATGAGGGCCCGAACGATCTCCCGAGGACGGTCGGACCGGTGATTGAAACTGACCACGGCGTCCCCGTCACGGATCAAACCGAGCGGACGATTTGCCGCGTCGACGATCACGGTGGGACGGATGAACTCATCGGTCTCGGCCGGATAGGGGGCGTCTTTGGGGTGACCATCGGCGCGGCCGTAGGCCTTCGCCACCGCCTCCCCGGCACTGCCGGCTGTAAACTCCGCCTCTCCGTGGACCATGGCGTTGTAGGCGAGTTCGACTCGATTCCAGCGCTTGTCCCGGTCCATTGCGTAATAACGCCCGATGAGAGTACCCACCACCCCCGTCTGGTAGAGGTTGAGCTTGCGCTCCAAATCCGAAACAGCGGCCAGACCCGAGCGGGGCGGCGTGTCGCGGCCGTCCGTGAAGACATGGAAGATGACCCGATCCCGCGATAAACCATAGCGGCAGGCCATCCGAATGAGGGCAAAATAGTGCTCCTCGCAGGAGTGCACGAAAGCGCTGGAGACCAATCCGAAAAGGTGAAGGCGGGAGCCCTGCTCGAGGGCGTGCTCAATGGCTCCCCGCAGGGCCGGGTTGTCGAAGAAACTTCCGTCGACAATGGCATTGTTGATCCGCATCAACTCCTGCCACACCACGCGCCCGGCGCCGATGTTGAGATGGCCCACCTCACTGTTGCCCATGGTCTTCCTGGGCAAGCCCACGTCGGTTCCACTGGTGGAGATGGCGGTAAAGGGATAGCGGCGCGTCAGCCGATCGTAATTCGGCGTTCGGGCCAGTTTGACCGCGTTGAAATCCTTCTCTTCCCGCAACCCCCAGCCATCCATGATCACGAGCATGACGGGGCCTTTTCCGGTGCGTTCGGCCATGCGGTTTCTCCTCGCTTCCAGACTCCGCTCCACCCTATTATCCACTCTTGGCGGACGTCAATGAAGGGAGCACCGCAAACTGAATTTCCTGGACGGCTCCAGTTGTAGTTTCGAGCCAGATTCTGGGAACTTGGGATCGCTATCGGTTATCGACACTTCACGCGCATTCCCCGCCCCGCCATTGCAATCCAGGCCGATGGCGATTCCCGATTGCCGATACCTTTCCCGAATCCAAGGACATTTTCCGAGTCACTCCCTCACACGCGTGGGCCAGGACCCGTGCATGTGCTCGATAATGCCCACGATGGTGTGGGGATGGTCGGGAGTTCTTCCTTGAATCTGCTTGCCCAGAGCTTCCCCATCGGGGGATTGCCCCTCTTGGCGAGAAAGGGCCAGGCTGCCCTCAATCCACTCCATT
>JBHHYX010000158.1:0-10819 GCA_046757765.1 Acidobacteriota bacterium | reverse complement strand
GCTGGATGTCTTGTGCTCGAGACTTTGCCTCAGCCGGGGTTCGTGAGGGCGTTGAACAGGAGCTTGAAAGTGGCGTGTGTCTGGGCTCGGTGCTGGGGCCGGAGTCCTAATAGGATGAGACGCCCCCCTTCTGCAAAGTCCACCTGCACGGCGGCCGCGTGCCCGGCGATCAGCTCCTCTCCGTGTGTCCAGCCCGAAGCCTTCAGATCCTGATTGGGATAGCGGACCGCCACGCTCGCCCGCTGACTGCGGAACCCGTCACTGAGGGTAAAGACGGGGCTGCGAATGAAGTAGCCGTAGGAGGTTGGCGGCATGCCCCAGGCCAGAGGATGGTCAGGGTCGGACTGGATCTTCAGGATGGAACCCGGGATGAGAAACTCCTCCGACTTGACCTTGGCCACGATGTTGCGGACCGGAATGGGCCAGTCTTTGATTAAGAGGCTGGTGGCGTTGCCCAGGGCCACCACGGTACCGCCGGCTTTGACGAATTCCTTGACGGCCGCCAACCCTTCTTCGCCGATGCCCCCTCGATAAACGGGGGGAATCACAGGGAAGTCGTTTCCCTTGACGATCTCCTCGGCGTTCTGATGGGTGAAGAGGAGCACGTCGAAACGATTGCCGAGGGGTGCCGCCACCACCTCACGAGGCGCCCGCGCCGCCACATGAGGCGGCCACTCGGCACGGGCCTTGGCCGGAATTCGAAGATCATCGAGGCGAGCTGCACCCTCCGGCCCGGCTGCGCGCAGATCCTGGGGATGGAGGGTCGTGTAGTCGAACCCGTACTCTTCCAGAAGCCACCTGGTCCAGCCCTCGTCCATGTTGGAGCCCCACGGTTGATAAAGGGCGATCCGCGGCTGAGCGGTGGTGACCATCTCGACATCCGGCACGCGCGGCGAGGCGTATACGGTCAATCCGGTCTTTCCGGCCAGAGATTCCACCTCCTCTTGTGCCGGCCCCTGGACGACCCAGGTTCCGGGCACGAAATGGTGGTCGCTGGCATCGAATCCCACCACGGTCCGCCGGATGTGGGCGTCGTTCTTCAGCAGTTGGTTGACCAGCTTGAAGCCATCGTTGTAAACGGCGTCGATCAGGAAAGTGTTTCCAGTGCCTTCCAACCGCCCCCGGGGGAGGGGTACGCCGGAAACGACCTCCAGCGCCGCCTCGAAGGGCTCGTCTATGAATCGGGTTTCCACTCCCATCTGCTTTCCCAGTGACCAGGCCGTGACGTCGTAGGGAGGTTGGGGGGGGAGGGAGGGAGCCAGGCGGACTTCGGGGTAGCTCTGGTCTTCCAGCATGTCCTTGGCATAGCGGCCGAACACCTGAGCCAGGCGAATCACGTAAGTGCCGGCTGGGTAGGACTTTTCCGCAGCCACGAAATCCCCCCTGGCACGCTCCACCACCACGCCTCCCGCCTCCAGGGCCTGGAGCATCTTGCTCACTTCGGGAGGGTCGTGCTGCCGGGTGGGCGCGAGGATGGCGTAAGGCGTGTCTGGTGAGCCCACGAAACCGGGCATCAGACGGCCCGTCTCCCTTTGCTCGGATTGGAGGGCTTCGGGAACCTCACCGTAACCGCCCTTCTTGCGCACCTCCTCGGCTCGTCCCCTCTTCTGGCCCTCGAGAAACTGGGCGATGGTGGAGCGATTGATCTCGTAGATCTGCTGCTGGAGCTGGCGCCGGGTGTCGGCCGCCGCTTCCAGCAAGGCCAGAGAAGCGACCAGCTCGTAGTCCACAATGTCGCGCAGACTCCATTTGCCGCCCAGCCAGGGGCGGGGATAGGCGGTGCGGGGCTGGACATCGCGGGGTGGAGCCAGGGGTTCGTCCGGATGTTCCATCATGCGGCGAAAGGCCCGTCGAAAACTGGGGCGGGGACCGGAGGGGAGCGTGCCCAGTTTGGCCAGGCGCTGCTCGGTGGGGGTGGCCAGCCGAGCACTGGCCACCTCGGTCAGCATCCCCACCTGGTTGTGCCACCAGCCTGCCCAGGCCATGGCCCCTTCCCAGTAATTGGTGTAGGTGTAGTCGTAGATGATCCCCACCTTGCCGGCCGCCTCCAGGCCCGCCGCCTGGGCCTGGCCATAGAGGCCGTTAAGACGGTAGATGAGCGGGTGCACGTTGATGTTGATGGGGTCGGTGGCCGGCATGGTGAAGATGCGGGGTCCTGTGTAGCCCATCTGGTGCTCGTCCAGCCAGATGGACGGGAACCAGTCTTTGTAGAGCACCTGGCCGATCAGCCGTGTCTCGATCTGAGTGAACATGTAGACGTCGCGGTTGTTGTCGTGGCCCACATAGGGATGGTAGAGCCAGGGCAAGGGACCCGCTTCGAACTCGCCGCCGAGGTGGGAGTTGTACCAGTCGGCAACCATGGCCTGGCCATCCGGGTTCAAGCTGGGAACGAGAAGAAAGATGACGTTGTCCAGAATCTTCCGCACCCGGGGCGTGTTCTCGGTCGCCAACCTGTGGACCAACTCCAGGCTCATCTGAGCGGCTCCGACCTCGGTGGAGTGGACGGTGCAGGTGATGAGGACGACGGCCTTTCCGCGTTCCAAGATCTCCTTTTCCTGCTCCCGGGAGTGAACCGCGGCCGGATCCTGACCGGGGTGGTGGTCCTGGAAGTAGAGTTGTCGTTGCAGCCGCTTGTAAGCCTCCAGATCAGCCATGGTCGACTGGCTGGAGATCTCAACCAGCAGGAAGGGGCGACCCTCGGTGGTGGGGCCGATCTCGCGGACATGCACTCGATCCGAGGCCTCCTCCACCCCGCGCAGGTAGTCGACGATACCGCTCCAGCTCACGAGCTTGCCATCGGCACCGATCCGATGACCAAAATAGTCCTCGGGGGAAGCAATGACGGGCGCTGCGGCGGCTTCAAGGGTGCCCAGGGGCAAGCAGAGAAAAAGCAGCACTCTTGAAACGAGAGGTGAAGGCATCCATCTCATGTAGGAACTCCCTTATCTGAACCTAAAGGGTCGATGCTACCACATTGGAAGGTGGGACTCTGGACCCAGGTGTTGGACGGTTCGCGTGGCCCGTCTCCCTGATTTTTTGCGATGGCCAATGCGGTTTTGATTCTCAGGTTTGTCATGATGGGGAAGCGGACCCAGTTCACCCGGCCCCACCCCCTCTCGGAGTCCCATGCCGCTTGGCACCGTGCAGCTCTTCGTCCACCCATTCCGGCGACGGTTTCACTTCCACCGGACGGCCCAGGAAAAGGCCACTGGCGAGTTTCCCGATCCGACTTGACATGCATGTGCATGTATGTCATATTACAGTCGACGAGAACCACGGTTGAGATCCCCGACGAACAGCGAGCCCGCCTTCTCGAGCTGGCAGCCGAACGGGGTGAAAAGGGATTTTCGAGATTGGTTCAGGAAGCCCTCGAACTGTATCTCAGGGAGAATCAAAGCCGCCTGGAACGTGTGGCTGCCGCGCGCGCCACGCTGGGCTCTTTGAGCGAAAAGGAGGCGGAATCGCTGCGCCAGTCGGTGCGAGTCTTAAGGGAGCACTGGCGATGATCGTGGCCGACACGGACATTTTGATCGATGCCCTGAAGGGGGCCGAGCCAGCGCGGAGCCGAATCGACCTGGAGCTTTCCAGCGGCCGTCTGGCCACTACCGTTGTCACCTCCTTCGAACTCCTCTCAGGGGCGCGGCGGACGACTCAGAAGAGCCGTGTCGAGGGGCTGCTGGCTGCCCTGGTGATTCTTCCATTGGAGCCCAACGCGGGGGAGATCGCCGCCGGCCTCCGGCATCATCTCGAGTCGAGAGGCGAAGGGATTGGAATGGCGGACTACCTCATCGCAGGAATCTGCCTCTCCCGAAACGCCATGCTGCTGACGCGGAACCGGCCGCATTTTCAACGCATCCCGGACTTGTGTCTGGCGGCGCTGACTGGCCAGGACTATTCGTAGCGAGGCTCCGCCTCAGACCGACCAGCGGTGTAGCGACATTGCCGTGGTTCCGAACCCCACCGGCCCGTGCACATCGCAGCACAACAGTCGGCCAACGGGTTTAGCTTGGGCCAAGCAAAGGGGACAGACATGGACTCGAACGGACAGACACTCAGGCAAGTGTTCCGTTACTCCGTGGCTGAGTTGTGGCGAACAATAAAGGCCAAAGCGGCTCACCTCTCTTGTTCATGGCGACAACTGACTGTGAGATTGGACAGGCCAGGCTGCTTTGCCCCCAAGAAAATCACCCTTGCTGGCGGTTGTCTGAGAAGCGAAGCTGGGGCCTGCCTTTTTCTCCCATCTTTGAGGAAACACAGATGAAACTGACCGACCGTCTTTTGCCCCTGGCTTGGATCGCACCGGTGCTGGTCCCCCTGCTCTTCGTCAATCCCTCGTGGGCTCAGAGCGCCCGGCCAAAACCCCCCCACGCGGACCTGCCCAGCGAGACGCCGACCCACTTCGAGCCCGTGACCGAGAGCTTTGACTACGCCAGGCGCGAGGCGATGATCCCTATGCGGGACGGCGTGAATCTGCACACCGTCATCCTGGTGCCCAGGGGGACCAGCAGGGCTCCCATGCTCCTCACACGCACGCCCTACAACGCCAGCGAGCTGACAAGCCACGCCCAGAGCGCCCACCTGGGTTCCATCCTGAACGGCTACGACAACGCCACCGATGTGATCCTCGAGGGCGGCTACATCCGGGTGGTCCAGGATGTGCGGGGCAAGTACGGTTCCGAGGGAGGCTATGTGATGAATCGGCCCCTGCGCGGGCCCCAAAACCCGACGCCGGTCGACCACGCCACCGATACCTACGACACTATTGACTGGCTGGTGAAAAACGTCCCGGAAAGCAACGGCCGGGTCGGCATCCTCGGCATCTCCTATGACGGTTTCCTCTCCTTGATGGCCCTGGTCGATCCGCATCCGGCCCTCAAGGTAGCCGTCCCCATGAATCCCATGGTCGACGGCTGGATCGGCGATGACTGGTTCCACAACGGTGCCTTCCGCCAGCAAATGATGCCCTATATTTACCAACAGGAGGCGACTCGGACCTCGAAGGCCAAGTGGTGGACGAGCCATTACGACGACTATGACATGTATATGCAGGCCATCTCGGCCGGGGGCCTGGGTCAGCGTCGGGGTCTGGAGCAGATCGGCTTCTGGCGCAAGCTGTTGGAACATCCAAGCTACGACGCCTTCTGGCAAGAGCAGGCGGTGGACAAGGCGCTGGCGGCACAGCCACTGAAGGTACCGGTGATGCTGGTCCACAGTCTCTGGGACCAGGAGGACATCTACGGCGCCATTGCCGTCTACCGGGCCATTGAGCCGAAGGACAGTGGTAACGACAAGGTCTTCCTGGTCCTGGGTCCCTGGCATCACGGCCAGGAAATCGAGGACGGCAGCTCGCTGGGTGCCGTGAAATTCGGAGCCGACACCGCTCTTCACTTCCGCCAACAGATCCTGCGACCCTTTCTGGACCAGTATCTCAAAGAGGGCGCGGCCCGGGCCGAGGTGCCACCGGTCGCTGCTTTTGAAACCGGCACCAATACCTGGCGGAGCCTGACCTCCTGGCCCTCCGGCTGCGCCAGTGGCTGCGAGGTGCGACCCTCTCCGCTTTATCTTGGGGCCGGCCTGAAGCTGGGCTTCGAGGCGCCCAAGTCTGGCGATGAGCCCTTCGATGAATACGTCTCAGACCCGGCCAAGCCGGTGCCCTTCCGCAGCCGCCCCATTCGTCCCGTCGGCTACGGCGACCTGACCTGGCCCCAGTGGCTCGTCGACGACCAGCGCGAGGCCTCCGGGCGCCCGGATGTCCTGGTCTTCGTCTCGGACGTGCTGAGCTCGCCGGTGAAGATCAGCGGGCAGCCGGTCGCCAACCTGGTGGCTTCCACCAGTGGTACCGATTCGGACTGGGTGGTCAAGTTGATCGACGTCTATCCCGACGAAGTGGCTGGTCAGCCGGTCATGGGCGGCTACCAGCTGATGGTCTCGGGCGACATTTTCCGCGGTCGCTATCGGGTCAGCCTCCAGAACCCACAGCCCATTCCTCCCAACCAACCCCTGGTCTACCGCTTCGCCTTGCCCACCGCCAACCACGTCTTTCGGGCTGGCCACCGGATCATGGTGCAGGTGCAGTCGAGCTGGTTTCCACTTTACGACCGCAACCCGCAGACGTTCGTCCCCAACATTTTCCGGGCCAAACCCGGAGATTACCGAAAGGCCGTCCAGCGCCTCTACCACGCGCCGGGCCGGGCGAGCTACATCGATCTACCCCTGGTCACGGCGCCCTGAGTCTGGCGACAGTGTCCCCGTCGGCTGAGCTGGCCGCCAGGAGCCTGTCCGAGTATTACGATCTCAGGAATTCAGCGAGCCCGCGCTTCCGATCGGCAAGTGGTGGGGTAGCGGGGTCTTCATCGCTATCGGAATCGGGTTCGCAATCGCTATCGCCGTCGATTGCGATGGCGGGAGCAATGCGCCTGATGTCGATCGCCGATTGCGATAGCGATACCGATACCGAGCCGGAGCCTCAAAAGCCTGGATCGAGATGACAGATTCTCCCACTGCCAGGCGACCCCGGGAGACTTGACTCGCCAGGTTATGTCGTCTTTTTTCGCCACTTTGCCAGCCCGGTCTCGTCTGCCGGGTCCAGGACCTCCGCCGCCAGGGCGTAGAACTCCCGTGGTGTGGAAAGGAAGAAACGCGAGTCCGGATTGGAGGGGTCGAAATCCTCCGGCCTCAGCCACGGCTCTTTGGGGTCGTGCAGGAAGGCCATGCGGAGGACTTCCGGCAACTCCTTGCGGAAGGCGTCGCTTTCAGTTTCCGCATGCAACTCGTGGGGAAAGGTGAACCGCCCCGCCTTCAGGATGCCTTTGTCCAGCAGTTCATTCCGTTGGGCGCACCACTCTGGAGTTCCCCGCCCCAGCAGGAGCAGGCTGGAAAGAGCTAGCAGGCGCGTCCAATCGTCCTTTGCTGCCGCCAGGCCTTGTAAGGAGCGGATGGTGGAGTCGAACTGCTCGCGGGGAGCATCCGGAGAAAAGAACAAACCTTCCGCAGCGGCGGTCATTGCCGCAATCTCACTCTTGATTTCGGACAGTTGAAGAGGTTGCGATAAGGTGGCATCGGCGAGAGCCTGAGCCACCTCCCAAGCCAGAGCCCGCTCCCCGGCCAGAGCCACAGCCCGATCCCGAGCCCAAGCCCGAGCCTGCTCCCAAACCAGAGCCCGGGCCCAAGCCCGAACCAGATCCCGAGCCAGAACCAGATCCCGAGCCAGAACCCGAGCCCGCTCCCGATCCTGAGCCCACAAAACAGTAGACCTCATGATCTGAGAACGGCTGGCGGTCTGGGCTAAAGCAGACTGAACCACCAACTGACGCCGGGGGGTACGGGCGCCCGTCGACAGAATGGCCGGGAGATTGATTTCAGCCAGACTCAGTCGTCCCGAGGTACTGGAAGACAGCCACACCGGCAAAGGCAACTTTGACGCTGCCCAGTCACACACCTCGACACTTCCCACACCGGCCCAGGCGATATCTTCGATCTGCCCTTCGGTCCATCCGAGATCCCCCTGCCGGGTCACCCATTTTCCCAAGCGGTCCGGCCAATCCTCCCGCAAGAGGCTTCCCACCAAAAAGAAATCGGCACCGATCTGCTTGGGCCTGGCCTCTGCCAGTTGCCGATCGAGCCAGGCGTCGACTTGCTTACGGCGTGGTCCGGGTAGCTGCTTGATGTTGTTTACGATCGATTCATGATATTGATTGCACACGAGTTCAAGGGCAAGTTCGATCAACTCTCTCTGTTTGTTCGGGCGGAGTCCGCTCTGGTCATCCAGGAGCAAAGCCGAAAAGAGCTCCGCCGCGCCTGTCCGCTCCGCGGCGTCCTCGGCTTCCACCAGTCTCTCCACCAGATCATCGCCGGCGCCCGGGAACTCGGCCAGCATCTCAAAGAGCAGGACCAGCGTTTCGTGCCAGTGCCGGTGCTTGACCAGGCGCGCGCACTCCGCCGCCAGTTTCTCGAACCGCCCCAGTCGACCGCGCAAATGGAAGGCGGCGAAATACTCTTGAAAGGTCAGGTGAACGAAAGCGAATTGATCGGGTCCGCTGGGGATCAACAGCCCGCTGCGCCGTTCCACGTAATCCAGGAATTGCCTGGCTTCCTCCGGGGCCGAATCTCCTTCGACGGCCATGGCCTGGCCCAGCCATTCCAATACCTCATCGCGACCGGCCAGCAGCGCGCGTTCTCTCTCCCCGGCCGTGCTGCTCTGCATCTCCCAGCCCACCCGGGCCAGCCAGCGCTTCATCTGATCCAGGGATGCCGGGTAGGTCCCCAGCTTGCGATAAGTCTGAATGGTCTCCAGATAGGCTTCGACAATCTTGTCGTAGAGCTTCACCCGGCCGGAAGGCAGCTTTGAAGTCACGCGATGGATCAAGGCCATCAGTGTGAGCAGAGAAGGGTTGGCGGCTAGTCGCTGGATCCTGTCGTTCTGCCGCAAAGCCCGGGTGAGACTTCCCACACCTTCGCCGCGGCGCTGGGCATTAGGCTCGCGGGCGTCATACCAGCGCCGGATGAACTGCTCAATGTCTGGAGGGCTGAAGGGCGCCACGTAACAGCGGCGCAGTCCGGAGAATCCTGGAAAGATCCCCATGGCATCGCCTTCTTGTCCCTGCTCCGGCAAGAACTCCTCAAAGGGCGCTTCGTCATAGCCCACGACGCGGCTGGTCAGAACGGCGTAGCTCCCTGCCATCTCCGCCAGCAGGGGGCCCAGGATTTTATCCCTGAGATGAACCCGGTCCTGGCGACCGCCCACCTCATCCAGTCCGTCCAGAAGCAGAAAACCCCGCCCCTCGCGCAGTCTTTCCAGCAGCCATTCCACCGTGATCCGGGGGCGAATCTCTTCATCCAGACCGGCGATGAATGCGTCCAGCATATCGGCGCTGGTTTTCCAGTTGCGGACGTCGTAATCGCGCAAAATGATGGGGACCGGCAGCAAGTCACCGAAGCGATCGGAGAGGGGAGTCGATTCGGCGCGTCCGAAGGAATGGGTGATGACCTTGACCAGGGTGGACTTGCCGCAACCAGGATCGCCCAGGACCAGCAGTTGGCGGCCGCTCTCCAGAGCTTGCGGCAGGTAGATGCGGGTTTTGCGGTCGCCCGGCTGCCAGCTGAAGCTGAGGGGCACATAGATCTCCTCCAGCGTCAGCGGGCGATGCTGCTTGAGGCTGGGGAGACCCAGGAACTCGATCTTATTGGCGCGCCAGGAGAGGAAAAGCTTGTAATCGCCCTCCAGGTCCTTCTTAAGAATCTCAGTCATCCCTCATTCCCAATGGGGAGGTCCCCCTCATTGGCCTCCGCTTTGCATCAGGTGGCGCTGAATAATTTCATCGCTCACATGATAGGTGGTGTCCTTGGCCAGTTGCGCCGCCAAGCGGCTGATCCAGAAGATTCTGGGCTGCGGCAACCTCTTGCTTTCTTCTTCTTGTGGCGGGATATCCGGGGAACCGGTGGGACGGGAGGTGCCGAATCCCCCGGTCTCTTCACTGCCGGAGTCGGACTTGGACATCTCGTAAGGCCGTTCCAATCCCTCGAACAAGGGGTGGGGATCGTAGCCGCCCCGGCAGAAGTTCACGATGTGGTCGCTGTAAAAGGCCGGCGCTTCTTCCACCTTTCGGAAGAGCGGCTCTTCAAACTGGGCCAGATAATGCAGGATCAGGGTCAATCGCCAGTCCAGTCCCGGGGCCTCGGGAAGCGAATCCAGATAGAGCTTCCAGGAAGAGACAAAAGCCTTGATCTTGCGCGGATTGTGGGGCAGGTTGGCATCCAGGGCCGTCACCAACAACGGCCAATCGGCCTCCTGAAGGCCGAAAAGTCGCTCCAGGCGCTGCTCGAAGTCCTGGTCCCGCAAGTCGAGTATCTGCTCGATGTAGCCTGACGTCCGCCGGGGCACGGGCAGCAGGAAGAGGTTTTGAAATATCTTGCTCAGGTAATCACGCGCCACCGGGCGAAAGCGCCAGGCTTCTTTCTCCCCGGAGAGTGATTTCGCGATCGAGTTTTCGAGATGTTTTTGATCCAGTCCCAGCACGTAAACGCAATTGTCGGCGTTGAGGTAAAGCTTTAAGGCTTCCAGAAGTCGATAAGCCACGTCTCCTTCGCAGCGGTCCAGATCGTCAATGAAGATGACCAATAATCCATTCTTGCCGGTGACCGAGCCGATTGCGCCTTCAAAGAAATCGCGAAATCGTTGGGAAGTCAAAGGGGAGGAAAAACGTTGAGACTCATATTCCCTTCCCCGCTCTGAAATGCCCTTGGCGCTGGGCAGGGGGATCTTCAGTCCCTTGCCAAAATCGGTCAGGGCATCCAGGGTCGCGCCAATCGACACGTTGGCCAGTTTGCCGGCCTCATCGAACAGCTTGCGCTTGAAGCTGAAATGGTGGCGAATTTCGTAAAGCAAGGCCACCAGGGGGCTCCGTTCGAACTGATGCTGCCAGGGATTGAACCAGATCAGCTCCAGTTTTCTTTTGCCGTCTCTTCTCTTGAGCAGGCGGTTGAATTCAGTGGCGGATTCTACAAACCACTTCTTCCGCTCCGTGCTCTGCAAGCTCGCGCTCTTGCCGCCATTGCGGCCGGCCATTTCAAAGGGTCCGCCCAGGTAGGCCCACAACTTTTTCAGGAAGCTGGTCTTACCGGAGCCCCAGGCGCCGCAGACCCCGATCACATAAGGGGGTGTGCAATGGAGGAGGCGATGGCCCACTTTCCGGGCCAGGGGATAGTGGCCCAAAGCATCCTCATAGACCGGCTCATCATTGGGAGTACGCATGGTTCGGATCTGAGCCTGATTTGAGCGATGTCCTGCCTCGCTCAGCACCCATCTCTTGTGCTGTCCAAG
>JBHHYX010000157.1:0-10866 GCA_046757765.1 Acidobacteriota bacterium | reverse complement strand
GCAGAAGGGGCCGATCTGTTCGACCCAGTTCATACTCCAGGCTGATTCGGTTGGCTCGAGAGAAGTCATAAGCGGCCCCAGCCGTGAAGACGTTTTGGTCCCAGGTGAAGCGTGCGCCGTTGCTTCGGACTTTCTTATGCTCGAAACGATGCCCAGCCCGGAGCTGCAACCGGGAGATCGGGTAAAACACTCCTTGGAATTCCTGGATGTCGATGTCCATCGACAGGAACCTGGCCAAGAATGAAGAACTCCGGAGCGGGTCGGGTTGGCTGCCCAGCAGGGGTTCCACCTGGTCGAAGGTGAGATCGTCCAGGACGGAGCCGGAGACATGAAAACGCCGCAACTGGAACCGTTCTATGAGACGAAACCGCGGGGAGGCCCGCCAGGCAGCTGAAAAATCTCCAAACAGGCTGGGCCGCCTGGCCTCGCCGCCAGCCTGACGCTCACCCCCTCCATAAAAAATGGCCAGAGGCGGGAAAGAGAAGAAAGTTCCCCGACTGCTCTCTGAAAAGTCCGAATCCAGGTCGGCTATTCCATAGGAGATCCGGGCGCTCAGCGAAAGCGAATCATCCGGTTCAAACACGGCAGCGGCGGTGGAGAAAGGAATCGAGACCTGCACGTCGTTCCGGCCGTTGTATTGGTCCAAAGTGATTTCCCTGCCAAAGATGGAACGGGTGGAGTTTCCTTCTTGAAACCCCGAAGCCCGGTACCTGGTCTCGTCTCGAAACCAGCGAAAGCCCTGTTCCAGTCGAAGCGTAAAGCGGGGAATTCGAAACTCCACTCCGGCGCGCAGGTCGTCCGAATGGTTGTCCGTGGCCGCATCCAGGAGGAACTCATCGCCATCGGCCGAAAGAGTGGTTCGCACCGGACCCTGGCGGGTCACCCTCTGGTAGGAGAAAAAGGGGGAAATCCGCTTTCCCGGACGGAGTCGCAGGGAGAACCGGACCAGACGCTGGGAAATGTCGTACTTGTGCTGGCTGCGCAGGTCGCCCTTTTCGAGCAGCGGATTGGCAAAGAAGGGGATGGCGTTGAAGTATTGGACGTTGAGATAGTCGAAGTGCAGCTCATAGACCCCTCGCTTGAAGCTCCGCACGCGCGCGCTGTTGTAAGGTTCTCCTCCCCAGCTGTTGAAGCGAACCTCGAGATGGTCGAAGAATCGGTTCTGCCGGGAAACACTCAGGTCCCCCGAAAAGAGCTTTGGACCTTCTCCGTAGTCGAGCTGGCTCCGGTAAAGATCCTGGCTCCCAAGAGTAGCCGTTTTCCAGCGATAGCCGAAATCGAGTGAAAACCGATACTCTTCCGCCTGAGCCCGAACCGAAGGGGTCGGCAGTACCATGCCCAGCAGGAGAGCGACGCAAAAATGCTTGTCGAGGGTCATCACATTGAGGCCTACCTGAAGAATTTGGAACTGACGTTGGACCCGTGGATTTCACGGTGGCAAACCGTGCAATTGCGAAACCGAGGGCTGCGCTGATCGTGGAAAGCGAAGGGTTGTGCGGTCAGAACCCCGGGCGTCCGGGAGTGACACTCCAGGCAGAGCTGGCTGACCTGGGTGCGGCGCAGCATCTTCGGGTTGATCGATCCGTGGGGCTGGTGGCACCTCTGGCAACCCGTGATTTGTAGCGGAGCGTGTTCGAAGATGAAGGGCCCGTTCTTGTCCGAATGGCAGGAGACACAGACCTGCTCGGTCCCTACCTCGAGACGCAGGAGCGGCCGGCGGGATTCCGAGTGCGGGTTGTGGCAGTCCACGCAACGCATGGCGTCTTCCAGAACCGGGTGATGAAACGGCTTTCGGAAACTGGCCATGATATCCAGATGGCAGCTGGCGCAAAGAGGATTCTCCTCCGATTTCAGGAGTCGAAGGGATGGCTTTTCAGCATGTATGCGGTGACAGGAGATGCAAGCTACCCCATTACCGCCGTGAGCCGACTGAACAAAATGGGCGAATTCGTCCTGCGCGCGATGACAGCTGAGGCAGCGGAAAAGGCCCCAGGCGGGCGGTTGCGCGTCAAAGCTGAGAGTGAGATCCCCACCAGCGTCGATGTGTTCGCTTCCAGGGGTGTGACAGTCTTCACACTCCGTCTTGCCGTGAGCGCTTCGAAAAAAGACTGAGGGGAGATCGTCATGGCACTCCAGGCAAAGGTCGCGGCCGACTCTCTCGGGTGCGGCCTTCTGCCGGGCGTAGGCCCACATCACCGCTGCCCCCGGCAGCAGGAACGCCAGGAGCAACTTTCCCACAACCTTTCTCGAACGGATCAACAGGTTCTCCGAGTCTTTGCCACCGGAAGGAGAGGCTGCCAATCAGCGCTTTGGGCTGGCTGGAACCGATGGTCAGTCTCCACTTCAAGTCCCCCTCATGAGATACTTCAACCTCAGAGTCAGAACTCTACCACACACGGTGAAAGCCCTCCAGAGACGACGTGCGCGCCGTTGCCCTTGCTCTGTAAACTGAACCGAAGCGTCAGCGCCCGGCCAATCCGGATGGCCACTCACTCACGTTGGTGTTTCAGTGCCGGCAGAGTCGCTCAACCGACGCGATCAAAACTTGAAGTATTTTTGCTTAGAATTGGAGTAGACGCACTTTTGATTTCGTCCGGGTTCATGGCAGAATGTGAGCAACAGGGAAGGAGAAAATTCATGTATCGAGTGATGGCAGTTGCGTTGTCGATGGTTTTCTTTTCCGCCTGTGCGGGGGCGGGCCAATCCGGCGACACGGAAGCAGATTCGGAGGCCGCGGGTCCGGAAATTCTGGGTCGATGGGACGTGACGGTGGGGAGTCCGGACACGAGTTACCCCAGCTGGTTTCAAATAGAGAGGAGTGGGGAAGACTTTACTGGCCAATTTGTGGGTCGGGTCGGCAGCGCCAGACCCATCCAGACGATTGACTTTTCGGGCGGGAAGCTCGCCTTCAGTCTGCCGGTCCAGTACGAATCCCACAAGACGGACATGCGTTTTGAGGGTCAGCTGGAAGCTGGACACCTGAAGGGGACGACCAACGTCGCGGATGGCTCGACGCTCCCCTGGACGGCCGTCAGAGCACCTGAATTGCCGGCACCGCTCAATCCGCAATGGGGAGAGCCGATCCAGCTCTTCAATGGTTCCGACCTGGCGGGGTGGAAGCCCAGAGACCCCGAGGCACCCAACATGTGGCAGGCTCAGGACGGTGTCCTGGCCAACACTGGCCGAGGGACCGACCTGATTACCGAGCAGACTTTTCAAGATTTCCGTCTGCACCTGGAATTCAAGTACCCGGAGGGGAGCAATAGCGGCGTTTATCTACGGGGCAGATACGAAGTGCAGATCCAGGACGACTACGGCAAAGAGCCGGGGAGCCGTTTCATCGGAGGCGTCTATGGCTTCCTCACGCCCTCGAAAAACGCAGGGCGGCCGGCGGGAGAGTGGCAGACCTACGACATCACCCTCCTCGGTCGCCGCATCACCATCACTCTCAACGGAGAGACGGTGATCGACAACCAGGAGATTCCCGGCATCACCGGTGGCGCGCTGAGCGCCCGCGAAGAGGAACCGGGCCCACTCATGCTGCAGGGAGACCACGGGCCCATCTCTTTCCGAAACCTGGTCCTGACACCGGTCGCCGATTCTCGATAGCGGGTCCGGGAGGTCGATGCGGGCCTGCGGCGATGGTTGGCGCTGGCGCCGGCACCTGTGCGCGCCGTTACCTCTGCTCTGCAAACTGAACCGAAGCGTCAGCGCCCGGCCCAACCCGGATGGCCACTCACTGACGTTCGTGGTTCAGTGGCTCGACGCCAGAATCGCTCCGCTCAGGTTTCGAATACTTTTGGCCAGGGTTACGACACCGGGTCATGCCGCCTCCGGGCGACCCTCTTCCGATCCGGGTCGAGAACCTGATCCAGAAAGCGTGAGGCGAGAGCATAGATGCCCGGCTGCTGGCTCTCACGGGGACCGGCTACATTGAGAACCCGGACCTGTTTCTCCTCCGTCCAGCAGAGGACCATCTCCGGAAGAGGCGGCTGCAAGAGGTTCACCAACAGGCAGGGGCTGCCCTGGCGGCGGGCCAGGTCGGCGGTGAGCGCGGTTCCCCCCGAGAGCTCTCCCCGGTGCAGAATCAGGGTGGCGTCGCTATCGCGCACATTCCAGGCCGTTCGCTGCCGGTAATCTGTCTTTGGAGTCTCCCGCAGAGGGTAGTCGCGAGAGAGGGGACCATCTTCGGCAAGGCGTCCGCGCGGGCACCAGCCTCCTATCTCAAGACCCCTCTGACGGGCCACGTCGAGGGCAGCTCTATCCACGCCACTCTGCCCGCCTGAAACGATTTTTTTGATCTTCACACCGGGCGCCCCATCGGACCAACATCCGCCCCAATACTCAAAGTGTGATCCGAAACTGACTCCCGGCCACCAGACGGCCCAGGTCGGAATGTTTCACTTGAAATCTCCAAGGGAGACTCTTCCAGGGTTGGGGGACCGAGTTCAGGCCCACTCTCGGCCCTTGGAGGACGACCTCCTCGGGCACCCGCACCCCCTCCTCGAGAAAGATCTCCGAGCCGGGGTCACAAAGGTCGTGACCGTCCAGACCTCCATCGATGCCCAGCGCCTGGCAAAGCATGGCGGGCCCGTCGGCAATGGGTTTCCCTTGACCGCGCCTTGCCACCATCAACCTCTCTCCCTCCACTGGAAAAAGAGCCCGGACCAGGACGGCGGCTGGAAATCCCGACTCTTCGGTGACCAGGTTCAACATCCAGTGCATGCCATAGGTAAAATAGACATAAGCGTGTCCGGGCGGTCCCCACATGGAGGCGTTACGCTGGGTCCGCCCGGCGCGGGCATGACAGCCGAGATCCTCACTTCCCACATAGGCTTCGGCCTCCCGGATCAGGCCGGAGAGGCGGCGGCCCCTCTGGAGACGAACCAGCCGACACCCCAGTACCTCTCGGGCCGCAACCAAAGTAGGGCGGTTGAAAAAGTCACGAGAGACTCGCACTGCAGCCATCATGAACCACGACCACTGGCTCCGCCCCCCCTTTCCGTTGGCGACAGTGGAGTCTTTGCTTACTCGCGAGATCGGAACGGCGCCCTCGCGCAACGCCACCCATGGAGCCGGCCACCGCAACGGAATTGCTCAAGGGATCAGTCCATCATCAGGCGGACACGAGAATCGACTGGTGACATCCGGTGGAAATTCTTTGACAAAGCGATTGTCGGAAAAACAATTGTCGGTCGGATCGGGATCCAACGCCAGCAACTCGCCGGTGGCAGGATCAATAACATGCGGAATGAACGTGATATCGGCTCCGGGAGTCAGCGCCCGTTCCGGGTCGGGGTTGTCGCCGTTGCCCACCACGAGATTGTTTCGAACCTCGTTCTGGTCCACAAACGGTTCGATTCGAGAATCTTCCAACGCATTGAAGTTGCCGACAATGGCAACTCCAAGACTATCGTTTCCCACCACCACATTACGTCTAATGAAGACACGATCCCCTCCCAGGTTGAGCAATCCCGTTCCAGTCGGGATCAGTCCCACCGGATCGCCACTGTCGGCGGGAACCGGATTGGGAAGGTTGTTACGGATCATCAGATTCCTCTCAATCCGGACGTCGTCCGTAAAAGCCATGGGCAGTCCCGGAAGAACGACAACCAGCACGCCGGCCGTGTTTCCGACCAGAATATTCTCTTCCACAACGGCATGGGTCGAGTTCTCGATTTCCACGCCGATGGCATACTGTGTGACCACGTTGCGGCGGACGGTGACTGTGTCGTCGTCACCAACGTAGATCCCCGCGTCGTTTCCGCCACTGGCAAAGTTACGCTCAATGAGACCGTTTCGAGAGCAGATCGGGAAAGGCCCGTACTCGTGGTTGTCGATGTAGGTGCCTCCGATAAAGCGGTAGCCATCGACGCCAATCAGGAAAACACCGTTCTCCTCGGCGTTGCGAATGGTCAACCCCCTGAGGGTGAAGTTGGTCAAGGCAAGGGGAGGACAGGTCGGCACTCCACCTTGGGCCGTGATGGTACCGGTTCCCACCTGAATCCCGTTCTGGAATCCGGTGGCGTCGATCACGGCGGCGGAAGCTCCCACCAATGTCAGGTCACTCTTGTCCACCAGCACGCTCTCCGGGTAAATCCCGGGGGGGACAAAAACAGTGTCGCCTGGCAGGGCCAAGTCGACGGCCTCCTGAATCGTTCCCGTCACTACGATGAGTTCCCCGCCTGAGGTCTCACCGGTGAACGCGGGCAACGCCATTGCCAGCCAGCCCATCGCACCTGCCGCAG
Source organism: Acidobacteriota bacterium (assembly GCA_046757765.1). Taxonomy (GTDB): domain Bacteria; phylum Acidobacteriota; class UBA6911; order RPQK01; family JBHHYX01; genus JBHHYX01. The sequence continues at coordinate 4,618 of JBHHYX010000157.1, read as the reverse complement.
TCTTGAGTACTCCCGCCTTGCTTAGCATCACACCTTCCCTTCTCCCGGTCAGCCGAAAAAGCTCCAAGGACGGACAAAGTCCACCCATCCTATCCGCTCCCGGCAAAGAGGGTCAAGCCGAGAGATCGCACGAACGGTCTGGGCCCGAACACGAGTGGGGAGACTCTCAGGTCCGACTGGGACGAAGATCAGCCATCAGTGGCATCGGTCAGGTGACGCCGGCTTCATTGCCCCGGCCACTTTCTGGCAACCACTCTCTCCAGCGGCTGCCGGACTCTCTGGTAGCGGAAGGCGGTCCTCGTTTTCAGATCATAGCGGTCGCCGGGCGCCAGAAAGTAAAACCGCCCTCCGGAATCGACCATCTTCCGATGGTCGTATATGGCAACATAGCTGGCTCCGATCACCTCGAACTCATCACGCTGAACCACAATGGCCGTGTCTTCATCCAGGCCGATGCCCAGAAGCTCGGGGTGGGACCGGATGACTTCCAGCAAATCGAACTGGCGGTTGCGTTTCAAGAGGTGTTGATCAATCGCGACTCCCCGAAGCAGCCCAAGACCCTCTTCATGATCCCCCATCATGATGGTGTTGGTCTTGGTATCGCCCCGCGCCAGGTAAGAGCCCTGAATGGTCGCCCCCGCCGATGAACCGCCGATCACACCTCCACGATTCAGCACCTCCCTCAGCAATCTGTGCACCTTCGTATTCAAGTAAGCGTCGGCCAGGCGCCATTGTCGTCCTCCTGAAAACCAGACCCCTCGGGCACTCCTCAGAGGTTGAACGAACTCATCCGTGTTGGCGACTCGTGGATCGTAGGTGTGGAGCACGGTCAAATGGGTGGCGCCAAGAGAGGTAAAAGCCGTAAGCCCCCGCCAGCCCTGATCGTAGGAGGGGGCTCCACCTGCTGTGGGAATCACGACTATGGGAGACTCGGGCCCGCCGGCAAGGTCCAAGAACCGCTGAATGACCGTGTCATCTCGAAGGCCGCCGCCGGCAATCACCAATGCCCCTCTTGCCGGCCCCACCTCCTGAGCGGTCAGCACCCCCTGTCCCGCCGAGAAAATCCACGCCAGAATCAAAGAATGGACGATTCGACTACCTGATTGCATTCTCTCCTACCTCCATTGAAGCCAGGGTCTTTGAGAGCCACGGATAGCCCTGAATTCCGCCCTCTGCGCTCCAGCTCGACTCTGCTGCCTCTCAAGAATACAACTTTGGAAAAAGAACCGCCTTCCACGTGGGGGAATCCCGTCCTTTCAGGGCAGGCTCCCAGGAACCCATATTGCGGCCACTGGGGTCTTGCGGATGACAGCTGCATGAAAAACCTGTTCTCCTTGACTCTTCTTCGCCTGAGACCCTACAATCTCGAGGAGCAACAAGAAATCCATTCTGGCGATTACTCGTGGGTGGGCTATGCGTGTGGTCTCTCCCAGTGGAGTAAACGCCTCCGGCCGGACCTGCTCATCGGTTGTCGCTATGAGGAGCCGAAACCCACCGTAACTGAAAAGACTGATGAGCCCAGGTCGCTGACTCGCGCCGGGCACGACTGAGCGAAGGGAATATATAGAGTCCAGACAGGTTGAGCGCATCTTCCACTACGGACAGTTTGTGAGGAGTGCGGGTTGGATCTCCCGGATAAGCCGAAAGGTGAGCGAGAGACGCAAAGCAGGGGGAAGCTTCTCGCGGAAATCCGGAAGCTGCGGGACCAGGTGAAGAGTCTGTCGCAGGCTGCGGCCGACCGCGAACAGACGCGGGAAGCCCTCCGAATCAGCGAGGAAGTCTTCAGACAAATCTTTGAAGAAGGTCCGGTCGCGATGCACCTCGTCAGCCCCAGCTTCCATCTGCTCAGAGTCAACGCTGCGATGTGCCGCATGTTGGGCTACAGCCGGGAAGAGTTGATTGGACGCCCGCTCGACGCTATCATTCACCCGGAAGATGTGGAGATCGGCCTCAATCGAGCGCGCAGCATGCGGGCGGGGGAGATTCCGAGCTACCAGCTTCAACGGCGTTATCTCCGGAAGGATGGAGAAGTGATTTGGACCCGGCTGCGAGCCTCGATCATTCGTGACCGCGTTGGCAAGCCGCTTTACGGCATTGGGGTGGTTGAGAATGTCACCGCCCAGAAGCATGCGGATGAGGTGCGCCTCCGGTTGGAGGAGCAGCTGAGGCATGCACAGAAGATGGAGGCCATTGGCAAGCTGGCGGGGAGTGTGGCCCACGACTTCAACAACCTGCTGACCGCGATTCTTGGAAATGTTGTGCTGATGAGAAGCCTTCTGGAGCAAGAGCAGTACCGACACGCCGCCAGAGTCTTAGCCAAAGGACTGGAAGAGATCGAACGGGCCGGCGACCACGCGACCTCGTTGACCCGGCAGCTCCTAACCTTCAGCCGCAAGGACGTGACCAAACCCGAGGTGCTCGATCTGAACCGGATCATCGATGATATGGAGACGATGCTGGCCCGGTTGTGCGGAGAACATATCGAACTGGAGATTGATCTCGACAGAACGGCTCCCCCCATCCACGCTGACGCCGGGCAGATTGAACAGGTCATCCTGAATCTGGCCCTCAACGCCCGAGATGCGATGCCCAGCGGCGGGCGACTCAGACTGGAAAGCGCCGGAGTCAACGCGAGTCCTCTCAGCAACAAAGCAGAAGAGTCCAGCCGCTTCACCCGCCTGACCATTCGCGACACCGGCGTCGGGATGAGCGAGGAAACCCTGCAACATATCTTTGAGCCCTTCTTTACCACAAAACCGCTTGGCAAAGGTACAGGTCTGGGTCTCTCCACAGTCTACGGCATCATTACTCGAGCGGGAGGCCATATCAAGGCCGAGAGCAAGTTGCACTCAGGTTCCAGCTTTCGCGTTTACCTGCCTGCCTCCTCGGAGCCGGTGGCCGAGTTGGAATCGGGCTCCCGAGTGCAAGCGTGCCGTGGGGACGAAGTCGTTCTCGTCTGCGAGGACGATGCCCAAGTGCGAGAGGTAATTTGCCAGGTCCTCCTTTCAGGTGGCTACCAAGTCATTGAAGAAGGTAGTTCGAAAAAGGCCGTTGCGGTCGCCGCTGCCTCAAAAACGCCCATCGACCTGCTGGTGGCAGACGTCATCATGCCAGAGATGAACGGCAAGGAACTGGCTCAAGAAGTGACTGCCCTTCATCCCCACATGCGCGTCCTCTTCATCTCCGGCTATAGCGCTGAAATCCTTGATCCGCAGGGAATCCGGCAGGGCAGCCTGGAATTCCTCGCCAAACCGTTTGCCCCCAGCGCCTTGCTGCAGCGCGTCCGGCAGGTCCTCGACAAGGACAAGCCCACCTCGGCCTAGTTCCCATCCCACAACTCTCAAGTAGTTGTGAAATATTAGCTTATCTTTGGGACGGGAACTAGAAATCCCAAGGCTCCAAGTGCCCAAATCTCAAACAAATCCCAAGGATTCAAGGCCTAAACCTCAAACAATTCTTCCATTTGAGATTGGGTACTGGCTCGCTAGTGCGGATTATGCACCAGGTTTCGTCGCGAGCCGAGGCCCGGCAGCATTGGGAACGGTACGTCCCGGGCTGTGAATTCGCTAAGGTCCCAGGCGTTGAATACCCTTGCGCCGATTGCATGGCGCTGAGCGGCAACGGCCGCTTGCGAGAACACTCGTCGGAGTTCACTCTCTTCCAACCCTCCCAGGCCTTCCTGTCGGACAAAGGACTGATAGCTATCGTTGGGCGCGTTGACGAGGCTCTGAATCGTGACATGTATCGGCACTTCTCGCTCCGCTCGCAGCGAATCGAGCAAGGGAAAGAGCTTGGGTAGTTCCTTGTAGTTGCGGCGCATCAGCAGGAACGAGAAGCTCAGTGACAGCTTGACTTGGGCACGGCAAAGGATGCTGAACAGGTAATCAATGTTGGCCAGGAGCTGATTGTAGCGTACTTTGACCCGGATCGCCTCAATGGTCTCCCTGGTCGCCCCGTCCAAGCTGATGTTTAGGCTATCAAGGTAGGGTCGCGCAAACAGGAAGTCGATAGCATCACGGTCAAGCAACATGCCGTTGGTCGAGAGGTTCAAGCGCACCCCCGCGGAGAAGAGGGTGTCCACGAGCCACCGCCAGTTTCGGTAGAGCAGGAGTTCCGAGCCGCCCATGGAGAAGCTGACAATGTGGTCGGGCGCAGAGAATGCCTCGCTGACGTCGGTGTCATTCATTGCAGTGGCTCGAGATCCATCGTGAAGAACAACTCCCCTGGAGATTTCTTTCGTGAAGAGGCCGACACAGTGCACGCAGCGTTGAATCCACTCGGTTTACAGGCAAGTTTGTAGCAGTTTTTCCTCGATCCTCGACAGGGCCCGGTAGGTGAACCTGTCTCAGTGGCCAGCGTTTCGGGAGGGCCTCTCTTCCCTACTGGGGAAGGACCTGAAAGCGGGAGACGATTCGGGGCGTGCGGCTGAGCACACCTGCCGGGTCGGCGGCCAGGTCAGCCTCGGTATAGGGTTCGATGCCGTAGGTGGTCACCGTCAGCGCCTGGGTGTGTCGGTGTCGATCTCGAACTCCGACCAGCCGTAGGTCTGAGCCGCTCGCGGATCCAGGCCACTCTCCTGAGGGGCGGTTATACCGGCGGAAGCTCTTGCACGGGCTAC
>JBHHYX010000156.1:0-10888 GCA_046757765.1 Acidobacteriota bacterium | reverse complement strand
CGAGGAGCCCGACGAAGCGCAACGCAGTAGACGCGGGCATATCCGTCGCCGTAGTGGATTGGGTGTGAGAAATTCGGGCTAAACAGGCACCGACTTGCACTCGAGGGTCTGGCATTGATGCCTCAGTTCAGCGGGTGGAGGTCGGAGGGCGCTTCTCCAAGAGCCTGGCCACCGCCTCCGGGTCATTGGTGGGGAGTTGACACACGTAGTCTTCACAGATGTAGGCGGTGGCCTTGCCGTCGATGGGGCGGATGCCGTTCAAGACCTCCATCCGCGCGGCCAGTTGTTTCTGCAGGTCTCCCCCATCGGCCAGAAAAATGATCTTGTTGGGAATGAACCGCTTGTGAACCTCTTCCAGGAGGCGGGCCGTATCGGCGGCCCCTCTTTTTCCGGCGATCAGGATCTGCTTCTCTTTGGAAAGGAGAAAATCCAACGCGACCAGCAACTGAGGCATGGCTTGCGGGCTGGCGTCCAACTGCCGCTGGAAGGCTTGAATAGACCTTTCAGCCCTTTGCCGCCCCGCTTCATCGTTGGAGATTTGGGAGAGGCGGAGCAGGTTCAGTATGGCCACCGAGTTAGGGGCCGGCTCGGCACCATCGTAGTCCTCCTTCATTCGAACCAGAATCGAGGGGTCCTTCCCCGAAGCGGTGTAATAGCCTCCCGTTTTCGGGTCCCAGAAGAGCTGGTTCATCTGCTCGGTCAATTCCAGCGCCAATTTCAGCCACCGCCCCTCGAGCGAGGTTTCGTACAGATCCAGCAATCCCTGGGTGAGAAAGGCATAATCGTCGAGAAACCCTTCGACCGCCACAGCGCCCTCCCGGTAGCGCCGCTTCAGAATCTTCTCATGCCGGTCGTAGAGATGCTCCGAAATGAAGACGGCCGCCTTTTCGGCAGCTCTCAGATAGGCCTCCTTTCCCACAACCTGGTAGCCCTTGGCCAGGGCGGAAATCATCAGGCCGTTCCAAGCGGTCAGGATCTTGTCGTCCCGCAGCGGGCGAGGCCTCTCGGTTCGGGCCTCAAAGAGCTTCCGGCGGCTCGAGCCCAAGATGTGCTCAATCGCTTCAGTGCTCTTTCCAAACTTCTCGGCGGCCTGTCGCACACTCGCCGCAACGTGCAGGACATTCTTGTTTCGGAATTCAGCAAAGGGATCCTGGTCGACATTCCCCTTCTTTTCCAGCCCGTAGTAAAAGCTGAAAATGGCAGCATCCGGTCCCAGCCGCTTTTGGATCTGTTCCTCACTCCAAACGTAGAAGGCCCCTTCCGTCTTTTCTTCCGGCTGATCCGCCCTGACCGCGCTGTCAGCGTCCTCGGCCGAGTAGAATCCACCCTCCGGCGAAGTCATTTCCCGCAGGACATAATCCAGCACGTCACCGGCAACCGCCTCGAATTCCGAATCTTGCGTCAGCTGGTAGGCTTCCAGATAAGAGATCGCCAGTTGCGCCTGGTCGTAGAGCATCTTCTCAAAGTGGGGAAGGAACCACCGATCATCGGTGGAGTAGCGATGAAACCCTCCTCCCAGCTGATCGTGCATGCCGCCGCGAGCCATCTGGCGCAAGGTGTGAGCCACCATTTCCAGGGCCATCTTCTTCCCGGTCCGGTGGTAGTAACGCAACAGGAAATTGAAGTTGACCGGTCTCGGGAATTTGGGGGCGCTTCCAAAACCTCCCTCGACCTTGTCGTAAGCGGCCTCATACCACCTGTAGGCCTGCTGGAGCAATGCCTTGTCAACCCTCCCTTCTCCACTACCGGAAGCTTCACGAGCCTGCTTCAAAGCCACCGTGATTCTTGCGGCTGAACTGAGGATTTGATCTCGATTCCGGTTCCACTCCTGGCTGACCCTTTGCAGAACCTGTCGAAAGCCGGGCCTTCCTCCGCGGCTGTCGGGGGGAAAGTAGGTGCCTCCAAAAAAGGGTTCGAGCCCCGGGGTGAGAAAGACCGACATGGGCCAGCCTCCGCCCCCGGTTGTGGCCTGGACAAAGGCCATGTAGACCTGGTCGACGTCGGGCCTCTCTTCCCGGTCCACTTTGATGCTGACAAAGTATTGGTTCATGAGGGCGGCGATCTCAGGATTGGCAAACGACTCCCGCTCCATCACATGGCACCAGTGACAGGTCGAATATCCGACCGAAAGAAAGATCGGCCTATTCTCCTTCCGGGCCCGGTCAAAGGCCTCTTCCCCCCACGGATACCAGTCCACCGGGTTGTAGGCGTGCTGCAGCAGATAAGGACTTTTTTCATGAACCAGCCGGTTAGGCTTGCCGTGAGCCGGAGGCCTCGAGACCTCAGCCAACCCGCGGCCCTCTGTCTCTTGTCCGATTCCCATACTTCCCATCCCCTTCCAGGGGGGCGCAAAACCCAACACCAGGACCCACAGCAGCATTGCTCCCACCCCTAATAGCCACACCCTCCAATTCGCTTTCGTCGCGCTCACCTGAGAATTCCCGCCCCCGCCAATTGACCCAGAAAGCTGGTGCCGGCCGGGCTCTGGACGCCGAAGTTTTCCGCCACGGTGGCCCCTAGATCAGCCAGACTGGCACGAGTGCCCAGATCCTGATCGCTTCGCCCCGATTTACTGAAGGTCAACAGCAAGGCATACTCCCGGGAATGATCGGTGGAGGCGGTGGTGGGATCGCAGCCGTGGTCGGAGACCAGCATCAGAAGATCGTTCGAGGCCAGGCGGCCCTCGATTTGATCGAGATCCTGGTCAAACTCTTCCAGGGCTCTGGCGTAGCCGGAGACATCGTTGCGGTGGCCGTAAAGCATGTCGAAGTCCACGAAGTTGGAAAAGATCAACCCTTCGGAGGTGGCCTCCATCGCCGCCAGGGTGGTTTGGGCGGTCTCTCGGTTGTTCTTCGTCTTGAGCTCTTGATCCACGCCGCAGTAGCAGTAAATGGAAGCAATTTTCCCCACCGCGACAACCGGGAAATGGTGGCTGTGAAGATGGTCCAGAACCGTCGAGATGTGCGGTGGGATGGCATAATCCTTTCTGCCTTCGGTCCGTCGAAAATGGCCGGGCTCGCCGACGAACGGCCTGGCAATCACCCGCCCCACCTGGTGCTCACCTGTCAAGATCCTCCTTGCCGACTCGCAGATTCGATAGAGTTCCGAAACCGGGATCACCTCCTGGTGGGCGGCGATCTGAAAAACGCTGTCAGCGGAAGTGTAGACGATGGGAGAACCCGTTTGGAGGTGCCGCTCGCCCAGTTGCTCAATGATCACCGTACCGCTGGCCGCAACGTTGCCGAGGACTGTTCTCCCGATGGCGGCCTCGAATTCCCGGATCAACTGGCGGGGAAAGCCGTGGGGATAGGTGGGGAAAGGCCTGTCCAGAACCAGCCCCATCATTTCCCAGTGACCCGCGGTAGTATCCTTCCCACGCGAGGAGAGCGCCATCTTGCCGTAGCTTCCGGCAGCCGGATGGACTGGGGCAACTCCTTCCAAAGGGCGAATGTTTCCAATGCCCAAACGTTGCAAATGGGAAATGCGGAGGGGGTATGACTGGGCGACATGGCCGAGCGTGTCACTTCCTTCGTCTCCAAATTCATCCGCATCCGGCATGGCGCCTACCCCGACGCTGTCCAATACCAGAATGACGATGCGGCGAAAAGGTCCCATCCCTCTCAGCATAGCGCATGACCTGCCCCCTTTGCATGGGAATGCAGGGAGGAGCTCCCCAGTTTTCGCAGAATCTGCGCCATTGTGAGGGGTTTGGTGAGGGAATGTGCCCCAGGGCGTTGCCCTCTGTTGCCCTGTATGTGTTTAGCCTGTCGCCCACACCCCACCGGTCCTGTGCCGGTGGTGAACCGGTTTGACAACTAGAACTGACCCACCCCGCAGCCGACCCCACCGGCCCTGCGCCGGTGGTGAGCCGGTTTGAATACTGAGGGCGTGGCGCCCGACCCTCGACTGCAAGTCGAGGGGTTCTAATCTCGTCGACTCGAAGTCGACTGTGAGCCCGGAAACCGCCGGCTTCAGACGGCGGTTCTCCAAAGACAAGTTCTGAAAAACCCTTCGACTTCAGTCGGAGGATCTCCCTATCGCCCCCATTCGGGGACTTCGGGGACCTTCTCTTCGTCTGAAGACGAGGGGTTTCCACCATCCCCGAACGGGACACTAAACGCCGGCAACCTACCCTCCCCATCGGCCCTGTGGCGGTGGCCGCCTCAACTCGGGTGGGTTCCGATCTGGCCAGTGCCCCTTCCAGTGGAGCCAACATCCCGACCCAACTCTCGCCCGTCACGCTAAACAGATACGTTGCCCAACGGCTGATCACTCCTTTAACGACACCCTCTTACGTTCGTGGTTCAGTGACTTGGCGGCAGAATCGTTCAACCCACGGAAGAGCGCGGACCTTGACGTTCTTGTCCCCAAGGGTCACTCAACTCAGGTACTATGATGCAGTCACTTGAAACACGAGGTGAACGATGATGCCGACGCGAGAGGATGCCTGGGAGCTTTTGAACCATTACACCAAAAACCCGAACTTGATCAAGCACGCGCTGGCAGTGGAGGCTGCCATGCGAGCCTACGCCCGCCAATTCGGCCAGGAGGAGGAGAAGTGGGGGCTGGTTGGACTGCTTCACGACTTCGATTATGACCGCTTCCCCGACCCCAAGGACCACCCTCTGGTGGGGGCGGAGATCCTTCAGGAACGAGGCTATCCAGAGGACATTATTTACGCCATCAAGGCTCATGCGGATTATCTGGGCTTGCCTCGGCAGAGCCGCATGGATAAGACTCTTTTCGCCGTCGATGAACTGTGCGGGTTCATCACCGCCGTGACCCTGGTGCGACCCAACAAGAGAGTGGCTGACGTTCCGGTCCGGTCGGTCAAGAAGAAGCTCAAGGATAAGGCATTCGCGCGCTCGGTAAACCGCCATGACATCCGGCTGGGAGCAGAGGAATTGGGAGTGGAACTGGACTCGCACATCGGCTTCGTCGTCCAGGCCATGGCCGGCGTGGCCGGAGAACTGGGCCTGGAAGGAAAGTCTCAGCCGGCATGATGCAAAGAATTTCGGTTCCGGGCAGGAGAAGGCATCCGCTTCTTGACCCTCCCTTTGGAACCATCCCACTCCCATTGTGTGCCCGCGGGTGGGGTCGGTAGCCCAGAACCCCCATTCCCGATCGTGGCTCCGGTGGGGACGGGGGAGATCGTTTCAGTGTAGACCGGCTTTGAAGGGGATGAAAAGAGATCAATTGAACCTGAGTTGAGCGATTCTGGTGAACAGGAGGTGTGATGGGAGAGAAAGAAAAAAGGGGCACCATTGAGGCTCTATTGCAGGAAGAACGTCATTACCCGCCGACTGAGGCGTTCCGACAGCAGGCCAATTGGCGCGACCCTGCCATATATGATCGAGCCCATCAGGATCCCGATGGATTCTGGGCGGAAATGGCGGGGCAGATCGAGTGGTTCAAACCCTGGGAGAAGGTGCTCGACTGGGACTCGCCCTGGGCCAAATGGTTTGTCGGAGGCGAGTTGAATGTCTGCTACAACTGTGTGGATCGCCATCTGAAGACCTGGCGTAAGAATCGCGCCGCCCTGATCTGGGAAGGCGAACCCGGCGATGAAAGGGTGCTGACATACCAGGACCTGTACCGGGAGGTGAATCGCTGCGCTCAGACCCTGAGGCGACTGGGAGTGGAAAAGGGGGATCGAGTCGCCATCTATCTGGGAATGATCCCCGAACTCCCGATATCGATGCTGGCCTGCGCGCGCATCGGGGCTCCCCACACGGTGGTTTTTGGAGGCTTCAGCCCCGACTCCCTGCGCGACCGAATCAACGACTGCAGGGCCAAAATGCTCATCACCTCCGACGGAGCCTGGCGCCGTGGCAAAGTGGTTCACCTCAAAGCCAACTCCGACCGCGCCGTCGAGGACTGTCCCACCATTGAGCACGTGCTGGTGGTCAATCGCCTCATGGACTCCTCCCAGGTGCACATGGTAGAGGGGCGCGATCACTGGTGGCATCGCCAGATGAAAGAGAGCGGAAATGCCGTCGTTGAGCCGGAGCGCCTGGAGAGCGAGCACCCGCTTTATATCCTCTACACTTCCGGGACGACGGGCAAACCGAAAGGCCTCCTGCACACGACCGGCGGTTACCTGGTCGGAACCCACGCCACAACCCGATACATATTTGACCTCAAGGATTCGGACACCTACTGGTGCGCCGCCGACATCGGCTGGGTGACCGGGCACAGCTACATCGTTTACGGCGCCCTCTCCAATGGAACGACTTCCGTGATGTACGAAGGCGCCCCTGACTTCCCGGAAAGGGACCGTTTCTGGGCCATCATCCAAAAGTATGGGGTCAACATTCTCTATACGGCGCCCACGGCGATCCGCGCTTTCATGGGATGGGGCGAAGAGCATCCCCGCAAGCACGACCTGAGTTCGCTTCGCTTGTTGGGGACCGTGGGAGAACCCATCAACCCCGAGGCCTGGATCTGGTATCGCAAACACATCGGCGCCGACCACACGCCGGTTGTCGACACCTGGTGGCAGACCGAAACCGGAATGATCCTCATTACTCCTCTCCCGGGCCTGACCGTGCTCAAGCCCGGCTCGGCGACTTTTCCCTTCCCCGGCGTCGAAGCCGACATCGTTGATGAAGAGGGCCAGTCGGTGCCGAGGGGCGGCGGGGGCTATCTTGTTCTGACCCGCCCCTGGCCCGCCATGGCCCGTACCATCTGGGGAGATGCCGATCGTTACCGGGAGACTTATTGGACCCGCTTCGACGGAATGTACTTCACCGGAGACGGCGCCAAGCGGGATGAGGCGGGTTACTACTGGCTGTTGGGCCGGGTGGACGATGTCCTCAATGTGGCCGGACATCGCATTGGAACCATGGAGGTCGAGAGCGCGCTGGTCAGCCATGATGCGGTGGCGGAAGCCGCCGTCATCGGCATCTCCCACAAGATCAAGGGGCAGGCTATAGCCGCCTTTGTCACCCTCTGTGACGGCTACAGCTGGAGTCCGGAACTCTTCAAAGAGCTCCAACGGCAGGTGGTTGAGAAGATTGGCCCGATTGCAAGACCGGAGAAAATCTTCTCCGAGCCGTCCCTGCCCAAGACCCGCAGCGGAAAGATCATGCGAAGACTGCTGCGTGATATCGCCGAAGGCCGGGTTTTGAGCGACACCACCACGCTGGCCGACCCCGAGGTCCTGGAGTCGATCCGCGAGCGCTATGAGGAGGAGGAATCCTAGCCCGGCTTCAAATCGCCGAGAACGTTGCAATGGCGCCTCTCACCACCCTGGGAGTGGGGGGATTCGCCCGCTATTTCGCCGAAATCCACTCCGCCCGAGAGCTGGAAGAAGCTTATGGCTGGGCTCGTGAAAAGGGACTTCCGGTTCTCTTCCTGGGAGACGGCAGCAATGTTCTCTTTTCAGACTGCGGTTACGACGGCCTGATCCTCAGGAACCGGTGCCGCGGAATCGAACGCTTCGGCCGCGAAGTGGAAGTGGGCGGAGCGGAGGAGCTGAGCCCTCTCATCTGCTGGCTCAACCAGGAACATCTGGCCGGAATGGAGCGGATGTACGGCATCCCCGGAACGATTGCCGGCGCCGTAGTGGGCAATGCGGGCGCCTACGGAGAAGAGATTTCCGACTGTCTGCGGGAGGCCACCGTCTGGTCCCCCGAGGGCGTTCGTCTCCTCTCCTCCCGACAACTGAACTTCCACTACCGACACAGTCTCTTCAAAGAGCGCCGCGACCTCTTTTTGCTCAGTTGCCGCCTTCGGATGCGTGAGGGCGAGAGCAACCTGCAGGCCATCTCGGATTCCATTCTGGAAAAACGGTTGCTGAAGTATCCTCCCGACGTCAAGTGTCCGGGCAGCTTTTTCAAGAATGTCCTTGTCGAGGACCTCTCAGAGGAGGTGCTCGCATCGGTGCCCGACGACTGCATCCTGTATGGCAAGATCCCGGCCGGCAAACTGTTGGAATCGGTCGGAGCCAACGGCGCCCGACGAGGCGATGCGCAGTTCGCTCACTACCATGGAAATCTACTCATCAACCGTCATCGAGCCTCCAGCCGGGATCTCCGCAGCCTGGCCGAAGAATATGCCGCCCGCGTCTGGAAAAGATACGGGATTCGCCTGGAGCCGGAAATCCTGATCGTGGATCCAGACAGTTGCCAGCGCGGCTCTTAGGCTTTGCGCAAGAATCTCGCCCTTTCAGGGCACTTGGGCCGGGCTGGAAACTGCCCCTCTATGCCGCACCCGTTCCCGCCCCCAATGGCAATGGGGCCCCGCGGGCGGGATGTTTTCCGGCTTCCGACATCCAATGACTGGGAGTCTTTCGGGGAGCGACCATGACCTCAACGGCCCATCCTTTGCAAGTCGGGCTGGCCCTTTGTGGCGGGGGCAGCCGGGGAGCCGTGGAAGTGGGTTTTTACCGGGCCCTGCAGGAAATGTCGATCCGGATCGATTCGATCGCGGGCTGTTCCATCGGCGCCCTCAATGGAGCTTTCATCGCCTCCGGATATCCCCCCGACCGTTTGATGGAGTTGTGGCAGGGGATCGACTTTCGCGACCTGTTCCGGTTCCGCTGGACAACTCTCTTTCGCCCTCTCACCACCCGCTCTCTGTTCAAGACGGGCCCTCTTCGCCGACTTCTGGAAACCCATCTTCCCAAGAAGCGGTTCGAGGAGTTGCAGATTCCGTTGACCATCCTGGGCTTGGATCTCAGGCGCGGCGCCACGGTGCGTTTTGAGAAGGGAGACTTGATCGAGGCGATCCTCGCCAGCATCGCCCTGCCCGGAATTTTCCCCGCTGTTTTGTCCCACGGGAGGCTGATCATCGATGGCTGTCTCGGCCCGGAAAACCCTTATGATGTCGTGGTGGAAAAGGGCGCCGACCTGGTACTCCTCATGCTCACCCGCCCTTGTGGAGCCGGTCGGGTTCGCTCTCTTCCCAACCTCTTTTCCATGCTGGCTCGATCCTTCGAAATCCTCCTCGACCTCAAGTGCCGGCGCGACATCCGCCGCTTTCGACGGGCCGGTGGTTGTCTGATTCTTCTGGAGCCGGACGAGGACATCGAGGCCAGCTTGCTGGATTTTGACAAGACCCGGGAAATGGAGGAGATCGGCTACCGTTGCGCCCTGCGCAAACTCGCCGGCTTTCCCTACTGCGAACTGGTTCCTCAAGAAAAACTGGCTCGGTCTTGAGCAACTGGCGCCACCCCACCGTGTGAAGACGAAGGCGGTGGATTCACGGGCGACTGAAATCGCCTGACCCGAATTATGCACCAGGTTTCGTCCCGAGGCGTCGGAAGCGCCGCGCTGACAAGGCGTTACGCCCGAGGCCCCCGGAGGGCGCCAAGACCGGGACCCAGGAATAGCCCCAGTCGGAGTCGCCCTTCCCCGCGATGGGAAGGACGGCATGGGCAAGGCGGGGCCCCAGATCACGGGCCGGGTTAATGGCATAGCCGGTAGTTCAGCGTCCAAAGTCTCGCGGGAAATCCATCGCTATCTGGACAGCGGTTGGCGCTGCAGCGGGACTTGCCGTTGCAGGAATAATCCTCGCATCGACCGGTGGTCTGACGAAACCGGTGAGGTTTTGGCTACCGGCCTGGCTCTTGGTGCGGCTCCGGGCGTCGCAATAGGCGCAGTAATCTCAGCTCCGGAAACCCTTTACCAGGCGCCTCATTAGGCGGAACCTGCTGATCTACATCCTGGCCAGTTGGATCAATCAGCATCAGCAAGATGCAATTGATATCTGGCCATCTATGAGCTATTAACGCGCGAGTTCGGAAATCTACGAGCCCTCGCCTGCAAACGGCCTCTTGGGGCGGACCGGGCCACCGGGTCCAATATTAAAAACTCAAGATCCGGCCCCGAACAACCGAAGGAGGACAGCGACCTTGTCTGGCAAGCCCCATCCACAATTGCGACGTCATTTCCAAGACGGAAGTCTAAAAGCCCAACAGTACATAACCGACCGCCCCCAGCATCCCCCCAGTAATGGGCGCCAGGACCGGGACCCAGGAATAGCCCCAGTCAGAGTCGCCCTTCCCCGCGATGGGAAGGACGGCATGGGCAAGGCGGGGTCCCAGATCACGGGCCGGGTTAATGGCATAGCCGGTCGGTCCTCCCAACGACAGCCCGATGGCCCAAACCAGGAAGCCCACCAGCAGCGGCTGCAGCCCCTTGCTGAAGACCGCCGAAAGGTCCAGGCTCCCGGGGGCGGACAACATCTGAGCGTTGTCCGCGATGGCCAGGATCCCGAACACCAGCACGGCAGTCCCGATCGTTTCAGTCAGGAAATTGGCGCCCAGGCGCCGAATCGCGGGCCCAGTCGAAAAGACAGCCAGTTTGGCGGCCGAGTCGTCGGTTTGAGCCCAGTGAGGAAGGTAGGCCAGCCAGACGAGGACTCCACCCAGAAAACCTCCGGCAACTTGAGCCAGGATATAACCCGGCACCTGACTCCAGGGAAAGGCTCCGATGGAGGCCAGGCCAAGCGTCACCGCCGGGTTGATGTGAGCGCCGCTGATGCGGCCGACGACGTAGACTGACATGGCGACTGCCAGCCCCCAGCCCGTGGCAATCACAATCCATCCTGAGTTGTGTCCCTTGGTTTGTTTCAACACCACGTTGGCAACTACGCCATCGCCGAAGATGACCAGCAGCATGGTTCCAATCAGTTCAGCCGTGTAGTGGCTCATCTCCCCCTCCCTGGGCAACCCACTCCTCAGACGTGAAACGATATGCAGCTTAGGGCTCGCGCAAGAATAACTTCACATTTTGGCATCTCATCTTCACACCATCTTCGGCCGCTCCTCAATCGCGAAATCCTCAACGTAGGCCCGGCTACGCCTGCGGTTTCGCTCAATCGTTGGCAGCCAAATCTGGTGCAAATCTGAGCGCCAACTCTGCCAATCTATTCTTGCGCAAAC
>JBHHYX010000155.1:0-10897 GCA_046757765.1 Acidobacteriota bacterium | reverse complement strand
CCAATGAGAGTCACACACTCCAGGGGGGACAGAAAAGGCGAAACTGACCGTTTCCAGCTAATCGGACCGGGACGAACGAGGAGGGGAGACTTCTCTACCGCACTGGCAACCGAGCCAGGCGAGGAAACGTTTTCCGGGCCTGTCTCGGGCAGCTGGCAGGGCGCTCGGTTGGTGGCGTTGAAGGTCACCCGAATGAGAAGAAGCGGCGGGCCGACGCCCACCGCTCGCCCGGAGGGACTGCAGTGGGTCGCTGGCACCTCGAAGAGAGTCCCTTCGGTGACAGTGACGTAAATGGGAGTCTGGAATGATGGAGAGCAAGAAGTCCTACCAGGAAAGAATGGAGGCACAGCTCAATCAATGGAGCGTCAAGATCGACACGCTGCTGGCGAGAGCGGAAAAAGACGCCAGGACAGGGTGTGAGAAGCTGACCGCCGGAGTCCGGGACAAGCAGCAGGCGGCACAGGGCAGATTGCGGGAACTCCGGGGCTCCAGCAGTGAAGCCTGGCAGGACCTGAAGCCCGGTTTGGAAAAGGCCTGGGGTGAGCTGAAGGACGCCTTTCAAAAAGCTGCCGATCGATTCTAGTTGCGGCTAGCATCATCGCGGAGTGGCAGCGAGCAAATGGTGTGTCCCCTCCGCACCCTTTGGGCGGACAGCAGAGAGCATCGGAGCGCCGGCGCCCCCCCCAACCTACCGGTTTGTTGCCTCAGTCTCTTGCCCTCTCTCGACGCAGGTATTCTATTTTGTCTATTTTCATTGCAAAAGACTACAGATTCAGAGGCTTTGGTCGATATGAAAACTAGGATCGGTCGCTCGGCCCTCGAGCGACTCATAAGCACGACGATCCTGCACCAAACCTCCCCCGGGGAGTAGGATACCTCCCACCTACTCCCCACTCTTCTCCCGCTTCCGGATGGTCGGGAGCCTCCGGATTTGACCCCATTTTTCACAAGCGATTTCTTGCCCAGCCCTGAATCCTGCAGGGGCCTGCCCTGCGAGCCCGTCGGGGCGGCACCTTCGACTCCTCAGAACCGAAGCAGCGTGTGAGGAATGGGAGAGTCTCATTTATTGATCGGATCTCAGCGACGGGCCAGACAGTTCATGAATCCCTCAGCCGGTTCAGGAAACCGATGAGCGGCGGTTCTTGACGAAGCTGCGGTGCACCGATATCCTCGGCCGGCAGGATGAGCAGAAGCGGACCACGCAACTTCGAACGCACCCCTTTCCGCGCCGGAGAACCCGTGCTGATTGTCGACGAAAGAGGCAAAAAGCATGTGGTTCACCTGCAGACGGGGTTTCAATCTCATCACGGCCGCGCCGGGAGAGTCTTCCATGATTCCATCATCGGTCGACCTCCGGGCCTCCGGTTTGTGACCGAAAAGGGGGAGGAAATCCTCTGTTTGCGCCCCACTCTGAGCGAGTACGTGCTAAAGAAACTGAAGCGTCGCACTCAGATCATCTACCCTAAGGATCTGGGAGCGCTTCTGGTGGAGGGAAACATCTACCCCGGGGCGCGCGTGCTGGAGGCGGGAATCGGTTCCGGGTCGGTGGCCCTTCTCCTGCGCCGTTTTCTGGGGCCGGACGGAGTACTCATCTCCTACGAGAAACGCGAGGAGTTCGTACAGTTGAGCCGAGACACCCTGGAAGAGTTCCAGGCTCTCTATGGAGGTTCTCCGGCCGGGCATGCCATCCGTCTCCGGGATGTTTATGAGGGAATCGAGGAAACCGACCTGGATACGGTGATTCTGGATGTGCCGGAGCCCCATCGAGCTGTGGAAGCTGCGGCCAAGGCCCTGCGCCCCAATGGAATTCTGCTCTGCTGGCTGCCCACCGCGTTGCAGGTCTTTTCTCTGGTGCGAGAGCTTCAGGAATGCCCGAACTGGGCCTCGATCACCACAACCGAGTCCCTGTTGCGACCCTGGGTGATCGGGGCGCGGTCGATACGGCCGGCCCACAGAATGGTGGCCCACACCGGATTCCTCGTCTCCGCTCGTCGAGTCGAGACTATCCAGTTCCTCCCTTGAAGAGTACGACTGCGGCGGCCTCCCTCGCAAGCCTTGCCAGCCCGGCAACTCTGAAAGAGCGATTGTGTGTAGTACGAATTGTTGAGAAAATCGGCTCAGGCAACCGAGAGGAAGGCAACATGCGAAAAACCGCTTCAACCCTGGCGTGGCTGGTCCTGACCTTCAGTCTCATCTCCCATTCATCGCCCGCCCGGGCGGGAGCCTCCAAGCTGCCCGTTCGGGCTCCAAGAGGCATGGTCGTCTCCTCTCATCAGATGGCCTCCCGGATTGGTGTGAAGATTCTCAAGGAGGGAGGGAACGCGGTGGATGCGGCCATTGCCACGGGGTTGGCTCTGGCTGTTGTTCTGCCGTCGGCCGGAAACATCGGAGGCGGCGGATTCATGGTTGTGCGCCCCGCCGACGGTCGGGTGACCGCTTTCGATTTTCGTGAGATCGCTCCGGCGGCATCTCATGTGGGCATGTTTCTGGATGACAGGGGCGACTATGCCAGACCCCTCAACCACGAGGGCTACCTGGCCGTCGGCGTTCCCGGCACGATTGCCGGGTTCTTTCTGGCTCATGAGCGACTGGGCCGGTTACCCATGGAGCGACTCATTGAGCCTGCTATTGAACTCGCTCGAGACGGCGTTTCCGTGACCTGGAAGCTCCACAACGACATGCGGCGCTACACTGAGGAGTTCCTCAAGTATCCCGCCACCGCCCGCATCTTTCTCAAGAATGGAAAGGTTCCCTACCAACCCGGCGAGATTTGGAAGCAGCCCCTCCTGGCCGCAACTCTCGAGCGGCTTCGGGCGAAGGGACGGGATGGCTTTTACAGAGGGGAAACGGCTCGTCTCATTGCCAAAGCCATGAGAGAACATGGGGGCCTGATCACGGAAGAGGACCTGGCCCGCTACCAGGCCAAAGAGCGCCGGCCCGTAGAGGGGACTTACCGGGGATACGAGATCTATTCCATGCCTCCCCCCAGTTCGGGGGGTGTGGCACTCATCGAAATGTTGAACATTCTGGAAGGCTTCAATCTGCGCAAGACGGGCTTCGGCTCTGCCCAGCACCTGCATCTTCTCGCCGAGGCCATGCGGCGCGCGTTTGCCGACCGCGCCCGCTATCTGGGCGACCCCGACTTCAACCCGGACATGCCCATGAATCGGCTCATTTCCAAAGAGCACTCCAGGAATCTCCGCCGCGACATCAGCCTCAACCGTGCCTCAGTGAGCGACCCCGCTCTCTTCAACGCCCCGGTGGAACCGGATGAGACGACGCACTTCTCAGTCATCGATTCGGACGGCACGGCCGTGGTCGTGACCTATACTTTGGAACAGGGCTACGGGTCCAAGATTGTGGCTGGAGGAACAGGATTTCTCCTCAACAACGAGATGGGTGATTTCAATCCTCAACCCGGGAGAACGGATTCGAAGGGCTTCATCGGAACCCCTCCCAACCTGGTGGCTCCAGGAAAGCGGATGCTCTCCTCGATGACTCCGACTCTTGTGCTCAATCAGGGTCGCCCCTGGCTGTTGATCGGCTCACCCGGAGGCCGCACCATCATTAACACGGTTCTTCAGGTGATCGTCAACGTGATCGACTTTCAAATGGATATCTCGGAGGCCATCGCCGCGCCGCGCATTCACCATCAATGGTTGCCGGACGTGCTGCGGATAGAAAAGTTCGGCATCTCGGAGGACACTTTGCGACTCCTCCAAATGTTTGGGCACCGAATAGAGATCTCCGATTCGTCGCGCAGTCAGGGGAGGGCCATGGGGATCATGGTGGATCCGGAGACGGGCCAGCTCCAGGGCGCGGCCGATCCCAGAGCCGAGGATGGTGCCGCCGTCGGGTATTGAGGCTGAACTCCCGGCAGTCCGGAGCAGCGGCACCCCGCCGGAGATAAAACATGGGAAAAACTCCGCAGACTGAACGTTTTCACATGACGCCGGAAGCGTTCCGCCGTTACGGCCGCCAACTGATCGACTGGATCGCCGAGTACATGGCTGAGGTGGAAAAGTACCCAGTTCTCTCCCGGGTCCAACCGGGGGAAGTTCGCGGCCGGTTACCTGCGCATCCTCCGGAGGCTGGAGAATCCTTTGACCAGATCTTCAGAGACTTTGAAAACATTATTCTACCGGGAATCACGCACTGGCAGTCGCCGAGTTTCTTTGCCTTTTTCCCCGCCAACCACTCGGGGCCTTCCATTCTCGGGGAACTGCTCTCGGCTGGTTTGGGAGTCCAGGGTATGTTGTGGGCGACCAGTCCCGCCTGTACCGAACTGGAAACTCATGTACTCGACTGGCTGGTCGAGATGCTGGATCTTCCGCCGGATTTCAAGTCGAGCAGCCGCGGTGGCGGGGTCATTCAGGACACGGCTTCCAGCGCATCGCTGTGCGCACTGCTGGCGGCACGGGAGCGGGCCACCGGGTTTTCCAGCAATCTGCGGGGGCTGGAGTCGAAGTTGATCGCCTATGCCTCCAACCAGGCTCACTCCTCCATCGAGAAGGCGGTGAAGATTGCCGGTCTGGGCAAGCAGAACCTGCGTCTGATCGATGTGGATGAGCGCTATGCCATGCGTCCAGGCAAGCTGGAAGAGGCGATTGTGAGGGACAGTAAGGCGGGTCTCACCCCCTGCTTTGTCTGTGCCACGGTGGGAACCACCTCCTCCACCGGTCTGGATCCGCTTGGACCTGTGGGCGAAATCTGTCGCCGCCATGGACTTTGGCTTCACGTCGACGCCGCCATGTGCGGGACGGCCGCGCTCTGTCCGGAATTTCGATTCATCCACAAGGGGATCGACTCGGCTGACAGCTACTGTTTCAACCCTCACAAGTGGATGTTCGTCAATTTCGACTGCGACTGTTTCTACGTAGCCGACCGCGGGGTCCTCATCAACACCTTGAGCGTGCTCCCGGAGTATCTGAAGAATGCCGCCAGCGCAACGGGCGCCGTCATCGACTATCGCGATTGGCAGGTGCCCCTGGGAAGGCGTTTTCGCGCCCTCAAACTCTGGTTCGTCATTCGCCATTATGGAATTGAAGGCCTGCGCCACCACGTGCGAAAGCATGTCGACATGGCCCAGGAGCTGGCCCGCTGGATTCAGGCCGACGAGCGCTTCGAACTGGCCACTCCTCCACCATTGAACCTGGTTTGCTTCCGTCATCGGGGCGGTGACAAGATCAATCGGGAGATCCTCAACTGTGTCAATCAGTCCGGCAGGATGTACTTGACCCACACTCGTCTGGGGGACAAGCTTACCCTGCGCATGTCCGTGGGGCAGTCCAACACCGGGGAAAGTCAGGTCAGGCGCGCCTGGGATCTGATTTGTGAGGCCTGTGACTAGTTCCCATCCCAAAACTCTTAAATAGTTGTGAGATAGGGGATTAGATTTTGGGATGGGAACTAGAAGTCCCAAGGCTCCAAGGCCCCAAATCTCAAACAGGTCTCAAGCCCCAAACAGCTCCTGCATAATTATTTCAGCGTCTTGGGATGGGAACTGGCATTTCATCTGACGTTGACCTCGAGGTTGCTGAACAGCCCCTTGCTTTTCAAGCGCTTCCGAATGCGATCGATGCCGGCCAGCATCCGGCTGCGCAGTGTGGAGTAGGGTAGGTCCATTTCCTCACAGAGTTGCTTCAGCTGTCTTCCCTTCCTGTCGAAGATCAGGTCGATGGCCTGCTTCTGCTCCGGAGGAAGGCTGCCCAACACCAGTTGAACCTCCCGGAGGAGTGAGTGGCGAAGGCTACGCTGCTCCTCACGGATCAGAATGTCCAACGGGTCGTCCGCTTGAAGGCAACACTTCGAGGGCGTCTCAGGGTCACCGGCAAACTGGAGATAGCGGTGCCGTCTCCGGGCCCAGCGGTAGTAATCGATGGTGGTGTTGAGCACAATCCTGCGGGCGAAGTTATAGGCGTCCCGCTCACTGTCGAAGCTTCGATTCGAGCGCAGGATCCGGGTGAAAGCATCCTGCAGAACATCTTCCACGGCAGACCTGTCCGCCAGCACGCTACTGACGATGGACTTCAGAATTCTTCGGTTCTGCTGCCAGACTCTTTCCAGCAAACGAGGGCCGAATAGACTGTTCGCGGAAATGAGAACTGAGACGAAAGAGTTCAGGTAGGGAAACCAGCAGGCAGCCGTTACTATAGTTTTGACGGCCAACGAATGTCAAGCAGAATTCGGTAGTGGGGTACGCACTGTGACCCCACTACCCAGAATTCGACATGGACTCTCTCCATTTCTCGATCCAGCGAGTTCTCTCGGACCGGCTAGTCTACGGTTTCGACCCGAACCAAAAGTACCCGGTGATTGAGAAGATCTGGGCTGGGCCAATTCTTGCGGTGGTGCCGCGCGGGCGGCCACGGGCCGTTGGCTCTTCGACCCGGAAAAGCTTCTGCATCAACAGCTATCCGCTTTAAAGGAGGCACCTGATGGAAAAACTTTTCGCACTCTGTTTGCTGGCGTGCGGCGGATCATTCGGGTAGCCGTTGCTATTCAGAGCGGTTTTAAACAGAATTGGTAGGCAGCACGGAAAGATGGAACAGGGGGAGAAACGAGAAGAGATAAAGCCAAGCCAGTTCGCACCCAAAGCCATACCTTAATCCTTGCGTGTGTTAGCCTCATTGCTCTGGCAGGGATGCACTGTGGGGGAGGCGAGGACCGCGCCTATTCTCGCGGCTCCACGGTGATCGTCGCCAGTTGGTCCGGAGGTGAGCGAGCCCTGCACCCAAACGAGAACGAGTCGCCTCAGTTTCTGGTTTCCTCCCCCTGGTCACTTACGACGAGGAAGGCGAGCTCGAGGGTCGACTCGCTCGACGCTGGGAACATTCTCCTGACTACCGCGAGTGGACCTACCACCTGCGCACGGATGTGAGGTGGCAGGATGGGGTGCCAGTGACGGCCCAGAACGTCAAGTTCAGCCTGGAGCTGTTGACCCATCCCGACGTCCTGGAGTTCTCTCCTGAGGCTTTCGAGTCGATCACCGTTCTGGACGACTCGACCGTCACGATTCGCACCAGTGGCTCGATCGACCCCGGATGGGATAAATGGACGGTTTTCTACCCCAAACATCTGCTGGAGAAGCTGGATCCCGGGGAGATCGACCACTGGGAGTTCTGGACCCATCCGGTGGGCAACGGTCCCTACCGCTTCGTCCGCTACCTACCTCAGACGATGATGGAGTTTGAGGCCAACCCGGACTACTACCGGGGGAAGCCGAGCATCCAACGCGTGATACTCAAGTTCACCGGGGCAGCCGGGCTGACCGAGCTGCTGAGCGGGAATGTGGATGTCGTGATGGACGTCAACCCGGTGCTGATTCCCAAGGTGGCCGGGGATCCACGTTTCCGCGCATATCACTCTATGGTGGGCTGGTGGATCCAGCGAGCGATCTACTGGCAGAACGCTCATCCCCTCTTCCATGACCCCAGCGTCCGACGTGCGCTCACCCTGGCAATCAACCGACGCGAGCTAACACGCGTCATCAACCTACCGGAGAACACCCCCGTGGTTGACGGACCTTACACGTTTCGTCAGCTTCAGCGTGGACAATTGCCCGAACCCTTGCCGTACGATCCGGCCCGAGCGCTCGCCCTGCTTGAGGCCGCCGGTTGGCGTGATCGCGATGGAGATGGCATGCGAGAGCGGAACGGGCAGGCGTTCCGCTTTACCGTCCTCGTGGGCAGCCTCCAGTCCAATAAACAAATAGCGGTCTTCATTCAGGACCAGCTCCGGCGTGTAGGTATCATAATGAATATCCAAATGATGCCAAACCTCAATGTGTTGGCAAAAGTGAAGGCAGGACAGTTCGAGGCCGCCTTGACGGCCTTCGTTCTGGGCTGGCTCCACCGGTTTCACTTCGGCGAGAGCTTCCCCCTCGGATACAAGAATGCGGAGCTGGTCAAACTTGCTGATCAGGTGGAGGTCACCGTGGACCCTGATGCGAAGGACCGAGTTTATCAGCAGCTCAGGGAGATTTTTCGTACCGACATGCCGGTCACATTCCTTTTCCCGCGCATGGGGACCACATTTGCCCATCGCCGCCTCCACGGGCTGAGCAGTCCCTGGCGCGCTGATCCCGTCCGGTTCATGGAATACCTTTGGCTGGAGGATGAAAACTGATCCCCATTTCGGATTTCGGAATGCGGATTTCGGATTGATAACTCCACGATCCGCGATCACCTATCTGTTGCTGTTCACAGCGTGTTTAAACAGAAATTGGCACGTTCCGACACTTGAAGTTCTTTGGCGAGCGCTCTCCCATCGCTTACAGCGATCCGCGGGTTATTGCGCTCCTCCGGGCGTTAGAGGCAACCTGGAATCCCAACGAGGTCGACCGGTTCTACCGGCAGCTATGGCCGATCTTCCAGGAGGACTTGCCCCTGACGTTTCTCTCACCGGTTGTCTGGACCGGGGTGGCCCACCGGCGCATTAAGGGTTTGCGCAAGAATAGATTGGCAGAGTTGGCGCTCAGATTTGCGCCAGATTTGTCCGCGAACGATTGAGCGAAACCGCAGGCGCAGCCGGGCCTACGTTGAGGATTTCGCGATTGAGGAGCGGCCGAAGATGGTGTGAAGATGAGATGCCAAAATGTGAAGTTATTCTTGCGCGAGCCCTAAGGGCCTGAGCGCCCCATGGCGAACCGGCCCCCTCCGGAACATGGACGACTTGTGGCTGGAGGATGAAGACTGGGGAATGGAGAGATGAAACAGGAAGACACGATAAAACCATGATCCTTCGCGAGCTAAAGCGCAGGATACTGCTCGCGTGTACTTGCCTGATCACGCTGGCAGCCATCCAGTGCTGCCGCGATGAGGATCGCGCCTATTCCCGCGGCTCCACGGTCATCGTCGCCTATTCCGATGGCGCCAAAGTCCAGGACCCGGATTCCGACGGAGCCAGGTTTCTTCTCTTCCTACCCCTGGTCAGCCTCAACGAGCAGGGAGAGCTGGAGGGCCGGCTCGCCCAAAGCTGGGAGCGCCTTCACAGGGTTAAGATTCTCGTTATTCCTTCAACGGCTGTTCACACGATGGCAGCTCGGGTACCAGAATGCCGAGGTCGTCGAACTGATCGATCGGCTGATGGGTACCGCCGACCCGGATGCAGCGGACCACATTTATCGTCGGCTCTCCGAGATTTTTCACAAGGACATGCCCGTCACGTTTCTGTTTCCGGCTGTCGGGAGCCATGTCGCCCACCGGCGCATTCAGGGGCTCAGCAGCCCCTGGCAGGGGAACCCGGTTGAGCACATGGAGGATCTGTGGCCGAAGGCGGAAGACTGATGATGGGAAACAGTGAATAGCAGGAAAGATGAAAACGGAGAAAGCGAAGCCCGTTTGCACGCAAAGCCATGCTCTAATGCTTGCATGTCTATGCCTCATCGGGCTTGTTGGCCTCGAATGCGGACGAGGCACAAGTCGTACAGGCGCCGAGCAGTCCACCATTGTCGTCCTTCAGCCCGGTGATGAGCGGGCTTTAGGCCCCTACTGGGATATGTCGGGCCAGTTTCTCGTGTTTTTGCCCCTCGCCGTCAGGGATGAAGAGGGTGAGCTCAAGGGGAAGCTGGCGCAGCGCTGGGAGCACTCGGCGGACTACCGCCAGTGGACCTACTACCTGCGACGCGACGTCCGCTGGCATGATGGGGTGCCGGTAACAGCCCACGACGTCAAGTTCACCATGGAGCTGTTCACAGACCCCCGGGTCCTTGTGCTGAGCCCCGATGTCTTCAAGTCCATCACCGTCTTCGACGATTACACGCTCAGGGTTGTCTACGCCAGGCCCGGCTTCAGCGTCGATGACTGGGACACCTACTACCCGAAGCATCTGCTGGCGCACCTCGACCCGGGGAAGTTTCGTAGCTGGGAGTTCTGGAAGCACCCGATCGGCGACGGTCCCTATCGGTACCTCCGCCATGTGGCGCAGACGATGATCGAGCTGGAGGCCAATCCCGACTACTATCGGGGCAAGCCCAGAATCGAACGGGTGATCCTGAAATTCGGAGGCAGCAGAGCGCTGATCGAGCTCCTGAGCGGCAACGTGGATGCGGTCTCATTCTTCAACCGGGTAGAGGTGCCGAAGTTGGCCAGGGACCCGCGGTTTCAGGTCTACCATGAGACAGGTCCCGGCTGGCTGCTGGCGATCTACTGGAACCACCACAATCCTCTTTTCGGCGACCCGAGCGTCCGTAGGGCCCTGACGCTGGCAATTAACCGGCGCGAGTTGACTCAGGTCCTCAACTACCCTGAGGACACTCCTATTTTCGATGTGATCTTCACCGGTCGCCAGTTCCGGCGCGGCGAGCTTCCCCCGCCGCTGCCCTATGACGCACAGAGAGCGCGAGGGCTGCTCAAAGACGCCGGTTGGCTCGACACGGATGGCGATGGTGTGCTGGAGAGGGAAGGAAAGGAGTTCCGCTTTACCGCCATTGTCCCTGCAGGTGGGGGCTATGAAGGAAACGCGCTGACGCAGTCGGCAGTGTACGTGCAGGAGCGACTGCGCAAGGTGGGAATCCGGATGGAGGTGAGTGCTCTGGAGGCCTACATCGTCCGCCAACGAGCGCGGGAAGGGGAGTTTGAGGCGGCCTTCACTCAGTTTTTCAACCGGACCAAAGGCCATTTACTGTGGTTCGGGGAGCGTTCTCCAATTGGCTACCACAATCCTACAGTCTCCGAACTCCTCATCGAAGCCGGCACTCGCTCAGGGCTGGGAACACTCCGGGGATTATAGGAAGTGGACTTTTTCCCTGCGCAATGACGTCAAGTGGCATGACGGCGTGCCCGTCACCGCTCATGACGTCAAATTCACCATGGATTTACGGCAGAACCCGGCTCTAATAGGTGGGAGGTTAGACCGCTATTCAGTAGAACTTCTCGATGACTTCACATTCACTGTT
>JBHHYX010000154.1:0-10924 GCA_046757765.1 Acidobacteriota bacterium | reverse complement strand
ATAGCGATTGTGTGTGGTGCGAATTGTTATCCAACGCGCAACTTGACCATTTTGTCAACTTGTTTCGGGCCTAGCGGCCCTAGAGGTCCCCCATTTGGCAGGTGGCGGAGGTGCGGATCTGTCAATGTCGTCGTACCCTTGCGTTTCGGCCCTCGCCTTTCCCTCATTCGTCGCTATTGCTCGACCGCTCATGCCTGGCGTTGTCCCGCTATCCATCGCTTCCGGCTGTGGAATGAGAGCCGGCGACGCGTCGAAACTGAAATCCGTTTAAACTATGCCCTCTCGTTCTTGAACGTGCGATCTGATCCGAAGCTGGGGGGCAGCTGTGTCCAGTGTTTTCAGGCTGGCGTCCCCAAGGGGATTTGAACCCCTGTCGCCGCCGTGAAAGGGCGGTGTCCTAGGCCTGGCTAGACGATGGGGACGCCCGATGGAAAGCCGGCATTCTAGCACGAGGGGAATTTGCTTGTCCACCAGGCTCGATCCAGGAGAAGGAAGGCCACTCCACCAGAAGGCTGCGCACTGCTTCCCGCGCGTGGGATCACTTCGGCGGGGAGAACACTCAGCCAGACTTCACCAACGAACGCTCAAAGTCGGCTACCAACATGCGTTTACCCCGTACCACCACCTGGTGACCCTCTGCTTCGAGCCGCTCTCGCTGCCCGCCGAGCCCACCGGGATACTTCGCATTCAGCTCCCCTCCGACCTTCAATGTCCGCCAAAAAGGAGTGACCTGCCTGTTGCTCTCCCGCTTGCTCCTCTCCGGCCGCTCCGGCCGCAATCCGAGCAAATATACCGGTGGTGATTGGACACCCGATGGTGGCTCCATGGCGGCGCGCTACAGTCTGGCGGATCTGATTGATGGTAATCAGTTTCCCGTGGGGGACGCCGCGCATGATCTGATCGACTTCCCCGGGAGCGGGAATCACGATCGTCCCCTCACCCCACTTCTCAGCCATTCCCGGCGAGATAGCCTCAACTCGCGGGAAGTCCTTGTCGTCGGCGAGCTTCTCTCGGAACGTCTTCTTGCCACTCATGGATCATCGCCCCCCGACTACACCTCCGGGGGCCTCGGGCGTAACGCCGAGTCAGCGCGTCGCTTCCGGCACTTCGTCGCAATCCCCGTGAGAAAGGCGGGTTAACCTTCCACCAGCTGGTTGGGGAGAGATTTGCTGACCAGCGGGGCGAGTCTTTCGCCCACGAACTGGCTGACATCGGTCAGAGTTTCCAATTGGAGCATTTCCCGCACCGTTTCCCGAGCCTGTGCGAAAGTGATCTGGCGGATGAGCCTCTGCAGGGCGGGAATGGAATAGGGATTCATTGACAGGTGCTGAAATCCCATGCCCACCAGAAGCACGCCATATCTCGGAGAGGAGGCAATCTCTCCGCACACCATCGCTAACAGGCTTCGCTCCCGAGCGACTTTCCCGATCCGGTCCAGGCTGCGCAAGATGGCGGGGTGAAAGGGATTGTAGAGCTCCGCAATCCGCTCGTTGCTCCGCCCCACGGCCAGCGTGTACTGTATGAGGTCATTGCTCCCGACCGAGAGGAAATCGGCCTGATCGGCAATTGAATCCAGCGTGTAGACCGCGGCGGGCACTTCCACCATGGCTCCGACCTGAGGCTTCCCGGGCAGGTTCAAGCCTTGACTTTGCAGTTCCTCATAAGCTTCATCTATGAGGTTTCTGGCTTCAATCAACTCATCGGCGCTGGAGACCATGGGAAGAGCAATCTTCAGATTTCCGTACAGTCCGGCTCGAAGAATGGCCCGCACCTGGCTCTTGAGGATGGACGGGTGTTTGAGGCTCAGCCGGATGCCGCGCATTCCCAGAACGGGTTCCGCCTCTCCGGCCAAAGCGGCGAAAAAAGGATGCCCCTCGTCTCCGATGTCGAGCGTGCGAATGAAAGCGGGGCGATCGCCGATGGTTCGGGCCAGGGCTGAGTAGGCCTGAAACTGAATCTCCTCACTCACCGGCTCGCTCTTGCATTGCATGAAGACGTATTCGGACCGAAACAAGCCGATGCCTTCCGCCCCCAGTCGCAGGCCGTCATGCACCTCACTCCCGACTTCGGTGTTGACATAAAAGACCACCCGACGGCCGTCCCGGGTGGTCACGGGGAACGGTTCGCCTGTCAGGCTGGAGGCCCGATCCCGCTCTTCCCGGCTCCGAAGCTGGTAGCGGTGGATTTCCTCCCGGGAGGGTCCGACACGGACCCACCCTTCAGATCCGTCTACGACCAGCTCCTGGCCGTCGCGGATGCAATCCGACAGCCGCTCAATGCCCGCCACCAATGGAATCTGGCAGGAGCGGGCCACGATGGTCAGATGCGAAGCCTCGCCTCCCCGAGTCGTCACCAGACCCTTGATCCGCTCCAGTTCAAAGTCGGCCATTGCGGAGAGGCTGATGGAGGATCCCACCAGAATCATTTCTTTGGGCAAGGCATTTTCCCGCTCCGGGCCGAGTTCAACCAGGTTGGCGGTAACACGATCCGCGACTTCCGACAGGTCGGACCCTTTATCCGTGAAGAAGGGGTCGCCCACCGTGCGATAGCTCGCCAACCACTCCTCGGCAGCCTCCCTCACCGCCCGTTCCGGGCTTTCCAGCTGGTTTTGGATCCTGAGGTCAATCTCTTCCAGAAAGCGCGGGTCTTCCAGGATCAAGAGATGGGCGTCAATAATGTAGGCTTGGTCCTCACCGAAGGCGGCTTCGAATTTTCTCTTGATTTCCTTCAGCTGGCGGCGGGACTTGTCCAGAGCCTGTTGGAAGCGTTCCAGCTCCGCCGGCACCTCACTGGCTTCGATCCGCAGGCGGTAGAATCCCGGGGCACAGGGTTCCAGGATGTAAGCCGTACCCAGCCCGATGCCAGGGGAGAGACCTGTGCCGGAGAGGGTCTTTTGCCATTTCCCGGAGGAGGGCCGCTTCATTTTTTCTCACCGAACTTTTCTTCAATCAGGGAGACGATGGACTCCATCGCCTGCTCTTCATCCAAACCGTCGACTCGGATTCGAAGCTCCGTACCCTGGGCGGCGGCCAGCAGCAAGAGTCCTAGAATGCTCTTACCGTCAATCTGCTGTTGAAGGTGGGTTCGCGACAGGCTGACGGAGGATGAAAAGCGTGAAGCCAGCCTTACCAGACGCGCCGCGGCCCGGGCGTGAAGTCCCAATTCGTTCTGGATGCGGACCACCCGTTCGATCATTCGCCCAGAAGCTCGCTGGCGATGGAGATCTGTCGCTTTCCCTGCTCCCGGACCATCACTGCCAGCTCAGCCAGGGATTCGTCCCCCGACTGCTCCGCCAGCTTGATCAGCATCGGTAAGTTCACGCCCGTGATAATTTCCCGTTCACCCTTCTTCAGCAGCGAGAGGGCGACATTGGAAGGGGTCCCACCGAACATGTCGGTCAAGAGGATGACCCCCCGCCCGGCGTCGACCTGGGCGACGGCTTTCTCGATTCGCTTTCCGTCCTCTTCGACCTCATCATGCCAGCCGATGGACACGGGCACAATGTGTTCGATCTCTTCGACAATGGTCCGGGCAACGGCCACCAGCTCATGTCCGAGTCGACCGTGAGCCACCACCACCACCCCCACCAAAGCTTTGCTATCCATTGCGATGCAAATCCCGATGAACCAGGCTGGGAGAGTAGGAGTTCTCCTCCAATCGCCGCTTCAATTCGTTGGCCACCATGACCGACCGATGTTTTCCGCCCGTACAGCCAATTCCGATCGTGAGGTAGGTCTTCCCTTCCAGTGAATACTTGGGCAGAAGGTATTCTAACATGTCATCGATCCTTCGAATGATTTCTTCCGTTTCGGGGTGGTTCCTCATGAAGTCGACAATCGCCTCATCATCGCCAGTGAGTGCCTCGAGCTCGGGCACAAAATGAGGATTAGGCAGGAAGCGAACGTCGAAAACCAGGTCGGCGTTGTAAGGGAGGCCATGCTTGAAGCCGAAGCTGACAATGGACACACGCAGGGTGTCGTGGCTTCCCCGCTGCTGGAAGCTGCGGTAGATAAGATTCCTCAGGTCGTGGACGGAGAACCCGCTGGTATCGATGACCAGATCCGCAAGGGCCCGAATATTCGAGAGTTTCTGTCGCTCGCTTCTCACACCTTCCAGCAGCGTTCGGTCGTGGGCCAGGGGATGGACTCGGCGAGTCTCGCTGTAACGGCGCGCCAGCACTTGATCTGAAGCATCGACGAAAACAATTGTGGAACCAAAAGGAGCTTGTTTGAGCTGGCTGAAGAGGCGGTGGAATCCATCGATCGACTCGCCCAGGCGAGCGTCGACTACGATGGCCAGTTTCCTTATTTTCCCCCCTGAAGCAGCCGTCATCTGAACGAGGCGCGGAATCAATTGAGTGGGAATGTTGTCCACACAAAAGTAACCCAGGTCCTCGAGAGCCTTGAAGACGGTGTGTTTTCCAGAACCGCTCATCCCGCTGATAATGACCAGCGAGTCGAGGTGTGAATCATTCACTCGCGGTCACCCGAGGGCGTGCGGGGTCCGTCTCCAGAGCAGGCGAATCCCCGCCTGACTTCAGTCGGGATTCCATCTCCTGAACGAAGTTTCGGGCCGAGTTGTATCCTTGATTTCTCAGCAAACGAATCCGCACGGCGACTTCAACCAGGCTGGCAAGGTGCCGGCCCGGGGCCACGGGAAGGGTCATGCTGGGAACCGGGACCTCCAGTACAGTGTGTTCTTCCTCTTCCAGGCCCAGCCGATCGTAGTGGGCGTCGGCCTGCCAGCGCACCAGGTGAATGACCAGATGAACCGGCTTACTGGGGCTGACGGCTGAGACTCCAAACAAGTCCTTGATATTGAGGATTCCCAGGCCTCGTACCTCCATCAGAAACTGGACGGAATCAGGCCCCGAACCGATCAATTCCCCAGGTTCGAACCGTCTGATCACCACCAGATCATCGCTGACCAGGCGGTGCCCGCGCATGATCAGGTCCAGAGCGCATTCGCTCTTTCCTATTCCCGACTCTCCCAGCAGAAGGACACCCAAACCGAAGACGTCGGTCAGTACGCCGTGAATAGCTGTATTGGGTGCCAGGCCCCGGTCGAGAAAGCTGGTCACTTCGGAAATCGCCTTTGAACTCAAGGCATCCGTCTGAAACAGCGGCACTGCGTGCTGATCTGCCTGGCGCGTGATCTCGGGAGGAGGGGCAAGACCTTTTGTGATCACAATACAGCATAAACCGCTGGAAAAAATGTCGGAGACGGCCCGGAGGGATTGTTGCGGCGGCAGTACTTTCAGGTAGTCGATTTCCGTCCGACCGATGAATTGGACACGCCCGGGGTGAAGATAATCCTGGTAACCGGCGAGCGCCAGGCCCAGCTTCTGAATGCGGGGCGAAACGACGCGGTTGTCGAGCCCGCCGGCCCCGGCCAGGAGCTTCAATGGCAATCGTTTGCGGACAGAATCGAACAGTTGTCGGACCGTTGGAGGGGAGTGAATCGTGCCTGGGTCTTGAGGTGTCATGGGCCCGTGTACGAGGTCGATCGGCGACTCAGTCTGACCCCAGCTGAGCGATTCTCCACGCTGCTCATCGCCGTAGAGGATCGCTTCATTCAGCTTAGGGCTGGCGCAAGAATAACTTCACATTTTGGCATCTCATCTTCACACCATCTTCGGCCGCTCCTCAATCGCGAAATCCTCAACGTAGGCCCGGCTACGCCTGCGGTTTCGCTCAATCGTTCGCGGCC
This sequence comes from Acidobacteriota bacterium, assembly GCA_046757765.1. Taxonomy (GTDB): domain Bacteria; phylum Acidobacteriota; class UBA6911; order RPQK01; family JBHHYX01; genus JBHHYX01. Next base: position 5,215 of record JBHHYX010000154.1, on the reverse strand, counting down.
AAATCTGGCGCAAATCTGAGCGCCAACTCTGCCAATCTATTCTTGCCCAAACCCTCAGAACATCAAGGCCATCTTTCGGTCCCGAGAACCTGCGATATTCATCTGATCCCGGTACTTGGCAACGGTTCGTCGGGTGATTTGAATTCCATCCCTGTTCAACAAGCGGGAGATCTTCTGATCGGAGAGGGGCTTTTGAGGGCTTTCATCCTCTATGATCTTTCGAATTTTCTCCTTCACACTCGGGATGGAAATGTTCTCGCCCGTGTCTCCCTCCACGCCCATCGTAAAAAGCTTCCTCAACTCGAAGATGCCCTGTGGCGTATGGGCGTATTTGTTGTTGACGACCCGGCTGATGGTCGAGGAGTGAACCTCCAACTCTTCCGCAACATCCTTGAGCAGCATCGGCTTGAGAGACATGATTCCCCGGTCCAGGAACTCCCGCTGCTGTTTGACGATCACCTCACACACACGATAAATGGTTTGCTGACGGTGATCGATACTCTTCAGGAGTTCGAAGGCGGAACGCATCCGCTCTTTGATGAAACTCTTCGTATCTCGCGAGACGGTGTTCGCTTTGAGAAGGGATCGATAGGCGCGGTTCATCCTGAGCTTCGGCATCCCGTCGTCGCTGACGACGATCTGGTAGTCGTCGTCAACCTTGTAGATGTAGACGTCAGGCTGGATGTAGGCCGGTTTTCCGGAACTGTATTTCTGGCCCGGGCGGGGGGAAAAGGCGCGTATGGCCTCGAGAGCCTCGGAGATCTCCTGAAGGTCACAGTTGAGGTCCTTGGCGATCTCTTTGTAGCGCTTCGTTTGAAGGCTGGGGAGATGATCCCGCACCAGCTTTTCTGCCAGGGATCCCTGAAGCCCCGACAGCTGGATCTGGATGAGCAGACATTCCTGCAGGTCGCGGCACGCCACACCGGGCGGATCCAGCGACTGTACCAGCCGCAGGGCCTCTTCCACTCTTTCCACTGCAACGCTCAGCTGTTCGCTGATTTCGTCCGTCGAAAGGGTCAGATAGCCGTCCTCATTGATGTTGCCAATAATGAAATAGGCAATCTCCGAGAGATCTTTGGGGACATCCGAGAGATTCAACTGCCAGTTCAGATGGTCGGCCAGCGACAGCGAAGTCGCCAGGAAGGTCTCAAAAGAGGGCCGGTCGTCAGGGCGTTCGAATTCCAATCGCCGCTGCGAGGGGGTGAGGTATTCGCCAAAGAAGTACTCGTAGTCGAAGTCGTCGAGAGCCTCCTGTTCGTCGGCTTCCGCCTGCTCGCTTTCAGCAGCCTCCGCCTCAACTCCTTCCTGAGTGTCCTCCAGAACAGGGTTTTCAGCCAGTTCCTGCTGCAGCAGCTCGGAAAGCTCCATCCGGTTCAACTGCAACAGCTCGATTTTCTGCAGCATCGAAGGCGTCATCGCCAGTCGCTGCGAAAGCTTGAGATTCAGACTTGTTCTGAGCTGATGCCTTCTCACCTTGGGGGAACCGACTCCTTTCAACAGATTGATCGGATGATTCCATGCACTAATTAGACCTTTAGTATAGTTGGAAGTGCTCGCCCAGGTAAACTTTTCGCACTTCCCAGTCGGAGGACAGGAGATCAGGGCTTCCTGATCGGAAGATCGTTCCTTCTCTGATGATGTAGGCCCGATCCGTAATCTTGAGCGTTTCACGCACGTTGTGGTCGGTGATCAACACGCCGATGTTCCTCGATTTCAACTGTGCAACCATGCGCTGAATGTCCTGAACCGCCAAGGGATCAATTCCGGCAAAGGGCTCGTCCAACAAGACAAAAGAGGGCTTCAGGACCAGGGAGCGGGCGATTTCCAGGCGCCTCCGCTCTCCTCCCGACAAAGTATAAGCGGGATGCTTGCGCAGCGATGAAATCCCGAACTCCTCCAGCAGTTCGCTCACCAGCTGGTCGGCAATTCCGGGGCTCAACTCGAGCGTTTCAACGATGGCATACAGGTTGTCTTCGACGGATAGTTTCCGAAAGACGGAGGATTCCTGGGGCAGATAGCTGATGCCCTTTCTGGCCCTCAAATACATGGGTTGGTGGGTGAGGCTCTCTCCATTTAGAGTGACTTCACCGGCATCTGGACGCACCAGCCCCACGATCATATAGAAAGTCGTGGTCTTGCCGGCACCGTTCGGACCCAGCAGTCCAACCACTTCTCCGGCCGAAATTTTCAGGCTGACGCCATTGACGACTTTTCTTCCCCGGTAGGATTTGTCAAGTTGGCGCGCCTCCAAAGTGGCGAAGACTCTTCTTAGTGTCATGGCTTCAGAGTCGAAGAGGAACCTTCAATCAGGAGCCTATCATCGCCCAAATGAAAAGTCAATTGCCTCCCAAAGGCTTTACCTTGTTTATCATCAATGACTTGGGCGTTTTCACCTGAGACTGTAACCTTCTTCTCAAGGGGAGCGTAGAGAGCCCTGTCGCCGATTGCCGTGCGCTTGGGTTCGCGAACCTCAACGCCTCCCCGGCCCCGCATTTCCCGCAGTCGGTCCCAATGGGCGGAGTCAAAGACCATCTCGACGAAGGGAGCCTCGAAGACGACCTCGGCCGACTTCACTCGAACCGTCCCTTCATACTTGGCTCGCGACTGCGCTCGCTCCAGGATCAGTTGCTTCGCTGTGACCTGATACTGCCGGCGTTCCCGACCTTCTCCCGCGCTGAAAGTACTCTCCACATTGTTTTCCACTGAAACGATGTGTTGAGAGTTATTCAACCGAACTCGGGTTCCGGAAATGAGAGCGGAACTCTCGACTATTCGCGGATGGTCGGAATAATGGACCCAATCCGAAGAGGGATCCGCCTCCATGCGGCCGGCTGTGATGGCGGCCGCGCTCTCCGTCCCTCGAAGCATGGTCTTCACGTGGCCTCGAGCAGTGATCTTGCCTGTGGCGCGTTCAATTTCAAAAACATCCGCCACCGTCTCAGGAGTTGTGGAACTCTCCTGGCCGGACCCTCCGGCTAGCCGCAACCGGGGTGGCCGCTTGCCGGTGAGAGTGATCGACTGGCTCTCGGTGTCAAAGACCGCCCGCTCGGCCACAAGGCTGACCCCGGAATCCGGATCGTCACTGTTGAACTGGAAATCACCCCACTGAAACCCCTTTCTCAGCTTTCCATCCCGGTAAGCCAGCTCGAGTTGCCGGCTTTTTGTGTGGTAGGTCCTGCCGCCTTCCTTGCGCTCGAATGCCACTCCTTGCTCTGCCACGATGCTCCTGAGGAGACTCCCATGAAAACGGGCTTTGATCCGAGGTGCCCGCAACCGGGTTTCCCCCTCCCGGTCAAATCCTTCCAACAGACAATCCCCATCGCTCGTCATCCAGTCCAGTTGACCGGCCGCGGAGTAGCTGGCCTCCACCGAGTCCCTGGCAAATAGATGCCGCCTCCCGCTGGGAGCGTTCATCCAAACGTCCACGGCCCCCACGGCGTGAGCCCGCTCCAGACGTTGATGAGGGTTGAATTCGAGCCTGAGCCGGGCGGCTCGAAGATGTTCTTTGCCCGGGCTGGGGCCGGCTGTTCGCGTGACCGAGACCTGGCCCCGCATCTCCAGTCCCGAAAGGGTCCCGCCCGGTGCAAAATGACCGCTGACCGAGTCGGCCCGAGCTTCTTCAATTCCAGAATCGAGAGAGCGAAGAAGCACTCTCGTACGGGCGTTGAACCGCTCCAGGATCAGGGGATCGTCGCCCAGACTGGTTGAAACGGGCACGGCAGTGATCTGTTCGGCCTCAAGGCGCTGAAAAGCCCTGTTGGCCTTGTCCTCATAAACCGCCCTGAGATGGGGTTCCGTTCCCGTGTCGGGTGTCCCCAGGACCTCGAAGTAGCGCAGTGTCTTCACCGGAGGTTCGAATACCATATGGATCCGGTAGCCGGAGAAGGATTGTTCTCCCGAGTCAAAGCGCGAATTGCCAAGAGTGACAATTTTCCTGAGTTCGGTCTGGGCGGTGAGAAAAGCTTCCAACTGGTCTGATCGAAGACTGTATTGGGGTCCGTAAACCCGAACTTGCCCGAACAGTTTGAGCCGATTGGTGGAGAGGTCGTACCAGGCTCGTGTTGCTTCCACTCGCACCGGGTCGTCCGAAGAGGTGGGCAAGCTGAGGCGAATTCCCCTTCCGACCCGGATCTGCCTGTCCGCGATCTCGTAGAGCATCCCCCGGCCGGTGCCGCGGACTTCACCTCTCTCGAGCTCAAAGTCCTGATCGATCTTGATTTCCCGGGTCCGGAGATCGGCCCTCAGATGATTGGAGCTTACCTGAATTCCCTCAGCAAGTCGTACCTGGACTTGTCCCGAGAAATCGATCTGTTTCTTCTCTGTTTCGTAGCTGGCTTCCTGGCCGGAAACGGAGTCCGAAGGGGCACCCAACTCGTCGTAAAGCACCAGGTGAACTTCTTTGAGCCGGTGCACACCCGTGCCGGTCAACGTGTTGGTGGCCGATCGAACTCTGAAGACGATCTTTCCCAGCTGGTATTCGGAATGTTCAAAGTCGGTGCTGCGCTGGCTTACGGACGGGGCCAAGAGTTCATCGGAAGGTGCGGACTCTCCGGCGGATCGCCGCGAGAGGAAGCTCCACACAATGGAAGCTCCTCCCAAGAGCAGGACGACGACGAGAACGCTCTTGATCAATCGGCGAAAACGCATAGACAGAATCGCTCCGGGTGGCATCAGCGCCAGGGGTTCAACTCAGCCTCTCTCGAGCCCACTTCAAAGTCTATAGTATATCCTGCGGAGCCTTTTCGGGACGCCAGCCCGCATTTCTCACACCCAATCTACTACGGCGGCGGATATGCCCGCGTCTACGCAGTCAGGGTGGATGCATTCGGCTCCGCAATAGATCGTTTGTGAGAAATGCGGGCTAGCCTTGCCGGCCCGGCGCCTTCGCCGCTTCGTGACGGAAGCCGGTCAATAACCGGGGCTAGTAGTTGCCAAACCGGGAAACCACCGGCACAGGGCCGGTGGCGTTGAGAGCCACGGCAATGCCACTACACCGCCGGTCGGTCTGAGGCGGAGCCGCGTTAAGTTTAGAATTTAGAGCTTGAGGCCTTGGGATTTGTTTGAGATTTGGGCCCTTGAGTCTTGAGATTTCTAGTTCCCATCCCAAACGCTAAGCTACTATGTCAAAACTATTTAAGAGTTTTGGGATGGGAACTAGCCGGTAGCGAGCGACCTCATACCGCCGAGCGGCCATTGAGGTGATGATTTGGTTGCC
>JBHHYX010000153.1:0-10988 GCA_046757765.1 Acidobacteriota bacterium | reverse complement strand
TCAGCGCGGCGCTTCCGGCTCTTCGCTACGACCGGGTGTGAGAAATCCGGGCTAGACTTGACCAGAAATATTTGAAATTTCGTGCCCCGGCGGTCGTCAGCTGTCAGGTTCTCACGACAGAGGAAGGCAGGGCAGCGGGCATAGGTCGTCAAGGCAACGCCAATTCTGCGGCCAAGTCACTGAACCACCAACGTGAGTGAGTGGCCATCCGGATTTGGCCGGGCCCTGAAGCTTCGGTTCACAGTGTTGCATGAAGTTTTTTCCCTCGGCTGCTGCCAGATGCCAGCCCTGAGAACGGGGCGAAGGGCTGGCGGGGCGTGTGTGAGGAGTCCGAGTCAGGCGCCCGAACCCGCTGCCGACCCTTCGATTCCGATAGGTTCTTCTTTGTAACGCGTTCCCGCGATAAAAGCACGCACATAGGGGTCGTCTGAACTGTGCAAGGCTTCCAGGTCTCCTTCAAAGCGAATGGAGCCGTCTTTGAGCAGGACGACGCGGTCGGCGGTGATCTCCATGCACTTCAAGTCGTGAGTCACGACCACGGAAGTCAGGTTTTCCCGCCGATTGAGTTTTCGGATGAGTCGGCTCAACGCCTTCCCGACAATCGGGTCGACACCGGTCGTAGGTTCATCATAGAGAATCACTTCCGGGTTGTTGGCGATGGCTCGGCCGATCGCGACCTGCTTTTTCCCGCCGGCGCTGAGTTCATCGTAGCGATCCTCACCCATTCCCTCCAGTTCGACGGCATCAAGCAGATAATCCACTCTGTCTCGAATCACTTCTTCATCGGTGACGCCCTGTTCGATCAGCGGGTAGGCAATATTCTCCGCCACACTCAGAAAATCAAACACGGCCCCACTCTGAAAAACGTAGGAGACTCGTTTTCGGATTTCGAGAAGCTGGGCTTCATCCATCCGACCCACGTCCTGCCCCTTGAAGTAGACCCATCCGCGATCCGGTCTGAGGAAGCCGGCAATCAACTTGAGCAGCACACTCTTTCCACTGCCGCTCTTTCCCAGTATCCCCACTGTTTCTCCGGGCTTGACGCCCAGGGTGATCCCCTTCAACACCGGTTGTTCGAATGCTTTGCTGACACTTACCAGGTCCAAAATGTATTGGCTCTCGGAATCATCGAGAGGAAGATATCGTCGGATGGGCTCGGATTGTTTGGCTCGCGGGAAATGGCGCGCCACCATCAGGCCGAGAAGGATGGCATAGGTCGAGAAGAGAAGAACGATGAAGACGTGAAACAACATCTGCCGCTGTTCAGACGGGCTGATTGAGCTGGGAAGGCGACTCGGGGCGCGCACACAACCTGTGCGCGCCCAAACCTGAAGTCGTCGGGGTGTGAAGATCGGATCAGTGCCGGATCTGAAAGCGAATCAACTTCTTCGCCATCTCTCGCTTTCGGTGGCCGTCACTGTGCTTGTAGGCGTTGAGCCAGCCTCTCAGTTCTGGAGGATTCATCTCGAGCACTTCACAGACCCAGCGAAAGGCCCCAGGGTAGTTCTCTTCGGAATAGAACCAGTCGAGTGCGTCCTGCCGCCACAGCTCCCACTCTTTGTTGCACAACTTCTTGGGAGCAACTATATCTCGAAAGGCCTGCAGCAGAATACCCAGAGCCAGATTTCTCAGTGACGGATCCGGCTTCTTCGTCTGCGGATACAGGCCCTCACTCTCCAGCGCGGATGATTTCATAGTCTTGTCTTCCGTTTTCTCAAGATTCCGGGTGCGAGAAGATAGACTCCTATCGAAGGCAACCTCCCTTACCAATAGATTGGACGTGTTCAACGGGAAAAAGTTTCGGAGTTTGACAACGCCCGTCGCTTTTGAACAGCATCCAGCCGCCAGGGAGGTGGACCTGACGCGAGAAGGATGCCTGAGGGTCTCGATCGAGTGGGCGGCGACCTCGATTGTTCTACCCAGGCGCCCTCGGGCGCGACTCGACAGACCCGCTCATTCAGCAGAACGGAGTTCGGTTATAATGACGGTGCCATGTGGATCACACTCGACTGAAGTGGACATCTGAAAGAAGGGGAGGAGACAGCGCAATGAGCGTTGAAAGAGCTGAGGCGGTGACTCTCCGGGGAACTCCGTACACTCTCGTGGGCTCGGAACTGAAGGTTGGGGATAGGGCGCCCGATTTTGTGACTGTTGGACAGGATCTAAAGCCGGTCAGCCTTTCGGATACTGGTGGCAAGTTACGCGTCTTCAGCGTGGTGCCTTCTCTGGACACTCCGGTGTGTGACGTCATGACGCGCCGTTTTAATCAGGAAGCCGCAAGGTTTCCCCAAGTCCAGATCTACACTGTCAGCATGGATCTGCCCTTCGCCCAGAGCCGCTGGTGTGCTTCGGCGGGGGTCGACCACGTCATCATGCTGTCCGACCACCGGGACGCCTCCTTTGCAAGGGGTTTCGGGACCTTGATCAAGGAACTGCGCCTGGAGTCCCGGGCTATCTTTGTTGTCGACCACAAGGATGTTATTCGGCATGTGCAGTATGTGGCTGAGATCGCCGACCCACCCGATTACGATGCCGTCTTGGAGGCGGTGCAGAAGTTGGTGGAAGAATCGGCGGGCTAGAATAGCAATGAGGCTCCCCCCGGCTGGTACGTGTTGAGCCTATTTGGGCGAGAAGTGGGGTCGGGTTGCTGCCTCCACTGGGAGGGGACTGGCGAGGTCGTGAACCCACCCGAGGTGAAGCAGCCACCACCGGCCGCGAAGCCGGCGTGCTCCTTAATAGCCTGGGGTGACAACCCCAGGTCGGCGCCGGTAAAGACAGCCTTGAGCCCTGAAGGGGCGGGTGGGAAGAGACGGGAAGGGCGCGTCAGCACGCCCCTACAGGGCCGAGACAATTGGGGGCGGGCTGGTTAACCAGGGGTTGTCACCCCTGGCTATTGAAATCCGCCCCCTTCGAGGCTTATGGAGAGAGGACAGGAACGAGACGCTAAACACATACCTGCCGGGGGTATCCGTTTAGCGTGACAGGGCTCCAGTTCAGTTGGGGACGAAGTGTTTTTCGTCTCGGTCGTACACGTACCCGTTCACGTACCCGGCATTGCCCTGGCCGACACGATCTCTCCGACTTGGCGTCCCTTCGTGTACGTGTACGAGTACGTGGTACGTGTACAACCCCAGTCGGCGACGAGGACTCTGCCGGGGATATTTACTGCGGCTCGGGGGAAGCTTGATGAAGACGCTCCTCTTTTCCATTTTTCTCTTTCTTTGGCCACTCTCCACTCTCCTCGCCGCGGGTAGCCGTCAGGCGGCCGAGGCCGCCGGGCGCTATCTGGAGACCAGCCGGGATCAGGTGATTGGGGAACTGGTCGACTTGCTCTCCATTCCCAACGTCTCCTCCGATCTGCCCAACATCGGACGCAATGCTCGAACGATCGCTTCGCTGATGCGCAAGCGCGGCCTTCGATCGAAGATCCTGGAAGGGGACGCACCCCTGGTCTACGCTGAGATGAGAGTGCCTGGTGCCACCCGGACTTTGATGTTCTACAGCCATTATGACGGCCAGCCCGTGGACCCCGATCGCTGGAAGGATTCACAGCCTTTTGTCCCCGTCCTGCGGAACGGGGCCATCGAGAACGGCGGCGTCATTATCGATTGGCCGGAGTCGGACCCCTACCAGGACGAGTGGCGAATCTACGCCCGATCTGCTTCCGATGACAAGGCTCCGATTATTGCAATGCTGGCGGCGCTGGACGCTCTGAAAGCGGCTGGAATTCGTCCCAGCTCAAACCTCAAATTCATCTTTGAAGGGGAAGAAGAGGCTGGTTCCCCCCATCTCGCCGCCTACTTGTCCAGATACGAGAGTTTGCTGAAAGCCGATCTGCTGATCATCGCCGACGGCCCGGTTCACCCCTCCGGTGCCCCCACCGTCGTCTTCGGAGCCCGGGGCATTACCACCCTGGAGGTGACCGTCTATGGTGCCTCCCGACCGTTGCACAGCGGCCACTACGGCAATTGGGCGCCCAACCCGGCGATCATGTTGAGCCGGCTGCTGGCGACAATGAAGGACGAGAATGGCAACGTCCTCGTCACAGGATTCTATGATGATGTGGCTCCCCTCAGCCGGCGGGAAGTCGAGGCCTTGAAGGAAGTGCCCGAGATCGAGAACCAGCTGAAGTCCTCCCTCGGGATCGGGCGGGCAGAGGGAGGAGGCCGGACCCTGGCCGAACTCATCAATCTTCCCTCGCTCAACGTGAGGGGATTGCGGAGCGGCTGGGTGGGGCAACAGGCTCGAACCATTATCCCGGCCCAAGCAACGGCTTCCATTGATCTACGTCTGGTGAAGGGAATCGACCCCCGGCGCCAGTCTCAACGGGTGGTGGAACACATCCGGAGACAGGGCTACCACGTGGTGGCGGAGGCGCCGGACAAGGCAACAAGGCTTCGCTACGGACGCCTGGCCAGGGTGGTGGAAGGGGAGGGATACCCGGCGCAGCGGACCTCGATGGCCCTCCCCATCTGTGTGCGGGTGGTCGAGGCGGTGGAGCAGGCCGCGGGGCCCGTGGTCCAACTGCCCACCATGGGGGGCAGCGTTCCCCTCTACCTGTTTGCCGACCGGTTGGGATTGGCCGTCCTCACCCTTCCCATCGTCAACCCCGACAACAACCAGCACAGCCCCAACGAGAACCTGAGGCTGGGCCATTTGTTCCGCGGCATCCAGATCTATGCGGGTCTGTTGGCGATGTAAGGGTTTGCGCAAGAATAGATTGGCAGAATTGGCCGCGAACGATTGAGCGAAGCCGCAGGCGTAAGCCGGGCCTACGTTGAGGATTTCGCGATTGAGGAGCGGTCGAAGATGGTGTGAAGACGAGATGCCAAAATGGGAAGTTATTCTTGCGCGAGCCCTCCGCTCGGGTTGACCGACTCGTTTCGGCAATAGCAGGCGCCAGGCTGTTGTGCAGGGCGGGTCCGTGGCCCCTCGAGAGAGTGCTGCGGTCTCGGTCCGAGTGAGAAAGATGATCAACCGGATTTACCGAGAAGTCCTGACAGCCGAACAGCGTATTCGCCCTCACGTTCGCACCACCTTTGTCAGTCACTCGGCCTATCTCAGTGACCTCAGCGGCGGCGCCGTCTATCTCAAACTTGAAAACCTCCAGATCACCGGCTCCTTCAAGCTCAGAGGGGCGCTCAATAAGATCCTCTCCTTGAGCGCGAAGGAAGCCGACAGGGGCATTGTCACCGCCTCCACCGGCAACCATGGCCTGGCCATGGCTCACGCCTTGAAGGTGGCGGGACGCAGGGGGCGGATCTATCTTCCCCGGACCGCCGCCGAGGGGAAAATCAGATTGCTCCGTCGCTGCGGCGCCCAACTCGAGTTTGAAGGGGAGGAGCCGGAGGAAACGGAGAAATTTGCGCGAAAGGTGGCGGCTGAGCGGGGTCAGGTCTATGTCTCACCTTACAACGATCCCCAGGTCATCGGCGGGCAGGGGACGATTGGCATCGAGGTTCTCCAGCAACTCGGTTCCGTGGACGCGATCTTTGTGGCTGTTGGAGGAGGAGGCCTGATCTCGGGCATCGGCGCCTACCTCAAGAGGCTGCAAGGAGAAGTCAGCCTGATCGGTTGTCTGGCCGAGAACTCTCCCGCCATGTATGAATCGGTTCGAGCGGGCCGGATCGTCGAGACTCTCTGCAAACCGACGCTTTCGGACGGGACCGCCGGCGGAATCGAGAAAGGGTCCATGACCTTCGCTCTGTGTCGAGAACTGGTGGACGATTATGTCCTGGTCTCGGAAGAAGAGATCGAGCAGGGCATGCGACTCATGATTGAAGAGCACCATCAGGTGGTGGAGGGTGCCGCCGGCGTGGCCGTGGCGGCGTTCCTGAAAAGAAAGCGCGACTTCAGGAACTCAACCGTCCTCCTGCTCGTGTGTGGCGGAAATGTGGATGTCAAGACCCTCCGGAAGGTCTTGGGATAAGTGGGTCTCCTCCGACAGGCCCGGAGGGCCGACACAAGGAGGGTGGTGGCAACCGGCGCCGGCGAGCGGTGTGGGTTGCCGAGTCTTCATCGCTATCGCAATCGGTCTGGATTGAAATCCCAGGGAAGAGGACGCATTCCCCCTGCGGGTCTGTCGCCAGCTACGGGTCGGGGCTCCGTGACTCCTCGTCAATCACCCTCGCGTTTTTACTCCCTGGGAACGTTATTAGCAGTGGATGGATCACCCACGGCCAACCCCCGCCACGGGGTGAGCAAAGGGACACGATGGTCCGGTCCACTGAAAACTCGGTCAGCCTCTACAGAGAATGTCAATCACGCCGATGATGAGGTTGTGGAAGGGGGCGTCTTCGGGGGTGTGAGACGCATCACCTTATGGTCCGGTCCAAAAGTTATAGGATGACAGCTCGAAAGGAGAGGCCGCTGACCGATCAACCCGGTAATGTTCGCCGGCGACACGACGACTGCTGTCGTCGCACCCACCGCCAGGCAACGGTGAGCTGCTACGGAGTGGCGATCTCAATCCAGCGAGAGGACATGGTGAGGACGCGAGGCTCCCGCGGGCGGATGACAGCATTGCCAATCAGCTTGGCCCGCATTTCTCACACCCAATCTACTACGGCAACGATCGAGTGTGAGAAATTCGGGCTAACAAGGTCGGCAGGCGGACTTTGCCCTCAGACCGATTTCACCAAAGTGTGTAGTGATGAGGGGATGCAAGTCTTGCGACGGCGGGCTTGCAGAGCAAGATTCGCCGGGGGCGGCGTTCCTTTGCACTGTCTGGGACAAAAAGAGTATTCGCTAGTTTAAGTTATGGGCATACAGCAATGGTTGCGGCCAAAAGCCAAGACGCTGGCGGGGGTCGACATTGGCACCTCCTCGGTCAAGATCGCGGCTCTTCGCAGGACCCGCAAAGACGCTTTTGAACTCGAGGCCCTGGCCGTGGAGGCGCTTCCCCCGGACTCAATCGTGGATGGGGTCATCATCTCCAAGTTGGCGGTTGCCGAGGCCATCGAGCGCATCTTCAAATCCCAGCGCATCCGAAACGAGAGAATCGCAACCTCCATCTGCGGACATTCCGTCATCGTCAAAAAGGTGGATGTGCCCTCCCAGAGCGAGCACGAGCTGAATCAATCCATCCAGTGGGAAGCCGAGCAGTACATCCCTTTCGACATATCGGAAGTCAATCTCGACTATCAGATCCTGGGCAAGACCGGGGACGGCAGTCGCATGGAAGTTCTCCTGGTGGTTGCGAAACGCGACAAGATCACGGACTACACCAGCGTCCTCTCCATGGCGGGCAAGAGGCCCGTCGTGGTCGATATCGATGCCTTCGCACTGCAGAACGTGTTCGAGGTCAATTACCGCCCCGAGAAGCGGAAGGTCGTGGCATTGCTGGACATCGGGGCGACCACAATGAGCGTCAGCATCGTCATGGGGCGGGAATTCCTCTTTACCCGCGACATTGCCATGGGTGGAAATCACTACACCGAACTGCTGCAGAAGGAGCTCAACATTTCGTTTGAAGAGGCGGAGCGCTATAAAGCGGGACAGGCTCCATCCGAGGAACTCAAAGGGAAAACCGACACCGTTGTAGACTCGGTCTCGGAGATTCTGACCCTGGAGGTCCAAAAGACCTTTGACTTCTTCCAGACCACCGCTCATTCGGGCGGAATTCACGAAATCTATCTCAGCGGGGGCGCCAGTCGAACCCACGGATTACGCGAGTACCTCCAGGACAAACTGCAGAGCCCGGTTGAACACTTGAACCCGTTGAAGGATATCCGAGTCGACAAGGACAAGTTCCCCGACAGCCTGACCACCGATCTGGCGATGGATTTTGCCATTGCCGTAGGTCTGGCCTTGCGAACTGAACGTGACTGATGATTAGAATCAATCTTCTGCGTGAGCGCGACTCAGAGAAGGGGGGCGCTTTCTCCCGAGAGACCGCCGTCCTGCTGGCCTTCCTGGTTCTGCTGGTGGCGGTGGGTCTGACGATGGGCTCCTGGTATTGGCATCTCTCCGAGCAGCGGGATCAGCGCCGAAGCCAGGTTGCGGGTCTGGAGCGGGAAGCCGCTCAGCTCAAGAAAATCCAATCCCAACTCAAAGAATTCGAGCAACTGACGACCAAGTTGGGCAATCAACTGAAAGTCATCGACAGCTTGAAGAGTCAGCACCGGGGCCCCATCCAGTTGATGAACGCGTTGATTGCCAGCGCGCCCGAGGAACCCAGCCTTTGGCTGACGAGTTTGTCTCAAAGGGGCAACAAGCTGACTCTGGAAGGAAAGGCCTCTGACGTTCCCGCCATTGCCGATTTCATTTCCCAACTGAGCCGCAGGCCGCCTTTCAAATCTGTCGAGCTGAACTTCTGGGAGCGGAAAGAGGGCGCTTTGAACTTCAAACTCAGCTGTCTGCTAGAGAATAGGTGACACCATGGCGTTTGAAAGATTCTCTCTGCGAAACGTCTCTTTGAAAAAGCAGATTCTGTTCTTTGCGTTCGTGCTCCTGGGGAGCGTTTACATCCTGTACTCGTGGTACGTCCAGCCCATTCAGAGTGATTTGACGCGGTTAGCGTCTCGGATTCAGTCCCTGAGAAAGGAAGTGCAGAAGGGGCAACTGGTCCGAGCCAAGTTACCCGAGTTCAAAGCCCAGGTTCAACAGCAGCGGAAACGGCTGCGGAAGTTTCGCGAAACCTTGCCGGACAAGAAGAGAACCGCCCAACTGATGCGAAAAATCCAAGACCTGGCCACCTCCAGCAATCTCAACATCAAGAGTTTCACCCCCCAGAAGACAGTCCCCAAGACGTTCTACAGTAACTGGCCTATTGAGATCGCACTGGAAGGGAATTTCCATAACCTCGGCCTCTTCTTCGAGAAGGTCCACTACACCAGCCGGTTGGTCAACATCGAAAATCTCAGTATCCGGGCGCTCAAGGACGCTGCGGGACGAGAACGCACCATCGGGATCACCTGCACGGCGACCACATTCGTTTTCCTTGAAAATGCCAAGACGTCTTGAGGGCGGCCGAGCCCCAAGAGAAGAAGACAAGTGAACTGAGGAACGGCATGACACGGCGTTTAAGCTTCCCATTACTGATGATCGGGTTCCTGATCTTGGGACCAGGCAACCTGCCGGCCCAAAAGTACAAGCCCGGAGGGAAGAGAGATCCTTTCGTCAACGTCCAGAAAGCTCAGAAGAAGGCGAGACCCCAAGTCATTCAGCCGCCTCCCTTTGGCCAGCGTCCGCCCGGCCTGTCCGGACTGCTGGTCTCCGAGGTGACCGTTGTGGGCACCGCCGCCAATAGCAGCACCCGACTTGTCATTCTGCGGGGAACCGACAACTTCAGTTACGTGGCACGCCAGAGAAGCCGGCTCTTCGACGGCTATGTGAAGACGATTTCCGCCGGTGAAGTGATCTTCATCCGCGAGGTTCTGGACACTGCGGGTGGCAAGAAGGTTGAGAAGGTAGTCAAACGATTCTACACAGAGTCTCGCTAGGGTGAGAGAAAATGAGAATTGTATTTAACCGCTTGAAGCCGTCCACTGGCCTGAAACTTTTGGTTTTCTTTGCGTTGACCTGCCTGGTGCTGGGACAGTCTTCGCCGCAACTGACCTCCACTGTGAGTTCACCGGCGGCACAGCAGGCGAGCAGTTCGTCAAACTTTCAGGGAGAGCCCATCTCCCTGAAGCTGGTGGGCGCTTCCCTGGTGGATTTCTTCCGGGCAGTCTCCGAGTTGAGTGGCCTCAACATTCTGATTGACTCCGACGTGCGAGGTTCGATCACGATCAACGTTGAAAGCGTCCCCTGGGATCAGCTCTTTGACGTCGTGCTCAAGAGCCACCGCCTGGACAAGTCCTTGGAAGGCAATCTGGTGCGCATCTCAACCAAGGAGACCCTTCGGATCGAAGAAGAATCGGTGCGCGCCCTCAAGCGAGCCGCATTTCTGGCCTCTGACCGCGAAACGGTCTCGAGGCGGCTCAATTACGCCGATGCCAAGGACGTCTTTGATGCCCTCCAGGATAAGGAAATCCTCTCCGAGCGGGGGGAACTGGTGGTCGATGAACGAACCAACACCCTTTTTGTCACCGATGTAACCGATCATGTACAAAGTTTCCTCAGCCTGTTGACCACGCTCGATGTACCCGAGCCCCAGGTGGAGATCGAAGCGCGAGTGATTGAGGCCACCACCAATTTTACTCGCGAGATCGGAAGCCTGTTCAATTTATTCGGCGGGAAAACCAGCGATCGCGATCAGGGCGGTTTCACTTCCTCCACTCCCGCCGAGCAGCCCATCGGCAATGGCTTCTTCACCAGCGGGGGACTCCTCGATACGGTTCGGCTGGATGCAGCCATCTCTTTGGCCGAACGAAACGGTGAAGCCAGAATCCTCTCCAAACCCCGCGTCACCGCCCAGAACAACACCGAAGCCATCATTACCCAGGGAGCACGGATTCCCATTCCGGTTCAGTTCAACTTCACCACCACGGTTCGCTTTGAGACGGCCGCCCTCCGACTCACCGTGACGCCGCAGATCACGGACGAAAAGACGATCATTCTCAACATCAAAGTGGAAAACAATATCCCCGACTTCAGTCAGACCGTCCTCGGCATTCCGACTATCCTGACCAGCGAAGCCCAGACTCAGGTTCTTGTGCAGGACGGTGGAACCACCATGATCGGCGGCATCTATGTGGAGACCGAGCGCGACGCAGAGGACAAGGTCCCCGGTCTGGGAGACGTGCCGATCCTCGGTCGTCTCTTCAAACGGAGTTCAAAGGAGCGCGATACCCGCGAGATCCTCTTCTTCCTGACTTCCAAGATCAAGACAGAATAGCCCGGATTATTCACGGGCTTTCGTCACGAAGCGGTTAAGGCGCCGGGCTGGCAAGGCTTTGCGAGGGAGGCCCCCGCAGTCGTACTCGTGCAGCACGTCGAGGAGGCCGACCGAGTGTCAAGGAAGCCAGCTCGGATGATTTCGCCGCTGCATTAGCCCGGATTTCTCACACTCGATCGTAGCGAGGCGGTGGAGATGCGCGTGGATA
>JBHHYX010000152.1:0-11021 GCA_046757765.1 Acidobacteriota bacterium | reverse complement strand
TACCCCCTAGTGGCGATGATTTTGTTACCCATATGTTACCCAAAGCATTTTCCAACCTTGGTGGCCGGTTCCACCCGAAGCTGAAAGCCTTGTATTATCAGTAAATTAAACTGGTGGAGCTGAAGGGATTCGAACCCTCGACCCCCTGAATGCCATTCAGGTACTCTTCCAACTGAGCTACAGCCCCACGCTGTCGTTGGTCCTCCGGCCAGACACCCGGAGGAGCGGTGTGGATTTCCTTTTCTGGCTGCTGCAGGGTCCCTTTGGGCGGTGAACCCACACGCGGCGCCGGGAAATCCGGAGTGTCCATTTTACAAGCTAACTGGTGAGCGCGTCCAGCAGCTTCCGGTTCACTACGATTTGATCGTCCTTGCGCAACTGAGCCACCACATTCTGAAGGTAAGCGGAGAAGAAAGCGACCTTGCTGTCCTGCTTGAGCCGATCGGCGATACGATCCTTGTCCTTGCCATATTTTGCTTCGTCGATGGGGGTCTTTTCGACCACTTCGAACACCACGAACTTGCCCGCCACAGTGATGGGCGGGCTGATGTCCCCTTCCTTCATCACGAAGACGCGATCATGGAGAGGGGGGGAAAACTTGATGGTTTCGTCCACTGTGGCGCCTTTTTTGAAAAAGTCGGTCGTGGTGGTGGACAGTCCCTCCTTCTCAGCCACCCGCTGCAGAGACTTGGCATCCCGCGCCGCCCGAAAGAAAGCAGCAGCCCTTTCCCGGGCCAGTTCTTCGCTTCGCTCCTCACTGAAATCCTTGCGCACCTGATCTTCGACCTTGTCAAAGCCGGGCAGACGGGCGGGTTGGATCTCGGTCAGACGGGCGATCAGATAACCGTTGGCAGCCGCGTAGGGCTCCGTCAGTTCTCCCTTCTTGAGGGCAAAGACCTGCTGGTTGAAATCGCTTCGAACCTGCGGGCTCCGAAGCGTGTCACCGAGGGCGAAAAACCGCGTCTCCCCAGCCTGAAGCTTTTCCCGCTCGGCGATCCGGTCGAAGGCGGCGCCCGCCCTCAATTCTTTGGCCAGGGTGGAGGCCCGCTCCCTGGCCTGCTTCCCCGCCTCCTCCTCGCGCAGCTCAAACTCGGCCATCATACGGCGGGATTCCTCTTTGCTGCGCGGCGCCGCCGTCACCTTGATGATGTGAAAACCGAAGGGCGATTTGACCAGAGAGCTGATCTGGCCCGGTTTGAGAGAGAAGGCCACCTTGTCGAACTCGGGAACCATCTGCCCCCGCCCGAAGAATCCGAGGTCTCCGCCGTTTGCCGCACTGGTGTCCTCGGAATACTTGCGGGCCATTTCGGCGAAGTCGGCCCCCGACCGCAGCCGGGCCAGGA
The DNA here is from genome assembly GCA_046757765.1 of Acidobacteriota bacterium. GTDB lineage: Bacteria > Acidobacteriota > UBA6911 > RPQK01 > JBHHYX01 > JBHHYX01. The sequence goes on along the minus strand of JBHHYX010000152.1, from coordinate 9,678 downwards.
CTCGTTGGGCCTTCTTCTTGATCGGGGCCTCGTCCTCGCCCTTCTTCACCTTGAACAGGATGTGACTGGCTCGAACTCGCTCCACCTCGGGGATATCCTTCAACCGGGCTTGAATTTGCTCCTCACTGAGTTCCACTTTGCTCGCTTGCAGGGGAACAGCGATGTAGCTCACCTTGCGTCTTTCCGGAATCTTATACTTCTCGCTGTTGGCCTCGAAGTACTCTTTCAGCTCCCCTTCGTCGACACTGGCTCCCGCCTTCTCCTTGTCGAAGGCGACGTAACGGATCTTGACCTGCTGGTTCTGGTTGACATATTCCTGCCGAACTTCTTGCGGTGCCGGTTCGATGCCGTCCGTCAGCACGCTGTTCAATTTGCGCCGCAGGATCTCATGGCGGACGCTCTCCTCGAACTCGACGGGCGTCAGGTTGTTGGCCTGCAGAATTTGCTGGTAGCGCGCGTTTCCGATGTACTTCCCCGTGCCTTGTTCCTGAAACACCGGAAGGCTCTTGATGTTGTGGTTGACCTCCTGGTCGGTGGCCACGATCCCCAACCTCTTGGCTTCGTAGGCAACGGCGTAGGTATTGATGAGCTGGTTCAGCGCCTGTTCCCCCAGCCGGAGTTGTTTGATCAGGGACGGATTCTGCTTGCTCAGGTTAAACTGCTTTTCGTAGTACTGATAGACTTGGGAATAATGCCTGCGAAACTCCACGACGCCGATGGAGTTTCCGGCCACTTTAGCCACCTCGTTGCTGGCGGTCTGGCCCAACCCGCCGGGAGTATTGACAAACAACAGCACCATTCCCGCTCCCAGCACCACAATGAGGACCCATAGAACCCATTTGAGAGATTCTTTCTTACTCCTGAACAGCGCCAACATCGGTCCGCTCCTCTAATAGGGGGTTTTCTTCGCCCTTGCAAAACCTGAATTATACCACAGGCTGGTCCTCACGACAGGGGGGCAAAGGCAGCAGGAGTTGCCCCATTCTTGGAACGATCTGCGCCATCATGAGAAGTCTGGCCAGGGACTGTGGAATGCTTCCAGCATCCCTTTATAGCGCTCATTCAGACACTATGTAGAAGGCTCGGCGGGTGCGGGCTTGCGTCCTCCAGCCCAGGGTTGGCAACAACCCTGGGTTTGCCGGTTCTCGCGACTCCTATCAACCCCAACGGGGTTGTGTCGGTATCCAGTGGAAACTTCTTCACCGGTAATTGGGAGAACCCAATCGCCCTGTAGCTGACTCTACTCGGTCCCGGGGAGAGACGCTAAGTGACTCGAGGGCGGGGTTCCGAATCCTGCGCCCTGGTACGCCTTCGGAGGACGCGCTCCGAGCCGAGAGCACGGGCCTGCCCGGGTCAGACCATTGGGCTACCCCGAGGGCAGCCGGAGTGAAAAATCCGTGTGATTGTAATCGCTTGTAATGGAGAAGGCTTTTGTCGGATAATAGTGACCAAGAACTTCGGGTAGAGTGGGGGAGAACATACCTGGGTTTCTGGTTGCCCTGAATCCGTGGGCTGAATGGAAGCCGACGCAGCAGGCAAAGTTATCATCTCTGAGGAGTCGGGCTCAGTTGCCCGGTCCAGGATTGTATCAAGATACCGGCAGACGCTGACGGCACCTCCAAGGTTCACGCCCTGAGCTGAGTTGAACGGTTTCCCTTAGGGAAATTCCGCCCCACCGGGGCCATGGATTGGGCCGGGAAGAGGTCAATGAATTTTTGGTCATTGTTCAGTTTTTTCTCCAGCGACCTGGCCATGGATCTGGGCACCGCCAACACTCTGGTTTATGCCCGAGGGCGGGGAATCGTCGTCAATGAGCCCTCCATCGTGGCGATCAATAGACGGACCAATCGAGTCGAAGCGGTGGGTCACGAGGCGAAGCAAATGCTGGGTCGAACACCCGGCAACATCGTCGCCATCAAGCCTATGAAAGATGGGGTGATTGCGGATTTTGACGTCACCGAAGAGATGTTGAAACACTTCATCAAGAAGGCCCACAACCGCAACCACTTGCTCAGTCCTCGGATTGTGATCTGCATCCCTTCAGAGATTACGCAGGTGGAAAAACGGGCCGTTCGCGAGTCGGCTCTTCGTGCCAGGGCAAGCGAGGTCTTTCTGGTGGAGGAAGCGATGGCGGCCGCGATCGGCGCCGGACTCCCCATCACCGAACCCAGCGGAAACATGGTGGTCGACATCGGCGGCGGCACCTGTGACATCGCCGTCATCAGCCTTTCCGGCATCGTCTACAGCCGCTCGGTCCGGGTGGCCGGTAACGAGATGGATGAAGCGATCATCCAGTACATCAAGCGCAAGCACAATCTTCTGATTGGAGAGCGCAGCGCGGAACAAGTGAAGATTCAGATCGGCGCCGGGGCGCCTTTGGAAGAGAAGCTTACGATGGAGATCAAAGGGCGGGACCTCATCGAGGGAGTCCCGAAGACGGTCACCATTACTGATGAGGAAGTCCGTGAAGCGCTCTCCGATTCCATTTCCACCATTGTGAACGCGGTTCGAGTGGCGCTGGAGAGGACGCCTCCCGAGCTTTCCGCCGACATTATGGACAAGGGCATTGTCTTGACGGGTGGCGGCGCTCTGCTGAAAAACCTGGATCAAAGGATCAAGTCCGAAACGGGACTGCCGGTCTTCCTGGCTGAAGATCCGCTCTCTTCAGTGGTGTTGGGAACGGGAAAGATGCTGGCCGACATGGCACTCCTCAGGAGAATCAGTCTGGAATGATCCCATCCACCCGGAAGCGACCCTTGACCTGGTTCTTGCTCCTGGTGGTGGTGAATCTCTTCCTTCTCTCCGCCCAGGTTCGGAACCAGGAGGGGCGGCTTCTGATAAGATCGTGGTCGCTTGCCCTCTTGAGCCCTCCCGCTTTGGCACTGCAGCACCTTTGCGGAGAGATAAAGGGACTTTTTGACCACTATGCCTTCCTCCTTCATGCCGAGACCGAAAATCAACGTTTGCAGGCCGAAAACGCTCGTCTTGAGATCGAATTGAATCAGCTGCGCAGCCTCGTCTCGATACAGTCTCGGCGTCAAGACTACGAGTTGTTCCAACGCCGGTTTGTTTTTGACACCGTGGCGGCCGCGGTGATCGGTCGCAGTGCCCCTTTTTACTCCACTCGTCTGGTGATCAATGTGGGAACCAGACAGGGCATCCGGAAGGACTCTCCCATACTGACACCCAGGGGAATTGTTGGCAGGATTGTTGCCGCCACCCGCGCCAGTTCGGAGGTGGAATTGATCACCAATGATCGCGCCGGGGCGGGTGCTCTGCTGGAAGGCTCTCGATCACAGGGTGTGATTCAAGGCGATGGCACGGCGCTTCTGCGTCTGGATTACATTCCCAACTCTGAATCCGTCGAGCCGGGCCAGGTCGTCTACACCGCGGGAACTGACGGTATTTACCCCAAGGGTCTTCCCATTGGAACCGTGGTCGGCACTGAGAGAGGCCTGCTCCGTTACCGCTCCATCCGCGTCCGGCCGTTTGTGGACTTTGCCCGTCTGGAAGAAACCCTGGCGGTGACGGATCCTCCCGGGCCGTTTCTGTATGGCCAAGTGCGGTCCGATCAGTTTCTCCTTCGGCCACGGACTGAAGCCCTCCCGCTCAAAGGGAAGCCGGATTGAACCGCATCTTTGGACTGGGCGAAATACTTTTATTGCTGGTGGGTAGTGTCCTCTTGCAGGTCACGTCGGCAAACTACTTTCCGGCCGGCCTCTATTTCGATTTGCCCCTGGTTCTGACCCTCTTCATCGGATGGTATTCGCCCCCCGCCAAGGGTGCTCTGTGGGGAACACTCTTCGGCCTTCTTCAAGATGTCAGCCAGATGGCTCCCTATTGGGGCCTGAATGGATTGAGCAAGACCCTTATCGGTTTTGGCTCCTCTCAACTGCGAAAGTGGTTTCTGCTGGGCGGCTTTTCAGGATGGTTTGCGGTCATCCTCGTCGCTTCTCTCTTCGACGGCTGCCTTGTCAACGGGTGGCTGAGCCTTGCCGGTGAAAGAATACCCCCTTCTTACTGGAGTGACACCGCCCTCCGCTCGTTGATCACAGCCTCGGGGGGTGCTTCGATGATTCGATTCTATCATCGGTTCAAGTTTCCTCAGAAGGACTTTCGCCGTTTTTGAGGCCTCTTCGGGTTTGCCCTGAGGACGATAAGATAGGAAGACCCTTGATTTGACAGCTCGGTCGCGATCCTTCATAAAATGAAGTCGCGACGCCCCGCGGTCACGCCGGCACTCTCCTCCAGGGGCGTGTGGTCGCCGGTGGATAGTCTGGCTATCATCAAGGGCCTGCACCGCTGCGGCGGACGGGGAAATGGCAATCTTTCAGGACAACCGCGATTACCGTTATCGTCTCAAATGGCTGTGCATACTCTTTGTTGGCGGCATCCTGGTCCTTCTGATTCGACTGTGGAGTCTCGCCATTCTGAACTCCCAACACTATGTAGGATTAGCCCAACGGAATCACAGGAGAACGGTGAGTCGTGTGGCTCCCCGGGGAGTCATCGTTGATCGTGAGGGGAGAGCTCTGGTTGAGAACGCCTATGGCTTCGATCTGGTCCTCTTTCGGGACCGGGAACCGAATCTGGAGAAGGTCACTCGATTCCTGAGCCAAGGAGTCGAGCTGAGCCCGCAAGATATCCAAGAAAGACTAGAGAAAGCTCTTCATTATGACCGCTACCAACCGTTGGTCCTGAAAGAAAACATTTCAATTGAGGAAATCGCTTACCTCTCGTCGCACCAGACCGAGCACCCCGAATTGGGGATTCTCAAGCAGCCTCGTCGCTACTACCCTTATCGCCAACTGGCGGCCCATCTTCTGGGTTACGTCGGGGAGATCTCGCAAGAGGAACTCACCCAATCGGAGTTCTCGCAGAGCCAGTCCGGCGATATTGTGGGCAAATATGGAATCGAAAAGACTTACAACAAGTGGCTGACGGGGACGGAGGGCCAGGATCTCCTGCTGGTGGACAGTCGAGGAAAGCTGCTGCGGGAGGTCAGGAGCCTTCCGCCCACACCCGGCAAGCGGCTGGTGCTGACCCTCGATCTGGACCTCCAACAGGCGGCGGAACGGGCGCTGGGCCAAAACACCGGCGCCATCGTGGCATTGAACCCCAATAATGGCGAAATCCTGGCGATGGTGAGCCGGCCGGCTTTTGATCCCAATCACTTTGCCGCACGGCTCTCGCTGAAGCAGTGGAGAGGGTTGCTGGACAATCCCGACCACCCACTGCAAAACCGTGCCATCCAAAACAGTTTTGGACCCGGTTCTATTTTCAAACTCGTGGTCGCCCTTGCGGGATTGGAGGGAGGGGTCATCGTTCCAGATAGGACAGCTTTCTGCGACGGCGGCGTCACTCTCTATGGAAGGCGCTTCCACTGCTGGAAAGCCACCGGGCATGGTCGAGTGGGAATGCGCCAAGCCATCCAGCACTCCTGCAATGTCTATTTCTACTTGCTGGGTCAAAAGCTCGGGATCGAACGAATGGCAAGCTTCAGCCGGCGCCTCGGCTTGGGCCAACCCACGGGAGTGGACCTGCCTGGCGAGGGGTCGGGCCTGATCCCTTCACCGGCTCAAGAGCGACAGTCGACGGGCCGGACCTGGTATGCGGGAGAGACGATCTCGGTCGCCATCGGCCAGGGGCCCCTGGGGGTCACTCCGATCCAAATGGCTCGAGCCGTTGGGGTGCTGGCCACCGGAAAAATGCCCCCGCCGCACGTGTGGGCAAAGTTTCCCGGCAAACAGACCCCAGCCCCGCAATCAGTGGGCTTGCGGGCCTCAAACCTGGAAGTGATCAAGGACGGGATGTGGCGTGTGGTGAATGAATACGGCACCGGAGGGGGAGCTCGCGTGGAGGGCTTCAACGTCTGCGGCAAGACGGGCACGGTTCAGGTCATCAGCAAGGAGACCCGATCCAAGTTGACGAAGGAGGAGGCCGACAAGTTTGCCTCAAATGCCTGGTTTGCAGGCTTTGCGCCCAGGGAGCATCCTGAAATCGTGCTGGCTGTGCTGGTGCAGCGCGGCGGCTCGGGAGCAGCCCGCGCCGCCCCGATGGCCGGCAAGATCTTTGAAGGTTATTATCGAAAGTATATCAGGGCTCAACCCAAAACGCTGGTCCTGAGCCACCCCGCCAGATGGGAAGGCCGTTGACGGCAAACAGCTCCACAATCTGTGCGCGGTGCGGCCGGGAAACTCCTGTTGAGAAGGCGGGAATAGGTCGATGATTCGCAGGCGCCTGTTGGAATTCGATTACCTCCTGGTGCTTCTGGCCCTCGCCCTTTCCGTTGTCGGCCTGGTCGGCATCTACAGTGCGACCACTCATGGAGCAGACAGTGGCCTGTTCAGGCGCCAGGTGATCTGGCTGGCACTGGGCCTGGGGGCGTGCCTGGTCGTGTCTCTCCTTGATTATCGCTTTCTGGCAGATCACGCTTTCATGCTCTACGGAGCGATTCTGCTGACCTTGACCGGTGTCCTTTTCTTTGGCACCGAAGTCCATGGCAGCAAGAGCTGGATACGCTTTGGAGAACTTGGTGTTCAGCCTTCTGAGATGGCCAAGATCGTGCTGGTTCTCGCACTGGCTCGCTATGTATCGGAACTGAACCAGAATCTCCTGCGGCGAAAGCATCTTCTGATTCTGGGAGCAATGACGCTTGGGCCTGCGATTCTGGTTATCCTGCAGGGGGATTCCGGCACCGCCTTGAGTTTCCTGCCCATCCTGCTCGGGGTGATCTTTGTGGCCGGATTGAAGCAACGCTTTCTGATTGGCGTCCTGGTTGGGGTGCTCTGTTTGGCTCCGATCGGGTGGTTTGCCCTCCGCGACTATCAGAAGCAGCGGATCATGGTTGTCTTGGATCCGGCTCTGGACCCTGATGGTGTCGGCTATCAGACCCGCCAGTCTTTGATTGCCATCGGGTCTGGCGGATTGACCGGGAAGGGACTCGGTCAAGGCTTGCAGAGTCAACTCGGATTCGTTCCCGAGATCCACACGGACTTCATTTTCTCCCTCCTGGCAGAAGAACAGGGCTTCATCGGGGGGGCGCTGACCCTTGTCCTGTATCTATTGCTCCTGCTTCGATTGCAGCGGATTGGAGAGACGGCTCGTGGCCGCCTGGGCATCCTGGTGGTGGCGGGCTTCACCAGTCTGATCTGTTTCCATGTCTTTGTGAATGTTGGCATGACGCTGGGCATTATGCCGGCAATCGGCATTCCCCTGCCTTTTCTCAGCTATGGAGGATCTTCCACGCTGTCCAGCTTCATCGGTCTGGGGTTGGCATTGAGCGTTCATTCGCGCCGCTTCGTTTACAGCTGAGAAACGCTCAGCCCCGTCGGGATGTGGCCTGCATTTCTCACCAACGATCCGGGAGTCGTCGATCTCCAGCCCGCCGTGGCGGCTCGGGCGTCCCTCTCCAGCAAGGCTTGGATCGAGCCGTGAAATGGGGTGTAACTTACTTAATCAAAGCGACTTTCTAGCGCTGCCCGAGTTGCCCTCAACTGTCCGGTCTCGCTATAATGGCTGGGGTCCGGCAGCTTCTCCCCGAAGCCAAGAGGCTGAAAGCAAGGGCTCTGGAATGATTCCAACGACATGCCGGAGTGGGTTCTTCAACCCCTTGTTGCAGTTGCTGCCGCGTTCGAAGGAGGAGACGCATGGTAAAGGAGCTCATCGTCAGCTCAACGAGCCTGGAGACCAGACTTGCGATCCTGGAAGACGATCAGGTTGCCGAAATTCTGATCGAACGAAAGAAGAACAAGGGGATTCTCGGCAATATCTACAAAGGACGTGTCACCAAAGTGCTGCCTGGAATGCAGGCAGCTTTTGTCGACATTGGCATGGAGCGCCACGGCTTCCTGTACGTAGGGGACTTCTTTGAGGACTACGAGGAATACGAGGAGCTTTTCAACCACGGCCGGGACGAAGTCCAGCCTTTGGTCAAGGTCGACCGTCTGGAAGGAGAGGAACTCCGGCGAGACCGGCGCGGCAAGGCGAGGCCTCGAGGAACGCCCAAGCAGGGACAAGGCAAGACTCCGGCAAGGTCCTCAGAGGCGGCGCCAACTAATAAGAAGCGGAAGACCGGAACATCAGTGTCGCCACCAGTCGGCACGATCAGTCGGAAATCCCTTGCTGGTCCAGTCGAGGCACCTTCCGAAGGGCCTGAAGAGCAAGACCTCATCCTTCCCCAGCAGCTTGAACTGAAAGATTCCCCGGCCGCTGAATTCTCCTCTGCTGAGCCGAAGCAGACCGGAGGGGACGAATTGAGTCTCCTTCCCGATCCTCTGGAAGCCTCGGACACGGGGGAAGAAAAGCCCCTGAACGCTCTCCCCGATGACGAGGCCAGCCTCTCCCAGAAGCCGGATCTGCATCGACTTTCCGCTCGTACCGTCTCAAGGCGCCGGGGCGACAACCGTGAGAATGGCCCCGTGCTCATTGGCGATGTGCTGCGGGAAGGCCAGGAAATCCTGGTCCAGGTGGCCAAAGAACCCATCGGCAGCAAAGGCGCTCGTGTCACTTCCCACGTGGCGTTGCCGGGCCGACACCTGGTGTTTATGCCCACTGTGGACCATGTTGGCGTTTCGCGAAGAATCTGCGACGAAAAGGAAAGGAGCCGGCTGCGAGACCTGGTCCTGAAACTCCGCGGTGATTTCGGCAAAGGTTTCATTGTTCGAACGGTTGGAGAGGGTCGCAGCGAAAAGGATCTGTCCAAGGACATGGCGTACCTCACCCGCCTCTGGGAGGGTGTTCGCGCAAGGGCGGAACGCCGCTCAGCCCCCGCCTTGATTCATGCCGAGCCCAGCCTCATCCTACGCGTTGTCCGGGATCACTTTTCCGATGAATTCCGTGCCATTCGTGTGGATGACGAACACGCCTATGAGCGAATCGTGGATTTTGTCCACACCTTTAATCCGAAGCTCGTCAGTCGCATTCGGCTCTACAACAAATCCATCCCGATCTTTGATGAGTTCGGGATCAGTGAAGAGATTGAAAAGGCTCTCAAGCACAAGGCGTGGTTGAAAAACGGTGGATACATCGTGATCAACCAGACGGAAGCGCTGGTGGCCATCGACGTCAATACCGGCAAGTTTGTGGGTAAAAGCAACTCTTTGGAAGAGACGATCACCAAGACCAACCTTGGCGCCGTGCGGGAGGTCGTCCGCCAGATTCGTCTCCGCGATCTGGGAGGGATTCTGATCATCGATTTCATCGACATGGATGATCCGAAGAACCGCCAAAAGGTGCTGGAGGCCCTGCATCAGGAACTTGCCAAGGATAAGTCTCCGTCCAAGATTTTGGGGTTCAATGAGTTTGGACTGGTGGCAATCACCCGCAAGCGGGTCAAGCAGTCTTTGGAAAGGGCCCTTTGTCAACCCTGTATCTTCTGTTCCGGAACTGGAATGACGAAGTCGGTCCGGACGGTTGCCTATTCGATTCACCAGGAGGTCCGCAAAATGATACCCTTCCTTGGAGGAAACGGAGAGCTTCTGATACGTTGCCACCCGGATGTGGCCAAGGCTTTTCGGGATAGCGAGAAGGGCGTGGTCCAAGAGATTGAAGAGATGACGGGTGAGGCGGTTTCGGTTATGGCGGACCCCCTCATGCATGTGGAGCAATTCAATCTGGTGGAAACTTAGTGCTCCAGTTCGCAAGTACGGTGATGTATGCGGATGGGTCTTGTGAGCC
>JBHHYX010000151.1:0-11066 GCA_046757765.1 Acidobacteriota bacterium | reverse complement strand
GATGTTCCGCCTCAGCATGGACGCTCCCGCCGCTTTTGAAAACATGCGGCCAAAGCCGGGAATGCTTTTTGCCGCCACGGTGCGAAGGGGGCCGGCGCTGATGGCGTTAACTCGAATTCCCCGCCCTCCCAGGTCATAGGCCAGAAAGCGCACGCTGGCCTCAAGGGCAGCCTTGGCGACACCCATCATGTTGTACTTCGGCACGACCCGCTGGGAAGCAAGGTAGGTGAGGGTCGTGATACTGCCCCCCTTTAACATCAGTCGCTGCGCTCGCCGGGCAATAGCCACCAGAGAGTAGGCGGAAACGTCCATGGCCGTCGTCCACTGAGAACGCGTCACCTGATAGAAGGGTTGGTCAAAGGTTTCCCGGGGAGCAAATGCGACACCATGAACCACGAAATCCAGGTTTCCAAAGCTTTCTTCCAGCGTGGCGAAAAGGGCGTCCAACTGCTCCTCTTCGGTGACGTCACAGTCGAGCAGAAGAGGCTCCCGGCAACAAGCGGTCAGTTTCTCAACACTGGATCTTAGCCGCTCACCCTGGTAGCCAAATGCCATTCGGCTCCCGGCCTGGTTGAGCTTCTCGGCGATGGCCCAGGCAATCGACCGCCTGTTGGCGACACCGAAGACCAGTCCCTTCTTGTTCTCCAGATTGAGTGCGTACATGTCCTCTTCGCCTTTCCCGCACGCCTATCGCAACCCAGCCAGTTCACCATCGCGAGTCACAAATCACAAACGAGAGTTGCTCTTCCGCTGCTTGGCCTGACGCACCAGGTTGCGGACATCAGTCAGAAGTTGCTTGGCATCATAGATGATCCCATCTTTGATCGTGTACTTGACCCCTCCCGCACGCATTGATCTGGTTCTCCTCGTTCAGTTGAATCGGCACTTGCCGGGATGCCTCGAGGGATCGCCCGGACAGAGGCTCATTTTTGGATCCGATACTTCCGCAGAATCTTAGCAAAAGTGTCGGTGTAACGAATACTATCGAAGTCCGAATGCACGTTCAGGAGCTCCTTTTCAACGATGCGCAGGTACTTCTCCGGCTCGGCCTGAAGAGCCCTGTCGAGGTGCTCCAGAGCTTTTTCACTCTCCAACTGGCGCGCATACAAGACGGCCAGCCGAAAGTGAATTCGAGCGCTGGTGGCACCATGCTCCAACGCCGCCAGGTAATGGGCCTGGGCTTCTGACGGCTTCCCCAGCCTTTCCAGAACGACGGCCAGATGGAAGTGGGCGTCTCCGGAATCGGGTTTGGCCCGGAGCGCCCTGGACAGCACCTCGGCCGCCTTTTCCGGCTCACCCCTGTTAGCGTACAGCGTTCCCAGGTTGTCGAGTGTGTCCAAGTCCGAAGCACCCAGACTGACCGCTTTTTCATAGGCAGCCACCGCTTCCGGCGCCCGGTCACGCAAGAAGGCCAGGTCTCCCATACGGACCCACAGCTCTGGATTGGAAGGCGCCTTTTGAAGGGCCTGGCGCAAATAGTTCTCGGCTTCTGGCACCCGACCGTCCTTGCGAGCAATCTCGGCCAGGTTGGCCAGCACCTCCGGGGAATTAGACGCCACCTTTCTCAGCCTCTTTTCGGCCTCGGAGAGCTTGCCCAGGTCCAGATAAAGCTGGCCCAGTTCGGCCAACAGGGGGGTGTCCTCTGGATGGAGCGCCTCCGCCTTCAACAGGTGGGGCAGAGCTTTTCCGTTTTTCCCACTCTTTCGAAACAGCTTCCCGAGCAGAAAATGAGCGTCGAAATCGTCCGGAACCTGGATCAGGAACTTCTGAAAGTGCTCGATAGCCGAGTCCGTCCGACCCAGCTTCTGCTCGGCAAGACCGAGGTAAAAATACAACTCCGGCGCGGTCTCAGGAGCCATCTCCAGTGCTCTCTCCAAGGCTTCCCGAGCTTGATGGTAGTGCCCCTCCTTGAGGAGAACCAGCCCTCGATATTGCCGGGCTGTGAGGTTCTCCGGCTGCAATTGCAGGACCTGTTCCACGTCCCTTGCGGCCAGAGAAAGCCAGGTCTTTCGAAGAAAAAGCTCCGCCCGCAACAGATATCCCCGTACCTGCTCCGGCTCAAGATCCACCAAGGCATCGAGCTGGAGCCGAGCCGCTTCCCATTTATTCTGGTGCATGTAAATGAGAGCCAGATTATAGCGAGCCGAGGCAAAGTGCGGGTCCAACTCCACTGCTTTCAAGAAATAGCCGGCCTGTTGGCTGGAGTAGGCCTGGGGAGTCCCGATCAGCGCTTCGCCCTTGCGAAACCACTCCACCGCCTCTGGTTTCACCTCCGGGGGCTGGGCGCCGAGAGAAGCAAAGAGGAGAAAAAGGACAACCATGGCAACTCTGGATTCCAGCGGGGGTTGGCAGGAGTCGAGGTTCGAACCGTCGCGTGTCTCCCGTTCCATTCTTGGGGACCCGTCACGCGCCCCCGCCGGCGCATCTCTCCACAGCATGAGGGCGATTTTCCGGTCTTTCCTGGTCAAGACCGCTCGATTCAGTCCGATCAAATGGGCAGGGAGGCCTGAGACTCCTGAAGATCTGCAAAATGGGTCATCTCCTTGAACTCGCGATAACGCAACCGAATCTCAGTGAAGGTCAACTCCTTAAGCCGCTGGAGAGAGAACTTTTCAACGTTGAAGCTCGCCATCACGGAGCCAAAGATGATGGCTTGCCGCATCGCCTCGACGTCGCTTCGATTAGAACCGGCCAGGTAACCCATGAATCCCCCGGCAAAAGTGTCTCCGGCACCGGTTGGATCGAAAACACTGTCCAAAGGGTAGGCGGGAGCACTAAAGACGGACAGCCGTTGGCCGGAATCCCTCCGCAACATGATAACGCCGTATTCACCTCTCTTCACAACCAGTGTGTGCGGGCCCCAGGAGAGGATCTTTCGAGCGGCCTTGACAAGATTCGGTTCCTGAGCCAACTGGCGGGTCTCGGCGTCGTTGATCAGAAGAATCCCGACCCGCCTCAGCGTCCGCTGAAGCGACTCGAAAAACCCCTCGATCCAGTAGTTCATGGTATCGCAAGCCACCAGGCGCGGAGTGGCGACCTGGGCCAGAACCCTGCTTTGAAGCTCCGGGTCAATGTTGCCGAGGAAGACATACTCCGCCTTCCGATAAGGGGCCGGAATTTTGGGATTGAAATCGGCAAAGACGTTCAGCTGTGTTTCCAGAGTCTTGGCTTCGTTCAAATCATACCCGTATTCTCCCCGCCAATGAAAGGTCCCCCCTTCCACGAACTCCAACCCTCGGAGATCAATGTTCCGCGACCCCAGAAACTGGACATCTTCCTTCCGAAAGTCGTTTCCGACACAGGCCACCAGGAGCACATCGGTAAAAAAGCTTGCCGAGACACTGAAATAGGTGGCAGCTCCACCCAGCACGTTGTCGGCTTGACCGAAAGGGGTCCGGACTGAATCGTAGGCAACGGACCCAACAGCGAGAACAGAGGACATTGGTCACTCCTCGAAAAAGACGGCTTTTCAGGGCTGAAGCCAGGCTGACGAGCCCCAGAGATCAGACATATTTTCCTATGATCAGATCCAATTTGTCACGAGTTTCTTCAGGTATGGCCCCAGGATCGGTAATGATGGCATTTTCGAGCGCGTGCTGGCAGCTGCAATCAAAGGTCGGGGGTAATTGACTCAGGACGGACCTGATCAGTCGCCTGGCGTTGCTGCTGTTTTTTTGAAGGTACCCCAGCAGCATCTCAACCGTAACCGGCTCCTCTTCTTCGTGCCAGCAGTCATAATCGGTCACCATGGCAATGGTGACATAGCAGATTTCGGCTTCACGGGCCAACTTGGCCTCCTGGAGATTGGTCATGCCGATCAGATCGGCACCCCAGCTGCGGTACAGGTGGGATTCTGCCTGAGTCGAGAAGGCCGGACCCTCCATGCAAACATACGTCCCTCCGTTCTTCAGAGAGAAATGGATTGGGGCGGCGGCGGCCTCCACCTGCGCCCGCAAGGTTGAGCAAACAGGTTGGGCAAAGCTGATGTGAGCAACGACTCCGCCGCCGAAGAAAGTGGAGGCACGCTGGCGCGTCCGATCGATGAACTGGTCGGGCAACACAAAGTCCATCGGCTTGTGTTCCAATTGCAGGGAGCCGACGGCGCTGGCTGAAAGGATCCTCCGAACCCCCAGCTTCTTGAAGCCCCAGATATTGGCGCGATAGTTCAGCTCAGTGGGGAGCAGGCGGTGTCCACGGCCGTGGCGTGACAGGAAAGCTACGCGACACGCTTCCCATTCTCCCACCACAAAGGCATCGCTGGGCGCCCCAAAAGGAGTCTTCAACTCGACCTCGCTTCTCCCCTTCAGGCCCACCATTTCGTAGAGTCCGCTGCCCCCGATAATGCCGACATCCGCTTGATTCATCCTGGCTCCAATGCTCTCTCACGTCCTCTCCACCGGGTGTGAGAAATCCGGGCTGGCCCGGCGAGGAGAAATGCGGGTTAACGAAAGGCCGGACTCATCCCTTCTGAGTCATCCAATCACAAATGATCTGCCCAGCTTTCCGGCTGCAAAACATATTTTCCTTCCTCTTGTCGCAAACGGCCACAAAGGAGCACGGGGTCGTGTTCAAAAAAGAGCAGCCAATCTTCGCTGGCCGCCTGTCGATAGATCTCCCTGCGGGTCGCGAGAGTGGTCAATGGTTCCAGGTCGTAGCCCATAATCCAGGGAAGAGGAACGTGGGCGCTGGTCGGACAAAGATCCCCAATAAAGAAGAGTATCCGCCCCCCGGACCGGACCTTGATGGACTGATGCCCCAAGGTGTGTCCGGGAGTGGGGACGGCCGTGAGGCCGGGCACAATCTCCTCATCGCCGTCCACAAGGTGCAGGCGTCCGGACTCCACGATGGGTTCCCAGTTTTCGCGCAGATAGGTGGCGCGAGTCCGCTCATTGGGCCGGCAAGCGTCTTCGTACTCCCGGCGCTGCACAAAATAGGTCGCGTTGGGGAAGGTGGGCACCACTGCCCGTCCACGGCGGACGGTGTTACCGCCACAGTGGTCGAAGTGGAGGTGGGTATTGACGACGATGTCGACATCCTTCGGCTTCAGGTCCAGCCGCTCCAACTCTCCCGCCACGTTCGTCTGGTGCTCGATGCGGTAAATCTGCAAGTCCTTCTCCGAGTACTTGTGCCCGCAGCCCGTATCGATCAGAACGTTCTCGGCTCCGCTTTGGATGAGCAGACAGTTGAGCCCGAGAGGGATTCGGTTGCGCCCATCGGGGGTCACTTTCTTCTCCCAGAGGGGCTTGGGGACAACCCCGAACATGGCCCCTCCATCCAACCAGATTCGGCCATCTGAAATCGGGTGGACTTCCAGATTGCCCCATTTCATTTCGCTCCTCCGGCAGCCGGCTGTGAGAGCTCCACCAGAACTCCGCCCGTCGATTCCGGATGGATGAAAGCGATCAGGCGCCCCTCGGCCCCCAGGCGTGGTTTCTCATCGATGAGGCGAATATTGCGTTCCTTCAGCAGCTTCAGACATTCATCGATGTTGTCCACTTCAAAGGAAAGGTGGTGCAGGCCTTCGTTTCGTCTTTCCAGGAATCCGGAGATCGACGAGCCGGGTTGCGTCGGTTCGACCAGCTCCAGGGCCGAGTCGCCAACATTCATGATCGCTACTTTGACCTTGTCGTCTCTGATCGTTTCCATCGAGTCCAGTTCCAGCCCCAGGGTCTTGTAGAACTCCGCTGTGACGGCAATCGACTTGGTGGCGATCGCGATATGAGAGATCCGTTTGATCGTCAAGTCTTTTCCTCCAGTCCGGCTTCTGAGAGAAGCCGATCCACGATCGTAAATGGGTCCAGCTCCCGTTTAATCATCTTGTTGGAAAAGTACTCCATTCTCTTTTCGGGTATCCGCTGCTGAATCCAGAGCATCAGCCGGTCCTTGAGCATTTCTTGTAGACGATCTCGAAACCAACTTGGGGAGCGCCGAGTTCTCGGCTCGGCCTGAGCACGGAAGGCGTCATAACGATGAACCGCATCAGCCAGTTCAGGAATTCCGTCCCCACGAGTGGCGATAGTTTTGATGACCGGAGGATTCCAGCCATCCTTGCGGGAGTCCAGGGAAAGAAGGGCGTGAATCTCTCTCTCTATTTTCGAAACGCCCTCTCGATCGGCTTTGTTGATCACGAAAACGTCACCTATCTCCATAATACCGGCTTTCATCGCCTGGATGTCATCGCCCATTCCGGGAACCAAAACCACGAGGCTCACGTGGGCGGCTTTTACGATCGCGACTTCGTCCTGGCCCACTCCAACCGTTTCCACGATCAGCACCTGGTAACCGGCCGCGTCAAGCACCAACAAAGCCTCGTGGATGGAAGGGGCAAGACCTCCAAGTTGTCCCCGTGTGGCCATGCTCCGAATGAAAACGCCTGGATCCACCGAAAGGGACTGCATGCGAATTCGGTCGCCCAGCATGGCGCCGCCGGAGAAAGGAGAGGTGGGATCCACTGCGATAATTCCCACTTTTTTGCCCCAGCTTCGATAATGACCTGCCAGTTGATCCACCAGCGTACTCTTTCCCGAACCGGGGCTGCCCGTCATCCCCACCACCAGGGCTCCTCCGGTGTGGGGAAAAAGTTCTTTGAGAAGGTCCACTGTTTCCGGCTGCCAGCAGCGATCCTCCACCTGAGTCAGCGTGCGGGCGATGGCACGCGGGTCTCCGGCCCGAATCTTGCTGGCTTGTTCGAAAACGGGGGTCTTGGCGATGATTGGCCTACTCTGATAATGAGAGATCGATCGGGGTCATTTAATCGAGCAGCTCCCGCGCGATCACCATGCGTTGGATTTCACTGGTGCCTTCTCCAATGGTGCAGAGCTTGGAGTCGCGCCAGTACTTCTCGGCTGGATAGTCTTTGATGTAGCCGTAGCCACCATGAATCTGAATGGCATCCTCAGCGGCCCAGACCGCCACTTCGCTGGCATACAGTTTGGCCATGGAAGATTGCTTCGGAACTGATTTCTTCTCTTCTTTCAAAACAGCAGCCTGATAGGTCAGCAGACGCGCGGCTTCGATCCGCGTCGCCATCTCTGCCAGTTTGGAACGGATGGTCTGAAACTTCGAGATGGGCCGACCGAACTGTTCCCGTTCCTGTGAATAACGGAGGCTGCAATCCAAGGCGCCTTGAGCAATCCCCAATCCCATTGCGGCGATGGAGATCCGACCTCCATCCAGTACCCGCAACGCCCCGATGAACCCCTCCCCTCGCCGCCCCAGAAGGTTCTCCTCGGGAACACGGCAGTCTTCCAGCGTGATGGAGGCGGTATCGCTGGCTCGGCAACCCAGCTTGTTCTCCTTTTTTCCCACTATCAGGCCCGGGCTGCCACCCTCCACAATGAAGGCGGATATCCCGTGTGTGCCCTCATTCGGGTCGGTGACCGCCATGATCACATACACGTCGGCATAGGTTCCATGAGTGCAGAAATTCTTGCTGCCGTTGAGCACCCAGCCGCCCTCTTTCCGGACGCCTCGCGTTCGCGCCGCCGCAGCGTCGCTGCCGGAACCTGGTTCAGTCAAGGCCCATGCTCCCAGCTTCTGACCACTGGCAAGTGGAACCACATATTTCCTTTTCTGTGCTTCCGTTCCGACAAGATAGATGTGATTGGTGCAAAGAGAGTTGTGAGCCGCCAAGGAGAGACCGATTGCGCCATCCACCCGGGACAACTCCTCGATCACCAGGGCATACTCCAGATAATTCAACCCGGCGCCCCCGTAAGCTGGATCAACCAGTGCTCCCATCATTCCCATCTCACCGAGTTTGGCAAAGAGATCCTGTGGAAAGGTTTGTTCCTCATCCCACTCCAGGCTGTGAGGAGCAATCTCGTTTCGTGCAAAATCCCGGATCGTTTCGCGGAGAATCTCCTGCTCGTGCGTGAACTGGAAGTCCATGGCACAAATCTTACAGAAAACTCGAGTCGAATGAAATCGCCAGCCGGCGGCGGGCATCGGAAAAGAGGTGGACGAGTCCTTGGTTGCTCCTGAGGGGTTGGAAGTGTCGGGGGCCCCACCGGGCTTGTCCCGTTTGGGTGTGAGAAACTTGGGCTAGGAACGGGCAGGATCTCTCGACGGCCGACCATCGTCTTTCCCCACTTGACGCTGAATCTAAGAAAATGGAGGTTACGATGTTATTAGAAGAGAGCAGCGGCGGCGAGTTTCCGGAGACTGAATGAAGAGTTCAGAAAGGGCTGAACGGGACGCTTGGATCCAGACCGCTCTGGAAGACTACCAGGCTTCTCTGATCCGCTACGCCCGTCGAATCACGGGAGATATGGAACGGGCTCGTGAAGTGGTCCAGGACACGTTCCTCCGGCTTTGCCGCCAGAAGAGGTCACGAATCCAGGGCCACCTGGCCGAATGGCTCTTCACAGTCTGCCGAAACCGGGCGTTGGACGTCAGAAGAAAGGAGAGCCGCATGACTGTTTTGAGTGAGGCCCGGGCAGAATCCCGACCCGACCCGAAGACCGGGCCCTTTGAGCGGCTGGAGATCAAAGAGAGAAGCAGGCGTGTGCTGGAACTCCTGGCGTCTTTTTCCGATAACCAGCAAGAGGTGGTCCGGTTGAAGTTTCAACAGGGACTCAGCTATCGGGAGATCAGCCGGGTCACCCAGCTCAGCGTCTCCAACATAGGGTTCTTGCTGCACACAGCTCTGAAGAAAATCCGACGGCAAATCGAGGCTGAAGCCGAGATCACCTTGCCGTCCATAAGGAGGATCAAATGAAGATTGATCCCAATGATGCCAAGTTGACCGCCTATGTTCTGGAAGAATTGGACCCGTCCGAAAGGATCCGGATCGAGGCTGAGCTGCAAGATTCCAGCGCTGCCCGCCGGGCCGTTGAAGAGATCCGCAAGACTGCGGAGTGGGTCACCTCCGCCTTGAAAGAAGAACCGGAGGTGGGACTGAGTGAGCAGCAGTTGGAAAGGATCCTGAAGGCCTCTGGCGGAGGTTCTGGTGTGGTGTCGAAATCACGCCGGAGAGTCTGGTACGCGGCCGGCGGCCTCTCTGTTGCCGCCTCGCTTGCCTTCGCTCTCCTCTTGTTCCTCCTCCCTGCTCACAACGGCCGGCAACCCTCCTTGTCAGCCAATCTTGGCGAAGCGCCACCCTTTGCGGAAGAGCCTCATCCCCTTTCTCTCTCTGCTCCGAAACTGAAACCTCGCGATTTGCCGAAAGTGGGGTCCGAAAGGCGGGGAGGGCCGGAAATGACGGCACCCAGTCAGGCGAAGCCGACCGCACCGCCGGCAAAACCCGCCGCCTCTCCACCTCCCGATCCGGTCCAAGCCCCACTCGACGAAGTCAAGAAAGAGGCGGAAACCGCAAATCATTCCTCCCTCAGCAAGACTGGCAAGGCTCCTGCCGGGTTGAAACTCAAGACTGGCCCGGCTCAATCGATGGAAGGAGGGTCGGGTCCCTATCGTGTGGGTGGAGCCATAGCGAATCCGCCCCGCCGCAGCCTGCCCCTGAATGGGCGGCAGGTTCTGGAACTCACCCGTCTGACCCCAGGAGTCATGGCTGAGTCGATGCCCGTGGCCATTGCCGACAACCCCTCACGGGACCGACCGATTGTGGTCGTTCCTCGCGAATTCAACACAGAGGCCTACGATCGGCTGGAGGAGAACCCCTTCCTTCTGGTGAGCCAGAATCCTCTCTCGACCTTCTCCATAGACGTCGACACCGCCTCTTACTCCAATGTCCGCCGTTTCCTGACCCACGGCTCGTTGCCTCCCAAGGACGCCGTCCGGATTGAGGAACTGATCAATTACTTCTCCTATCACTACCCCCAGCCGGATGGCTCCGATCCCTTTTCCGTCGACGTCGAAGTGGGAGCAGCCCCGTGGCATCCGGATCACCGTCTGGTGCGGATCGGAATCCAGGGCAGGACGATCGCGGCGAGTCGCCGCCCTCCGGCCAACCTGGTCTTCCTGCTGGATGTGTCGGGTTCGATGCGACCGGCCAACAAACTGGGGCTGGTGAAGCAGGCGATCCGGATGCTGGTGGAGAGCCTGAGCGAGAACGACCGGGTGGCGATCGTGGTCTACGCGGGGGCCTCCGGACTGGTCCTGCCTTCCACCAGTGGCGACAACAGGCAACAAATCCTCTCCGCCCTGGAGAAACTGGAGGCGGGGGGCTCCACTAACGGGGCAGCCGGGATACAACTCGCCTACCAGACCGCCATTGCCAACTTCGTCGAAGGCGGTATCAACCGGGTCCTGCTGGCCACCGACGGTGACTTCAACGTCGGCGTCACCAGCCAGGGGGAGTTGACTCGACTCATCGAAGAGAAGGCCAAGAGCGGCGTCTTTCTGACCGTTTTGGGCTTCGGCATGGGCAACTACAAGGACTCCACTCTGGAAAAGCTGGCCGATAAGGGCAACGGGAGCTACTCCTATATCGACACCGAAAACGAGGCTCGAAAAGTCCTTGTCGAAGAGATCAACGGCACCCTTGTGAGCATTGCCAAGGACGTCAAGATCCAGGTCGAGTTCAACCCCCTGAAGTGCGCCGCCTACCGCCTCATCGGCTACGAGAATCGAATCCTCAGACACCAGGATTTCAATGACGACAAGAAAGATGCGGGAGAGATCGGAGCCGGGCATTCCGTCACCGCGCTCTATGAAGTGGTGCCGGCTGGACAAGAAGTCGACACGGGCCGGGTCGCTCCTCTCAAGTACCAGACTCCCGCCGCTCCCAGCAGGGCTGCCGGAAGCGATGAGCTGCTCACCTTGAAGCTGCGCTACAAGCCCCCCGACGGCCAGCGCAGCCGCTTGATCCAGGCTCCTGTCAAGGATGCAAACAGGACGCTCGAGCAGGCCTCTGGAGATTTCAAGTTCGCAGCCGCCGTGGCCTCTTTCGGGATGCTTTTGCGGGGCTCCGAACAGAAGGGCAACGCCACTTTCGACAGCGTCCTGGAGCTGGCCTTGAAAGGAAAAGGCAAGGACCGTTTCGGCTATCGGAAGGAGTTCCTCAAGCTGGTGATGAAAGCCGATGAGATCACCGGGCGGTAGGCAGAGGGCAGTAGGCAGAGGGCAGTAGGCAGAGGGCAGTAGGCAGAGGGCAGTAGGCAGAGGGC
>JBHHYX010000150.1:0-11104 GCA_046757765.1 Acidobacteriota bacterium | reverse complement strand
CCGGGAGGCCCTGATGTCCCTCGCCGACAGGCCCGGAGGGCCGACACAAAGGCGGCCAAGGCAACCAAATCATCACCTCAATGGCCGCTCGGCGGTAAGAGGTCGCTCGCTACGTCTAGTTCCCATCCGAAAACTCGTAAATAAATGTGAAATATCGGAATCGGGTTTCGCAATCACAATTGCCTTTCGATTCCGACGGCAGGGGAACAATGAGCAGGATGTCGATTGCCGATTGCAATACTGCGATACCGATAACGGTCGTACTCGCGCAGATGTCACAAATAGTTAAGAGTCTTGGGATGGGAACTAGACCAGCGGGAGGCCCGCGGTTCGGGCCAGGTTGATGAAAGGCTCGGGATAGACGCCGATGAGCACGGTGAGCAGGCCGGTGATGAGAAGAGTCAGTACGATCCCGGTTGAAAAACTCAGCCGGGCAGCCACGTAGTCCGTTTTGACAAACATGGCCACCACAATTCGCAAATAGTAGTAAAGGGACACCACCACGTTGAGCGCTCCCACCAGAGCCAGCAGAAACAGCACCCAGACGTGGGGGGCGGTGCTGCTCAAGGCCTGCTGTATAACAGCCGCAAAGACGAAGTACTTGGCGATGAAGCCGGCAAGGGGAGGAATGCCCCCCAGCGAGAGCAGGAAGACCAACATCAGGACGGCGATGACCGGCCGCTTGAAGTAAAGCCCGTTGAAATCCTCCAATTCCTCGCCTGCGATGTCCTGGCGACGCAGCAGAATCAGAATGGTCCAGGTCCCCAGGTTCATGAACGTGTAAGCCAGAAGGTAAACGGCGGAGGCGGTTATTCCAAAGTGGGTTCCCGCCACCAGTCCCATCAGGACATATCCGGCGTGGGAGATACTGGAGTAGGCCAGCAGGCGCTTGACATTGTTCTGGGTCATGGCGGCGACATTGCCCCACGTCATCGTCACCATGGCGATCACGGCCAGAACGACGAGATAGACCTGGCGAAAGTCGCCGAAGGCAAGGAAGACGATTCGGAAGAAGATGGAAAAGGCGGCCGCTTTGACGGCAACCGACATGAAAGCCGTAATGGCGGTGGGCGCTCCCTCGTAGGCGTCGGGAACCCACATGTGAAAGGGAGCCGCGGCGATTTTGAAACAGAGTCCGGCAATCATCATTGTCAGCGCCAGCATCGCCAGGCTGTTCTCCTGCAGCTGCCCCAGAGCCCGTCCAATCCCGGCCAGGTTGGTGGTTCCCGCAATCCCATAAAGGATCGACATGCCGTAAAGGATGACTCCGGTGGAGAAAGCCCCCAGAAGGAAGTATTTGATGGAGGCCTCATTGGACCGACGCTGGCGGCGCAGGAATCCTACCAGAATATAGGTCGAAATCGACATCAGCTCCAAGCCGACAAAAATAGTCACCAGGTCGAGAGCACCGGCCATGAACATCATGCCCGATATGGAAAAGAGGATCAAAGCATAGTACTCGGATTCCTGCTCTCTCTCCACATCCAGGTATCGGTAGGACATTAGAACAGCCAGAAAACCACCAATTACAAATAACAAGTCGAAGTAGCGAGCGAAGGAATCGAGGGTGACCATGCCACTGAAGGCGAGACGCGATCCCGCTTCCCAGAAGTAGATCAGGTAGACGCAGGCCATGGCCAGGCCAATCAGAGTAAAGGGCGCGATCCACAGCTTCTTCCGCCCAGCCGGGAGGAGGTGATCGACCAGAAGAATGCCCAAGCCGAAAATAGTCACTTGCAGGGCGGGTGCGATGGCTGTCGAATTGGTGGCCAGGTAACGCCAGAGACCCCCATCTTGAATCATTTCGGGCATTGCCTACTCCTTGGCTGCGCTCTGTGTGGCGATGGGCACAAACTGGCCGGGCCGTACAATTTCAACGATCTTGTTGACCGGGTCATGCAGGTAATCGAGAAAGGTCCTGGGATACAGCCCGATCCAAAAAGCCAGAATGATCAAAGGGACGAAGGTCGCCAGCTCTCGCCGGTTCAAGTCCGGCAGCTTCTGGTTCTCGGGATTGTCGTTGCGTCCGAACATCACGCGCTGGTATAGCCACAACATGTAGGCGGCCCCCAACACAATTCCGGTGGCGCCGGCAACGGCCCACAGTCGATTGGCCTGATCGGCAAAAACGCCCTGCAGGATCATGAATTCACCGATGAATCCGTTCAAGGCAGGCAGGCCGATCGAGGACATGGTCATGATCAGGAAGATGGTCGCATAAACCGGCATGGTATGGGAAAGCCCCCCGTATTGGGCGATCATCCGGGTGTGGCGTCGTTCGTAGACGATCCCCACAATCAAAAAGAGAGCTCCCGTTGAGATGCCGTGATTGATCATCTGGAGGATTCCCCCTTCCAGGGCAACGGGCGTCGCAATGAAGACCCCCAACATGCAAAAACCCAGGTGGCTGACGGAGGAGTAGGCGACCAGCTTTTTCATATCTTTTTGCATCATGGCCACCAGTGCGCCGTAGATGATTCCTATCGTAGATAGCGACAGCAGCCAGGGCAGGGCATCCATGGACGCTTCGGGAAGGATGGGCAAGCTGAAACGCACAAAGCCATAGGTGCCCATCTTCAGAAGTACCGCCGCCAGGATCACGGAGCCGGCCGTCGGTGCTTCCACATGGGCGTCCGGCAGCCAGGTGTGAAAAGGAAACATGGGAACTTTGATGGCAAAACCGATGAAAAACGCCAGGAAGATCCACCACTGAAGATTGAAGGGAATTTCCAGTTGTTGCATTGCCAGAACGTCGAAGGACCAGATTCCGGTCTGGCTGTACTGAACAAAGTAAAGCGCCAGGATACCCAGCAGCAGCAAGACCGAGCCGGCCAGAGTGTAGAGAAAAAACTTGATGGCGGCGTAGAGCTTTCGAGGCCCCCCCCAGACGCCGATGATGAAATACATGGGGACCAGCATCACCTCCCAAAAGACGTAAAACAGGACGAAGTCGAGCGCCATGAAGACCCCAAGCATCCCCGTTTGCAGCAGCAGAAAGTAACAGTAGTACTCCCTCACGCGCTCCGTGATGGCGGTCCAGGAAGAGAGAATCGAAAGAAACCCGAGCAGGGTGGTCAGGAGAATCAGCAGCAGGCTGATTCCGTCAATGCCGAAATGGAATTGGGCCCCGATCGCCTCAATCCAGGGTTTCTTGAGGACGTAGCGCATCCCGTTTTCGCTGATGTGCTGGGCAACGTTGAACTGGGTCATCAACGGGATCGAAATCAAGAAACCGATAAAGGCGACAATGTTGGCAATCCATTTGGCCTGGTTGTCGTGCTCCTTTCCCTTGGGCGTCAGCAGGAGGAGCAGCACTCCCACCAGAGGGAAGAAGCAGACCAGGATCAGGATGTTCCTCATGAAGAATTCCATCGATCACACTCCGTAGTAGAGATAAAAAGTGATGACGAGAATGATTCCAAGCACGAAAAAGAGTGCGTAGCGCTGTGTCAATCCCGTTTGCAGTCTCCTGAATCTCGAGCTCAGAAAGTGGACGGTCTCGGCCACCAGGTTGACCATCCTGTCCACGATCTGGAGATCCGCCTGGCCTGAAACCCAAGCGGTGATGCGAGTCATGAGCGCGCTTCCATTGACGAGCCCGTCCACCACCGTGGCATCAAACCAGGAAAGGGCCGATCCCAGGCCCTTGGCCCGGTGGACAAAAAGGAGATCATAGGCTTCATCGACGTAGTACTTGTTGAAAACCAGCTCGTGTAAGTTCTGAAAACGCAGCCGCCATTCCTCGGCTTTCTCCTTGTGGGCGATAAAGAAACGATAGGCCACAACGAGACCAGCTCCAGCCAACAGGATCGAGAACCCCGCCAGGCCGACTTCGAGCAAAAGAGAGGCATGGATGGCATGTCCCTCCTGGCCTTGATAGGCGGTGGAGAGAGCCGGTTCCAGAAAGTGCTCGAACAGGTTGGGAGTTCCCAGCCAGGCCGGCATTCCCAGAAAACCGGCCACTGCCGAACCGGCGGCAAGAATCACGAGCGGGACCGTCATGCTGAGCGGAGATTCGTGAACGGCATGAGCATGCCCCTTCCCGGCCCGTGATTGGCCGTGGAAAGTCAGGAACATGAGTCGGAACATGTAAAAGGCGGTCATCGCGGCCACCAACGCCCCTACAATCCAGATCAGAATATGACCCGAGCTGTAAGTCTTCCAGAGAATCTCATCCTTGGAGAAAAAACCGGCAAAAGGAGGGAAGCCGGCAATGGCCAGGGTGGCAATGCCCATCGTTGCCCAGGTGATGGGAAGCTGCTTTCTCAGGCCCCCCATCTTCATCATGTCCTGCTCGTGGTGGAGCGCCTGAATGACACTGCCGGAACCGAGAAAAAGGAGGGCTTTAAAAAAAGCGTGTGTAAAGACGTGGAAGATTCCAGCTGCGACGGCACCCACTCCCAGCGCCGTAAACATGTAGCCAAGCTGGCTGACGGTGGAATAAGCCAGGACTCTCTTGATGTCCCGTTGAAAGAGCCCGATGGATGCCGCCAGCAAGGCGGTAAAAATTCCGATGACGGCGACCGTCAGCGAGACCGCCGGTGCTCGGCTGAAGATAGCGGCTGAGCGGGCGACCATATAAACCCCCGCCGTCACCATAGTGGCTGCGTGGATCAGCGCGCTGACCGGCGTAGGGCCTTCCATGGCGTCCGGCAACCAGACGTAAAGGGGCGCCTGTGCGCTCTTGCCCGTGGCTCCGATGAAAAGCAGCAACGCGATCCAGCTCAGCACTCCCCAGGTTGCCGTCTCAGGTTCCATGGTTTGGACCTTGGCAAAGAGATCGGTGAAATCGAGGGTTCCGAAGTAGGCGAAGATGAGAAACACCCCGATGATGAATCCAAAGTCCCCCACCCGGTTGACGACAAAAGCCTTCTTGGCCGCGTCCCCCGCACTCTTCTTATCCAGGTAGTAGCCGATGAGCAGATAGGAACAGAGCCCCACTCCCTCCCAGCCCACGAACAAGACCAGGTAGTTCCCGGCCAGGACAAGGGTCAACATCATGAACATGAACAGGTTCAGGAAGGCGAAGTATCGGTAGAAGCCCTCCTCATCCCACATGTAGCCAATGGAATAGACATGAATCAGGAACCCGATGCCGCTCACAAAAAGAATCATGATGGCCGACAGGGGGTCGAGCTGGAGGTTCCAAGCGATATCGAGGGCGGCCGTTGCTCCACCATCGGTGTGGATGACATTTCCGGGAATCCAGTGGAAGAACTCCACTTCGAATAGCTGTGACTCGGCTTCCCGTTGAGAGAGTTCGAGGACACAGGCCGCTGAGAGCAGGAAGGCGAGCAGCACGGTTCCACAAGCCGTCCAATAGACAAAGGGTCTGGACGGTCTCCTCCCCGTCCAGTGCAGTTTCAGCAAGCCGAACAGCCCGTTGACCAGAAAGCCCAGGAGAGGAAGAATCGGTATCAGCCACAAGTAACGCAACATCAGTCTTCCCTTTGCCGCGCGCTGATCCGACCAGTGGTTTGTTGCCTGAGTCCTCTCCCTCTGTCGGCCAGCCATTTTCGCCGCTGGCAAGGCGCTCCGACGAAGTCACATTCCCCATATTTCGAGGAGGAGCAACGCCGCCAGCGACGAAAAGGGCCGCCCTGAGGGGGGATGGACTTGCGCAACCAGGGCCTGCAATCCAGCATCATTTTGTCCTTCCATCCGAAAGTGGTCTGTCACCACTTCATGAGGTCGATCTCATCAATGTTGACGGTTTCCTTGTTGCGGAAGAGAGAAATGATGATTCCCAGTCCGACCGCCGCCTCGGCTGCCGCCACTGTAATGACAAACACGGCGAAGACCTGACCGCTCAGATTCTGCAGATGATCGGAGAAAGCCACCAGGTTGAGATTGACCGCGTTGAGCATCAGCTCGATTGCCATGAGAATGATAATGATGTTGCGACGGGTCAAGACGCCGATCACCCCAATGGTGAAGACGATCGCCGACAAGACCAGGTAATGAGAGGTTTC
Source organism: Acidobacteriota bacterium (assembly GCA_046757765.1). GTDB lineage: Bacteria > Acidobacteriota > UBA6911 > RPQK01 > JBHHYX01 > JBHHYX01. Next base: position 5,132 of record JBHHYX010000150.1, on the reverse strand, counting down.
AATCATCGCTTTCGAGCTTTCTCTTCGGCACTCCGATTCATCCTTGTTTCTTGGCCATAACAACGGCCCCCACAATCGCCACCAGCAGAAGGATCGATGCGATTTCGAAGGGCAACAGATAGGTCGTGTACAACAGCCGTCCCAGCTGCTCGGTGTTGAGGGTGCGATTCTCCACCATCCCCCGGGCGGCAGGTGTTTGGAAAAGCTCGTTTCCCCGGATCAGCAACCAGCCCACTTGCAGGGAAAGCACCACGGCCAGGGCCACTCCGGTCTTCCACTGTCGGCTGGCCTTTCGCCGGCGTCCCAAGTCGCGAAGGCTGACCAGCATGATCACGAACAGAAAGAGCACCATGATCCCCCCCACGTAGACCAGGATCTGGACAGCTCCCACGAATTCGGCCTTGAGCAAGAAAAACAAGCCGGCAATAGCCAGTAGCGCGGAGATCAAAAAGACGGCACTGCGCACGGGATTGCGGGCGGTCACGGTCAAGATGGAAAAGGTCACCAGGACCGCTGCCAGGAGGTAAAAAAGAATGGCTTCCATGACTTCAGCGTCTTCAATTCAACGGTAGGTCTTTCCGTAATCGATACGGTCCCAACCCTTTTCCAGCCTCTCACGGTTCCATAGCATCGTCTTGCGATCGTAGGCGGCCAGTTCGAAGTCCTGGGTCAATTCGATCGCATTGGTCGGACAGACCTCCTGGCAAAGCCCGCAGAAAAGGCAGCGGGAAGTATCAAAAGTGTAAGTGGTGAGCACCTTTTTTCGGCTCTCGGGGTCCCGTTCGCAACCCACCACAATGAGGTCCTCGGGACAGATTTGAGCGCAAAGATCACAGGCGATGCAGAGCGTCTCGCCGGTTTCCGGATCATTGTTGAGGCGTGGCGCGCCCCGGTATCTTTCGGCCAGCTTCGGCTTCTCGGTCGGATACTGTTCGGTGTAGACCTGCTTGTAGGTGTAACGGAAGGTGACCAGCAACCCCTTCAGAATATCTATGAAAAAGATTCGTCTCAGGAAATCCATAATCGAGTCCACTCAACTTGCCGCTCGCCCGTCGGGCCCGGATTGCAGTGGGTCAGAGGAGCAGCAGTACTCCGGCCGAAACCATGACATTTCCCAGTGCCACCGGCAGAAAGATCTTCCAGCCATAGCGCATCAACTGATCGAAGCGAAAGCGCGGCAAGGTTCCGCGAATCCAGATCATGATGTAGAGAAAGACAAAAACCTTGACCACAAACCAGAGGATGGGAGGCACGATCTGGAGAAAGGAGAGCCATTGGATGTTGGGAAAAGGTCTGAGCCATCCTCCCCAGAAGAGCGTCACGGCCACCGCCGAAACGGTAATCATGTTCGCGTATTCCGCCAAGAAATAGAGCGAAAATCGAAAGCCGCTGTATTCGGTGTGAAAGCCTCCCACCAGTTCCGTCTCCGCTTCGGGCAGATCGAAGGGCAACCGGTTCGTCTCAGCCAGCGCACAGATAAAAAAGAGGGCGAAGGCGACCGGCTGAACGAAGACGTACCAGAGGCCCCCGGCTTCTTGTCTCTCTACGATTTCGACCAGACTGAGTGAGCCGGCCACCAGCAGGACACCAATGACCGAGAAGCCCAGGGCTACTTCGTAGCTGACCATCTGGGCCGAGGAACGGAGCGCCCCCAGGATGGGATACTTGCTGTTGGAGGCCCATCCTCCCAGGATGATGCCCAGGATTCCCACCGAGGAGAGGGCCAGGATAAAGAGTATGCCGATGTTGAGATCGGTGATGTAGCCGCCCGATGCGATGCTGTTTCCAACCACGGTCTCAACCGTGGAGGAATCCAGGAACCAGCTCAGAACGGTCCGAAGCAACCCTTCAAGGGAATCGGGAGGGCCGAAAGGGACCACGGCGAAAACGACGAATGCAGGCACCAGTGAAATGATCGGACCGAGGGTAAAGAGAAGGGCGTCCGACCGGCTGGGGATGATGTCCTCCTTCAAAAGGAATTTCAGACCGTCCGCGATCGGTTGCAGCAAACCATGCCAGCCCACGCGCATCGGTCCCAGACGCACCTGAATGTGAGCCACCAGCTTGCGTTCGAGGAGGGTGAGATAAGCGATCACTCCCGACAAGATCAGCACCAGGACGGAGATCTTGACAAAAGGAATGACCGCATAGATCAGAACTGTCTCCATCACCGGTCGATTTCTCCCAGCACAATGTCGAGCGTTCCAATGATTGCGACCACATCAGCCACCAGGTGTCCCTTGACGAGGCGTCGCAGGGCCTGAAGACTGATGAACGTGGGCGGACGAATCCGAACTCGAAAGGGTTGATCCGATCCGTCGCTCACGATGTAATAACCCAGTTCTCCCCGGGGGCCCTCGATGGCGGAGTAGAACTCCCCGACGGCGGGTTTGAGGATGCGCGGAACCCTGCCCCGGATGGGCCCTTCAGGCAACCGGTCGAGCGCCTGGTGGATGATCCGGCAACTCTGCCGCATCTCCTCCAATCGCACCAGGTAGCGATCATAGGTGTCTCCGTTCTCACCCACCGGAACCTCGAATTCGAATTCCTCGTAGCCTCCGTAGGGCCGCAGTTTGCGCAAATCGTAGTCCACCCCGGAGCCGCGCAGAGGGGGGCCGCTCAAGCCGAAATCGATGGCCTCCTCGGCCGAGATCACACCGATGCCCTGAGTGCGGTCCAGCCAGATTCGATTGTGGGTCAGCAAGTCCTCATACTCGCGGACGCGGTCGGGAAAATCATCGATGAACCGGTGCGCTGCCTGCACGAACCCGGGCGGCAAATCCTTCCACAACCCACCCACGCGGAAAGCATGGGTGGTCAACCGGGCTCCAAAAAGCGCCTCGAACAGCTTGAGGATCTCCTCCCGCTCCCGGAAACAGTACAGAAACACCGTCATGGCCCCGATGTCCAGAGCATGAGTGGCCAGCCAGAGAAGATGGCTGGCAATGCGGTTGAACTCGGTCATCATGATCCGGATGCAGCGGGCTCGAACCGGCACCTCGATCCCCATCATCTTTTCGACCCCGAGCAGGTAGCCGTACACATTGGAGACGGCCGCGATATAGTCGGTCCGATCGAAATAGGGCACACACTTGATGTAGGAGCGGTTCTCGGTGATCTTCTCCAATCCACGGTGAAGGTAACCGATGATGCATTCCGCATCGTCGACCCGCTCCCCGTCCAGATACAGCTTGACTCTCAGCACACCGTGGGTGGAGGGATGCTGGGGTCCCATGTTGATTTGCAGTTCTCGGGTATCCAGGACGGTCTCTTCAATCATTCCGCTCAACTCGGTACTTTTCTGATCTCGAGGTGTTTTCTGATCCAGGTCTGGTCCTGCAGCTTGATATCGTAATCCTTTCTCAGAGGATGGCCGTGCCAATCGTCCGGCAGGAGGATCCGTTTCAAGTTCGGATGACCGGAAAACTCGATGCCAAACAGGTCGTAGACTTCCCGTTCCAGCCAATCCGCCACTTTCCAGATTGAGGTGACCGAAGGTGCCACTTCATCCGCTGCCAGCCGCGCCTTGACCCGGATCAACGGTCCCGACGGATAGGCATAGAGGTGGTAGACCAGGCAGAATCTTTTCTCATCCCCCAGATAATCGAGGGCCGTCAAATCGACCAGATAATCAAAATTCCATTCCGGCGTATCCCGCAAATAGAGCATGGTGTCGAAAAGCGCATCGAGAGTGACAGTGTAGATGGGTTGTGCGAGAAAAATCTGGCCGGAAACCACCCTTTCCCCGAATCTTTCCTTCAGGGCGCCGAGCAGCGGGTCCTCCTCCATCTCCTCATACGTGGGTCCCTTCTTCAAGGGTCGCCTGGGAGGACGCGGCTTGGCGGCCTTGGCTGCCTGCCCGCGCCCTGGCGGCTTGGCCTTTTCCGGTGTGCGACCGGGTGTGCTGGGACCCTCAGCCTGTCCGGAGGCGGGTTTTACCGGTTTCTCTTTTGAGCCTGCCGCCTCAGGCGAGCCCCGCTCTTCTTTCTCCTCGTCCATCGCTCCTCGAGAACTTCCAGTCTACAGCCTCAACCCGAATTCCAGCCGCCGGCCCGGCCGGCCGCACAGATCCAGCTCAGGCATTCTGGTCCGCAATACTCATCTGGTCAATCTTGTCCTGCAGTCGCATCAGCCCGTAAAGAAGAGCTTCCGGCCGGGGGGGACAGCCCGGAATATAAACGTCCACCGGTATGACCTTGTCGACGCCCTGAAGAGTGGAATAGGTATCAAATGGACCGCCGGCGCTGGAGCACGCACCCATCGAGATCACCCATTTGGGATCCGGCATCTGTGCATATATTCTCTGGATGACTTCGGCCATCTTCAAAGTAACCGTACCGGCGATAATAATCACATCCGACTGCCTGGGGGAGGGTCTAAATATGCCGGCCCCGAAACGATCCATATCAAAGCGCGAGGCGCCCGTGGCCATCATCTCAATGGCGCAGCAGGCCAATCCAAAAGTCATGGGCCAGAGCGAAGACTTCCTGGCCCAGTTGAACAAGGCATCCAGGGTGGTGGTGGCGATGTTCTTCTCAGCACTCGGCTGGACTACACCCACTCCAGGGCTCCCTTCTTCCAGACGTAAACATACCCGATTATCAAGATTCCCAGGAAGACAAACATTTCGATGAAGCCAAAAAGCGCAAGTTCGTCGTAAAGGATTGCCCACGGAAACAAAAAAACCGTCTCCACGTCGAAGATCACAAAAAGAATGGCGATGATGTAAAACCGGGTGGAGATCCGATCTCGGGCGTCGCTCTCGGGGTCGACTCCACACTCGTATGGACTGAGCTTGGAGGCGGAAGGCTTGGAGGGTCGAATCAGGCGCCCCACACTCAACCCCACCACCGGCAGCATGACGGCAACCAGAATGAAAATCAAGACGGGCAAATACGAAATCAGCATCACACCCTCCAAGTCCGCGGTATTCTAGCAGACCCTTTCCCTGGCTTCACCCCGAAATCTTCCTCGTCGGGTCCTCCCATCAGGTTGACTCTTGCGGCGCCTTGATTTTCCGCCCTGACTGCGTTGCCCGGCCTCGGCTCGCGGTCGAGCACGACTGTGGGCGTTCGCCCTAACCCGCATTTCTCACACCCAATCTACTACGGCGGCGGATATGCCCGCGTCTA
>JBHHYX010000149.1:0-11179 GCA_046757765.1 Acidobacteriota bacterium | reverse complement strand
TGTAGTGCGAATTGTTATACAACGCGCAACTTGACCACTTTGTGAACTTGTCCTCGGACTAGGAATTCCTAGTTCCCATCCCAACTGCTAAGCTGTTATTTCACATTTTTTTACGAGTTTTCGGATGGGAACTTTAGTCAGGTGGCCCTGGATGTGGGAATGAGAAATCGGGATCAGAGACGTTGGGCGGACTTTTGAATGGTCTTGGCCAGCTTGTCGATCCCCTTTGAGATGGACTTGAAGGAAGGTTGCACCAGATCGCTCACCGAGACCACGCGAGTTCGATCCTGGTCGGAGAAAGAGCTGAGACCGCCCTCCATTTGGCGTGCCCTTTGATTTAGCTGCCGCAGCAAAAGTCTCAACTCTGAAAGCGACGCAGCCTTGGGGAAAGTCGGCAGCTTCCGGTCCTTTCGTTGATCGAGATAAGCCAGATAGGAGTCTTTTCGGACCGACTTGGCCAGTCGTCGGATTCTGGAGAGCCCTTCCTTCAACTGCCGGTCGAAGTCTTGACGGGTCGTTTCACCCGCCTCAAAGCGAGTCAGCAGTTGCTCAAGCTGGCCGCTCAACAGCACAATCTCAGCTGAGGCTTGGGCTGATCGGCGAAGGGCAAGTTGTGCCACTTCAGGCGTCAGCGCCGGGCTCCCCTGAGCAAAAACACCCAGATAGTCGTATCGGGGAAGGAATCCGTAGTCCAAAAGAAGCCGCCTATAGAATTGATTGCAATGGTACAGGTCCAGCGCTCCATAGCGGTAACCTGGCCAGATTCCATAAATCCTTTTCATCGACGAACGGATTCGACGACCCTGCTCGTAAGAGGTGTAAGGGCTCTGGTTGAAGCCGACGCTCCGCGAGCCGGTGGAGGTCGTTCCTCCGGGTCTCGACGAGGAGACGGATGGAGTCCCCCGGTTTTGTTGCACGGGGATGGTGGGACGTGGCACGCCGCGAGTCAGCGTCCCGCGACTGGCCCCTCTGGCATCGATCACACGCTTTCGGCTTCCCGACTCCTGCCCGAACATCCCCTCGGGCACCAGAAGAAAAGCCAACGCGATCACCCACGAACCTCTAAGTGTTTTCATCCCACACACTCCCTTGAGTACTCTAACTCTTTAACCTTGGATGGTCAATCCCTCGAAAAAGGTTCACCATAAAGTTTTTCCCGTCAGCCATCCACTCCAGCTCCTGGCTGACACCAGGTTCCGGGCCTCGGGTGTCCCGTTCCAGACCTTGGCCGCCGTGATCCACCGTTCCGACTCTGGACGCTTCTTTCTTAACACTTTGACACAAATACACTTACATCTCACTTTCGATGCCCGTGGGTGGCAATACTCTGGTGCCTCCGCAACGACTTTCGGGCTTGGGTCAGAGCTTCCCGGAGAGGGCTGGTCGTGGGTCCAGTATGTTATAAATTTTTGCATGGACAATGCCTATCAGGTCGTTTTCATTCTTGTGGCTTTCCTTCTCGTGTTTGTGAATGGATTCTTTGTGACCTCAGAGTTCTCCATTGTCAAGGTTCGGGAGACTCGTCTCCAGGAGTTGATTCGTCAGGGAAACCGTCGAGCCAAGCGGGCCGATCGATTGATTCAGAGCATGGATGAGTACCTCTCCGCAACCCAGTTGGGCATCACGTTCGCAAGTCTGGGACTGGGGTGGATCGGGGAACCCGCCTTTGCCAGATTGTTCCAACCCGCGCTGGGCGAACTCGGGCTGCTGACACCGGCCTTGGCCCACACTCTCTCGGTCGGCGCCGCGTTCCTGCTGATCACTTTCCTGCACATCGTTCAGGGTGAACTGGCACCCAAATCGTTGGCCATTCGAAAGCCGGAAGGCGCAGTTCTTTGGACTGCAGGCCCGCTGATCTGGTTCTACAAGATCTCATATCCTTTCATTTGGGTGCTCAACCGGACGGCCGATTTCTGTTTGGAGAGAATGGGCCTGGGGCCGGGGTCGGAAGCAGATCTGGCCCATTCCGAGGAAGAACTGCGCCTCCTTCTCTCTTACTCCCGGAAGCAGGGCATTTTGGATCGCGATCAGGAGAGGATGTTGGAGCGCGTCTTTGAGTTTGCCAACCGATCCGTTCGCCAGGTCATGGTTCCTTCGGTGGAGGTGAGGTTTCTCGACACTCAAGAAGGCCCCGTCGAGAACCTGGCCCTGGCCCGCAAAGAGAAACACACTCGCTATCCCTTGTGCGATGGCTCTCTTGATCGCGTGGTGGGCATTGTCCACGTCAAGGATCTCTTCCGGAATTACGAGCTGATCGGACCCGGCTTTGAACTCAACTCATTGATGCGGCCGGTGCATTTCGTACCTGAAAGCAAGGACATCAAGTCCCTGTTGACGGAGTTTCGCAAGTCCCGAATTCACCTGGCCGTCGTCGTAGACGAGTTTGGCTCGACCCTGGGAATCGTGACCCTGGAGGATATCCTGGAGGAGCTGGTGGGTGAGATTCAGGATGAATTTGACCTCGCCGTCCCACCAGAAATGGTGCGTAAGACGGACCACGGTCACTCTCTGGTCCACGGCCGAGCGCTACTGGAGCAGGTTGAAACGGAACTGGGGCTTAGACTCCAAGATGAGGAGAATGACACGATTGCAGGTCATCTGATGATGCTCTTGGGGAGAACCGCCCGGATTGGCGACGAAGTGGTGGTCGCCGACCGCTATCGAGTTCGAGTGGTGGGGATGAAGGGGCTTCAGATCACGGATCTCATCTTCGAACCCCTTCCGCGGCCCGCCACTGGAAAGAAACCCCAGTGAGGAAAGAGGAGAACTGAACGAGTAAACCAGTGTGGGCGAGAAACCAGGATAAGGTCGGCTCCAAGCCTGATTTACAGGTTGTCGGCGCCGCCAAGCTTTGGCCGGGCGCTGACGCTTCGATTCAGTTTGCCGGGTGGCCATGAAACGTTTGCCTCTCGACTCCCGCCAGTTGCCAGCTCTGAGAAAGAGGCGGAGGCGGGGGCAAAGGCAACGGGGGGCGCGTCGTCAATGTAACCCTTCTGAGAGGAAAACTCTCAGAATTCCGCGCCAGGCAGCTGGCCCGGATTTCTCACACTCGGTCGTAGCGAAGAGCCGGAAGCGCCGCGCTGACAAGGCGTTACGACCGAGGCCCCCGGAGGCGTAGTCATGCACTACGTCGAGGAGGCCGAGGGCGGGCAACGTAGTCAGCGCGGATGATTCCGGTTCTGCAGTAGACTGGGTGTGAGAAATGCGGGCTAGATGAGCCATCGACTTGTGGAGTGCGTGACGAACATCAGTGAAGGACGCAATCCGGAGACAATTGCCGCCATTGCGGAGGCCATTCAGAAAGTTCCCCACGCTTTTCTCCTGGACTGCTCTTCCGACTTCGATCACCATCGCTCTGTTTACACTTTCGCGGGACCGCCTGAGCCGGTTTCCGAGGCGGCGTTCGCGGCCATCCGTACTGCGGTGGAGCGAATCGATCTCCGCTGCCACCAGGGCGTTCATCCGCGAATCGGAGCGGCCGACGTTGTCCCGCTGATTCCCCTCCGGGGTGTGACGATGGAAGAGTGTATCGAGCTGGCCCGACTTCTTGGCAGGAAGGCGGCAGCGCGGCTTTCTTTGCCTGTCTACCTGTACCAGCATGCGGCCCTCAATCCGGGGAGGCGGGAACTTGCCGAGATCCGGCGGGGCGGCTTCGAGCGGCTTCGAGAGGAGATTTGCCGAGACCCCAAGCGCCAACCTGACTTTGGGCCGCCCCAGCTTCACCCCCGTGCCGGCGCTACCGTGATTGGAGCCCGTGGACTTCTCATCGCTTTCAATATTTACCTCCGAACTTCGGATGTTTCGGTGGCTCGCCAGATTGCTTGTCAAGTACGGGAAAGCGGCGGAGGGCTCCCCGGCGTGAAAGCACTCGGTTTTTACCTGGCCCGCCGGCACCAGACTCAGGTTTCAATGAACCTGACTGATTTTCGTCGCACTCCGCCGGCAAAGGTTTTTGAGCGAGTGCGACGGGAAGGCCGGAAGCTGAAAGTGGACGTTGACAGCAGCGAGATTGTGGGTCTGGTGCCTGAAGCGGCGCTGCCTCCCGGTCTGGAGATCGAATTGCGGGTTGAGAACTTTCATCCCGGTCTCATATTGGAGAACCGAATTGAAGAGGCTCTTGAGGATTGACTCGGCCAGCTGAGTGCGCGCCGTTGCCCTTGCTGTGTAAACTGAACCGAAGCGTCAGCGCCCGGCCAATCCGATGGCCACTCATTTCCGTTCGTGGTTCAGTGACGGCAAAATCGCTCAACGGATGGAATCCATTGGGATTTAGTTTGGGGTTCGGGCCCTTGGAGTCTTCGGATTTCTAGTTCCCATCCCAAACTCTAAGCTACTATCTCACAACTCCTTAAGGAGTTCTGGGATGGGAACTAGTTCGGGTCTCTTGGACTTGCACTGAATGAGAAGTCTCGGTTGAACGGTGGACGCATGCAAGTAGTTCTGGTTGAACCGCAAATACCGCCCAATACGGGGAGCGTGGCCCGTCTTTGCGCTGCCACCGAAATTCCGCTGCACCTGGTGGGGCGATTGGGTTTTCACATCACCGACCGGCACCTGAAAAGAGCTGGCTTGGACTACTGGGAATTCGTTGAGGTCCACCGTCACGACTCGCTGGAGGGGTTTCTGGCCCGGGTGCCGGCTTCGCGGCTCCGTTTTTTCTCCAAGAAGGCGCCCACGAGTTACTTGAGCGCTTCATTTCACGCCCGGGACCGTCTCATCTTTGGAAGCGAAACGACGGGTCTTCCGGACTGGCTTTTTGGCAAGTACCCGGACCGCTTCTATTCAATTCCCATCTTCCACCCGAGCGTTCGCAGTCTGAATCTAGCCGCTTCCGTGGCTATTGTCGTCTACGAAGCCCTGCGCCAAACCGGGAGAATGGGTGCGTTGTAAGTTGTCAATGTGTGCCTTCGAACGGGGTTGAATATGGTCCTCTCGACTCTCTCCGTCGCTTCCCGCCAGGGGGATTACGAAGTCGATTTTTCCAGTTTGGACGACCCTCGCTATCGGGACTTGTTTCGATCTTGCCGCGGCGCCATTGTGGATGGCGCTGTATGGGATCACTATGGGAGAGAGGAAGGAAGCTTTGGAGCACTGGAGGTGGTGGTGGTGCATCCCGTCGCCGAGGAATCCAAGACGGTTGCGACGTGCATTTCGTTTTGTGAGCGGCTCCTGAACTCCGGCTGGCGGCGAGAAGACACCCTCCTGGCAGTCGGAGGAGGTGTCATTCAAGACCTGGCGACCTTTACGGCCTCGATTCTGTTCCGGGGCGTCACCTGGTTCTACGTCCCCACCACTCTTCTGTCTCAAGCCGACAGCTGCATAGGAGGCAAGAGTTCTTTGAACCTCGGGCCCTGGAAGAATCAGTTGGGAAATTTTCACCCGCCCCGCAAGATCCACATTGTCCCTGAATACCTGAATTCGCTGCCGGAGGTCCAGATTCGCTCCGGCCTTGGAGAGATTCTCAAGGTTCATCTCCTCTCGGGTCCTCAGATGGTCCACCGGATCGACCAGGACTATCCCCGCTTGGGACTGGACCCGTCCCTCCTCACCAGGGTCATCGAGCGGTCCCTGCGGCTCAAGGCAGAGATCATCAGGTCCGACGAATTCGATCGAGGCCAAAGGCTCACCCTGAACTACGGCCATTCCTTTGGACACGCGCTGGAAGCGGCCGCCGATTTCAAAATGGCCCATGGGATTGCGGTGACCTTTGGGATGGACCTGGCCAATTATCTGGCCTGGCGGTTGGGTCGTGTGGACGGGACCCTCTTCGATGCCCTGCACCGGATTCTGGGACAAAACCTGAGGCGCAATGACTGGGTCAAGCTGGACCCTGACCGGTTCTTGAGGGCGTTGCGGCATGACAAGAAGAACAGAGGGGCGGAGTACCGCTTCGTTCTGCCTTCCGGCGAAGGGAGAGTGGAGCTTTTCGGAGTGCCGATGCGGGGTGACATCGAGGGGATGATTTTGGAGCGCTTAGGGAGGGTCGAGGAATGGCTCGAGTGACGCGCCCCACGGTTGCCGCCGTTGATGTCGGTACTTCCCGTATCAAAGCCATTCTCTATAGCGGTGAAGAAGACCGGATCCTGGCTCGCGCCGACCTCAGTTCGGGGGAATGCCGGGTGCCAGGGTTGCCGCCCGGCTGGAGCGAAATCGATCCCCTTCAGGTGGTGCGCCAGGTCCGCGGCGCACTGGACGAAATCCTTTCCCAGACTTGCGACCCCGCCAAGATCGCGGCGCTTGCTTTGACCGGTTGCATGCACGGAGTTCTTTTCGTGAGCGAGGATGGACAACCTTTGAGCAACCTGGTGGATTGGCGTGACCGTCGCGTTCACGACGCCCAATCAAAACTCGGGACGTCCGTGCTCGATCACTTTCTGCGACTGCATGGAAGCACCTACAAGGCCCTCAACACGGGGTGCCGACCCTGTGCTGGATATGGAGCCAGCACGCTTTACTGGTTCGACGTGACGGGGGCGCTGCCCAGGGAGCCCGCCTACCTTTGTACACTCATGGACTTCGTGGCCGGGGGCCTGACAGGGGGAGTGCCCGTGACGGACTACACCCTGGGGGCTTCCACCGGCTTGCTGGATGTCGTTCGGCGAGAATGGGTCCGCTCGCTGGTCGAAGCCCTTGGCGGCAAACGGATCAAGTTGCCCCGGCTGGTGGCGGCCGGCACTCCCATCGGCTCCTGGCAGGGCCTCCCGGTTTTGGCACCGGTGGGAGACCACGCCGCCTCCGTCTACGCAGTCCTGGGAGAGGATCCGGAAAGGGCGCACATCAACATCGGAACCGGGTCTCAGGTGGCGGTCTGCACCTCGGAACCCTGTTTTGACGACCGCCTGGAAAGCCGTCCCGGGCTCACGGGTGGCTATTTACTGGTGGCGGCGGGCTCGGTGGGTGGCCGGACACTGGACATCTGGCGGGGGATGATGGCGGGCTTGCTCGGGGCGGCGGAACCGGTGGCCCCCTCATATCTCTGGGCAGCGGCGCGGCGCATCCAAGCCGGCTGCGACGGTCTGCAAATGAGGCCTCTTTTTCAGGGGACGCGGTGCGACCCCTCGATCCGGTGCTCTATCGAGGGGATTTCGCCTGAGAATTTCACTCCCGGCCACCTGGCCCGCGCCTGCCTGGAGGGCGTCGTTCATGAGTGGGCCGCCCGGCTCTCCGATCTCTCCCAACGCACGAACCGGGATTACCCGGCCGTGCTCGTGACGGGCGACCTGCCGCTCTTGGAAGCAGGGTTTCAGGAGATCGTCCGTGATGAACTGGGCCGCCAGGTCACAGTGGTGAGGGGCGGCGAAGTCTCGGCTCTGGGTGCGGCCCGCCATGCCGTGACAGTGCTCGCGAGTTCCCATCCCACAATTCTCAAATAGTTGTGAAATAATAGCGGAGTGTGTGGGATGGGAACTAGAAATTCCAAGGGCCAAGGGGCCAAATCTCAAATAAATCCCAAGGCCCAAGCTCCAAACCCCAAACAGCTCTTGCACGTTTTGTGAACTTGTCCTCGGACTGGGAATTCCCTAGTGTAACCAGGGTTCTTTGACCAGGGTCCAGCCCGTCTGACCTGATCATCGCCGCGGTCCAGTGGAGGAGGATTCCAGGTCGCCGGTGCAACTGTCAAACGAAGTCGGCAGCCGGAGGGAGGGGAGATGACAAAAAGGAGAGACCTCGGCAATGTGATCGCACACCTTCCCGCGCGGGGAGGGAGCAAGAGAGTTCCGTCCAAGAATCTGAGGTACCTGGCAGGCCAGCCGATGCTCGCCTACGCCCTGCGCACGGCTCTGGAATGCGCCGACTTTTCGGCCGTCTATGTCAACACCGAGTCCGACTCGATCGCCGCTCTGGCCCGGGAGTTGGGCGCGCTCATTTATCGCAGGAAGACCAATCTGGCTTCCGATGCTGCCACCAGTGACCAGTTCAACTTCGACATCATCGACGCCTTGAATCCGGACACTCTGGTCATGATCAATCCAGTTTGCCCGCTCCTGCGACCCGACGACATTGAGGGGGCTCTTGAGGCCTATCGCCGCCGAGACGCCGACACCTTGATCTCGACCAGTGCCACCAGACTCCAGTGCTTCTATCGTGACCAGCCGGTGAATATCGACTTGAATGCGCAACTGGCTGCGACTCAGCACAATGAACCGGTCCATGTCTGCAACTGGGCCATCACCATCTGGGATGCCCATCGATTCCGTGACCGGTACAATCGCCGGGGCTTTGCGGTTTTCGGCCAGCGGAGAATACTCCATTCCATCCCTCCGCTTCGAGGCCTCAAGATCAGCACCGAAGCGGACTTTAGAATGGCCGACCTGATTCTGCGAGCTCTGCGGGACGAAACCGGAGGTCCAACCGGGGTTCAATACTGGTCCCAGCTGCATTGACGGCGGCAGGGCGGACGTTGACAGCCGTGAACGACTGCCGTATAGTCCCGCACGTCAGCCGCCTGCGGGTCGCGCGGGTTGGGCCGGGCACGACTTTTCCGGGAGGGGAAAAGAAATTGCTCTTACTGCTGCTCGTTGCCGCTGCTCTCGCCGTTTGGGCCGTACTCATTTATAATGGCTTGGTCCGTCTCCGGGTCCAGACTGAAAATGCCTGGTCCGATATCGACGTTCAGCTGAAGCGACGATACGATCTGATCCCCAACCTTGTGGAAACTGTCAAAGGTTATGCGGCCCATGAAAAGGACACCCTGGAGGCCGTAATCGAGGCGCGCAACCAGGCCATTTCAGCCCAGGGGCCTGCCGCCCAGGGGGCGGCCGAGGGAATGTTGACACAGGCGCTGAAGTCGCTGTTCGCACTGGCCGAATCCTACCCGCAGCTGCGAGCGGTTGAGAGCTTCACCCATCTTCAGGAGAGTCTCCAGGGGATTGAAGAGGCGGTCCAGAACGCCCGCCGCTACTACAACGCGGTGGTGCGGGATCTGAATACTCGCATTGCCCAATTTCCCTCCAACCTGGTGGCGGGCCTCTTTGGATTCCGCCCTCGCGAGTTTTTCGAGATCGCCACGCCGGAGCGGGAAGCCCCGCGCGTCAGTTTTGGCGGCGGAGCGGAATGATCCGCTCACCTACTGGCTTGAGGGATGTGGCCACGCGCACCGGAAGCGATTCCCCGAAGAAGCCGAGCCAGCCCCGCAGTTGTACCCGACGGTTCCTTGAGGAGGCCGAAGCCAGTCAACGCTGTCCCCGCGGATGATCCCGGCGCCGCAGTGGACAGCTCATGAAAGATCCGGGCAACCCGACTTTCTCACACCTGGTCGTGCCGAAGAACCAGAAGCACCAGGCTGACAAGGCGTTACAACCAAGGCCGTCGGAGGCGAAGTCGTCCACTATACGTCGAGTAGGCCGAGGGTGGGCAAACGCGGTCAGCGGGGAGGATTCCGGCTCGGTGAGAAATTTGGGCTCAGGAGACAAGTCATGCTGTCTCGCACCTGGCTCAAGTTCGCCAATCTGCTGGTCTTCGCCGCTCTGGTTGTCCCCCCCGCATTACTGCGGGCCCGATCTCTGAGGCTGGAGCGCTTTCACGCCGACATCCAGGTCCATCCCGATGGAGCCATTGATGTCACGGAGACTATTGAGGCCCGCTTCACCGGATCCTGGAACGGTCTCTATCGCCTCATCCCCGTCGACTACCGCAGTCCCGGCGGCTTCAGCTACAAACTCAACCTGGCCCTGGAGGCCGCCACCGACGCTGAAGGGCGCCCCCTGCGATACCAGACCTCAAGGAGCGGGCAAATGATGCGTTTCAAGGTCTGGATCCCGGGAGCTCGCGACACCACCAAGAGGCTGGTCCTGCGCTACAGGGTCAAGCGGGCTCTCCGCTTCTTGGAGCAATACGATGAGTTCTACTGGAACGTCACCGGAACAGGATGGGCCGTCCCCATCCTCTCCGCCAGCGCCCACATCAGTTTGCCCGACGGCGTCACCGGCCTGCGAGCCGTCGCCTTCACCGGTGCCTACGGATCGACCGAAGGAGCGGCCACGGTTGAAGTGGGCAAAGGGGTCGATATCCAGACGACCCGATCCCTGAAGATGCGGGAAGGACTGTCGATATCAGTCGTCTGGGACCCCGGTCTTGTGCACCGCCCCGGGCGAATCGAGCGGACGTACCACTTTCTTGCGGACAATTGGATTTTCGCACTCCCCATCCTCGTCTTTGTAGGGATGTTCGGCCTCTGGCACAAACGGGGCCGCGATCCCCGCCGAAATCCCGTCATCGTCAACTACAAACCTCCGCAAGACATGACGCCGGCCGAGTTGGGGACCCTGGTGGACAATTCCCCTGATATGCGCGACATCACGGCCACGCTCGTGGACCTGGCGGTGAGGGGTTTTCTGCTCATCAAAGAAGAGGACAAAGAGCAGCTGCTTGGACTCTGGTCCAGCCGCGAGTACAGCTTCCAGCGACTCAAGTCCGAGGACGAATGGAAGTCCTTGAGGGCACACGAACGGAAGCTGCTGGAGACTCTGTTTTCGGAGGGAGAATCGGTGGAGCTCTCAGATCTGAAGAACCGGTTTTATAAGAGCCTTCCCGATATTCGCGATGACATTTTCAACGCCCTCATGGATCGCAAGTGTTACACCCGTCGTCCGGATCAAGTGAAGAAGATCTATATAATCACGGCCGCCATGCTCTTGGCTCTCGCGATCGTGGCGGGCGTACCGCTGGCTCAACAGCTGGGACAGACACCGTTGACGGTGGTCCTGGCCGGCCTGCTCACGGCTTTCTCCGTGGCTCTATTCGGCTGGTTGATGCCGGCCCGGACGGCTCGTGGAGCACGGTTTCAGGAACAGATCCTGGGTTTTGAGGAGTTCCTGGACAGGGTGGAGTCCGAACGGTTCAAGAGGATGATCACCGGTCCCGAAATGTTCGAGAAATTCCTTCCCTTCGCCATGGCATTGGGCGTCGAGAAACAGTGGGCCGATGCCTTTTCCGACCTTTGCCGCCAGCCGCCCTCCTGGTATCAGGGCGCCGGTCCCGGAGCCTTCCAGACTCGGGCCTTTGTCGGCAGCCTCAACCAGATGTCCACGCAGACAGCCGCAGCCATGGCCTCGGCCCCCCGCAGCTCGGGTGGTTCCGGATTCTCAGGAGGAGGCTCCAGCGGAGGTGGATTCGGTGGGGGAGGGGGAGGGGGATTCTAGCCTAGTTCCCATCTGAAAACTCGTAAACACATGTGAAA
>JBHHYX010000148.1:0-11189 GCA_046757765.1 Acidobacteriota bacterium | reverse complement strand
CAGGGTCCGAGAGTCCGAAACAGCTGATGTCGACCGGAGAGGTGAATGAACGCGAGTTTCAGCCCGGGGAATAACTAGGGGAATACCATGGTAATTCTCTTTGTGCTACAGTAAGAGCTACCATGAAGATTGGGGTTTCGATTCCGGAAGATCTGATTGCTTTCGCCGATGAAAAGGCAAGGCGCCGGGGCCTGTCTCGCTCAGGCTTGTTAGCTGAGCTTCTCGAGGCCGAGAGGGTGCGCGACCAAACGCGCCGTTATCTGGACCGGTACGGTTGGGATGTTGCCGAGGACGAAGAGGCTTGGCGTGCTCACCAGAAACGCCGAATGGCGGCAGAGTATGGTGACGATGAGTGGTGAATCACTCCCGAGCCGTGGGGAAGTGTGGTGGGTGCGCGTCGACAAACGCGGTCCCGCGCTGGTTGTGCAGACAGACAAGGTGCGCGAGCCGCGCGTGCGGTCCTTCCTGGTGGTCCCTTTGACCAGCCGCCTTCATGTGGAAGGCCTGCCGGGGAATGTGCGTCTGAGTCGGAAGGCGACCGGCCTTCCAAAGGCATCGATTGCCAACGTCTACGACGTGCAGAAAGTGTTGCGCCCCGACTTCCTGGAATACCTTGGACTCCTACCCCCTGAGCCGCTGAAGGATGTCGACGATGGCCTCCGGCTCGTCTTCAACCTCTGACGCCGGTGAGCCGTCGGGCCTTCCAGACGACCCTCACCCGCAGGATTCGAAGACTGTCGACTCCATCGGTGAAATCATCCGTAGGAACTTCAGACTACTAGCCCGCATTTCTCACACTCGATCGTAGCGAGGCGGTGGAGATGCGCGTGGATACAAGGCGTCGCGACCGAGGGCCCCGCAGTCGCACTGGACAGTACGTCGAGGAGCCCGACCGAGCGCAACGCAGTAGACGCGGGCATATCCGCCGCCGTAGTAGATTGGGTGTGAGAAATCCGGGCTAGCAGAGTGCCGACAAGGCGTCGCTTCTGATCGGCGGCGAGGGTATCTGCAGAGTCTTCATCGGTATCGGAATTGGAATCGCGATCGGTCATCGCTATCGCCCTCGATTGCGAGCGTGGAATGCCGCATGAATGTCGATTACCGATAGCGATACCGATAGCGGTACCCGAGTGGGCCAACAGCTCCGGCCCGAATGTGCTATAAGGATGCGGGTGCAGGTGGTTATCGGACTCAATGCAGTCATTGCGGCCGTCACCGCCGAGACGCCCCGCATTCTGACGATCCCGCCGCCGGCGGTTCCCCTCAGTGCGGCGGACGTCCGGCCTGCGGCCCGATCCGAGCAAGCTCCGTGGGGGCTTCCATTCGGCCCCCTCGACCCGGTTGCGGACCGGACCCTCGAATTGGGGCTGCGGCGCTGGGTCAGGGAACAGACGGGAATCGAACTCGGCTATGTGGAACAGCTCTACACCTTTGGCGACCGCAACCGAAGCCGCCCCTTGGAGGGTGGCGGGGCGCGCGTGATTTCGGCCGCCTATCTGGCTCTGATAAGAGAAACGCCGCCTCCGCATGAAGGGGCAAGCTGGCAGGACTGGTACCGTTTTTTTCCCTTCGAAGACTGGCGTGAAGGCCCTCCTCGGACGATCGAGGCGGTCATCCTGCCCGCCCTCGATCGGTGGTTGGGTGCCGCCCGGGATCGCGCTCAATGGGAGCAGCGCCGGGAGCGCCTGGATATTTGCTTCGGTTGCCGGGGTGCCCAGTGGGGCTGGGAGAGAGTCCTGGACCGCTATGAGCTGCTTTACGAGGCCGGCCTGGTGCCGGAAGCCCGGCGCGACCGACTCCGGAAAATGGCTCCGCCGATTTTGGAACTTCAGGAGAGGGTCAACGGAGAGAGCGGCGAGAAAACCGTCTTTGGTACCCCCATGATTCTCGATCACCGTCGCATCCTGGCAACGGCTCTGGGCCGGATTCGAGGGAAACTCAGATATCGGCCGGTGGTTTTTGAACTCCTGCCTCCCACCTTTACCCTTCTTCAGCTCCAAAAGCTGGTGGAGGCGCTGGCCGGATTGCGCCTTCACAAGCAGAATTTTCGGCGCCTGGTGGAGAAGGGCGGCCTGGTGGAGGGCACCCGCCGCCTCCACCGTCAAACCGGGGGCCGCCCCGCAGAGCTCTTCCGCTTCCGGCGCGAAGTGCTGCGCGAGCGACCCGCCCCTGGAGTCGGACTGCCCGGGCTCCCCTGACCCCCCGGGTGCAGCAGGGGCGCCGCCGATACCGATTCCGATACCGACTCCCCCAGGATTACAGACTATCCCACCGCCCGGGAATCCCGGCTCGCCCGCTCTGCAGACCTTTGTCCGTTGTTTTGCTTCCGATCCCGAAGCCTTCAGCCAGGTCCTGGAACTCGAGCGCCAGGACGGAGCCGGCAAGTCCCAGCGGGTTGGGCTGGACTAGGGTCGCCTGGTCGCCCGCTCTGGTGCCTGAGCTGCTTGCCGCCGAATTCTGAGAATTTTGCTCTCAGATGCGTTGCGTCCACCGCTCTTGGCTCCCTGCCTTTGCCCTGTTGTCGTCGGTGGCCCGAAACCGCAACCTGGGTGGCCTTGACCAGCGTCTTTCAGAGGGGGCTGCCGAAAGCCAAGCGCCGGCCAAATCGTCTTGACGACGTAAACAGTATCGCGTGACCCGGCTCCCGCTAGCCGACACGAACAGGAGGACTGGAAGCTCATCCCTGTCCCCCTGGCCAGAGTCCTCGTAATGGTCCAGATTCTGTCAAGAATGAGGAGACCCGCTCAGTGGTGAGGGATTGACAACAGATATGCTTAATTGTAGCATTACTTGGAGCAGCTTATACTCATAATGAGTAGAATAAAAGTGGAGAGCAGACAAAATGGAAGCAAGAACTGGAATAGCCTACAGAAATCCACCCTACACGCCACAGGTGGCAAGGGTGACGGCGCCTGTTTACGAAAAGCTTCGGGAAGTCATTCCCGAAGTCGAGTGGGCCGTCCACGCTCCCTACATTGCGGCCATCAACCAGTGGAAACGTCAGCGCAATGCCGTCATCCTCGGTCACAACTACCAGACGCCTGAGATTTTTCACGGCGTGGCCGACCTGACGGGTGATTCTCTGGCGCTGGCCCAGATGGCCGTGAAGACCGATGCCGACATCATCGTGCTTTGCGGCGTGCATTTCATGGCCGAGACGGCGAAGCTTCTCAACCCTCGGAAAACGGTTTTGATCCCGGATTTGGAGGCGGGTTGCTCACTGGCGTCTTCAATCACGGGGGAAGATGTCCGTTTGCTCCGGCAGCGCCACCCCGGCGCACCTGTCGTCTCCTACGTCAACACGTCGGCCGAAGTAAAAGCCGAATCGGACATCTGCTGCACCTCAGCCAACGCCGTCCGGGTGGTGGAATCGCTGAACAGCGACCGTGTCATCTTTCTCCCTGACGAATATCTGGCCAATTATGTGGCCCGCCAGACGGAAGTGGAGATCATCGCCTGGCACGGACATTGTGAAGTCCACGAGCGATTCAGCGCTCAGGACCTCCGAACCTACCGCGAGAGCTATCCCGGCATCGAGATCCTGGCCCACCCGGAGTGCCCGCCGGACGTCCTGGCGGAAGCGGATTTTGTGGGCTCGACGTCGGGAATGATCGGGCACGTGAAAGAACGGCGTCCAGCTCGCGCCGTGATGGTGACCGAGTGTTCGATGAGCGACAACGTGGCGGTCGAGTGCAGGGATGTCCAGTTTGTTCGTCCCTGCAACCTCTGCCCGCACATGAAGCGCATCACCCTGCCAAAGATCTACCGATCCCTCATCGACCTTCAATACAAAGTGGATGTGGAGCCGGCGATTGCCGAGCGCGCCGGGCGGGCCGTGGCTCGAATGATGGAGGCCTGAGGATCTGCTGCTCCGACCGGCGTCCGCCGTCGCTACTCTGCAAAGGTCGCCCCGCCAACAATCGGGACCGAGGCCAATCTCATTTCGGAGGGGGCTCTTTCTCCCCCTTGTGGCAGGTGTAGCAGGTCACTTCGGCCTTTTCTTCCGAGTCTTTGAAGTATTTCTCATTGACTTCTCGAGTCATTTGGATGTGGCTTCTAGCGATCATCTTTTCATGCTTTTTATCAGAGGCAAAGTTGTACGTTGACAGATCGTCGCCTTCCCCTTCATGGCAGAACCAGCAGCGGGTGTCCAGGGCGAAGGTAATGTTTTTCATGAAGTTGACGAGATCCTTTCTCCCGATATCTTGAGGAAGAGCTTTCAGGTTGGTGAACTTGTCCGGGATCTGTGCCGAAACGGCCCGGGGCCAAAAAGCGAGCCCCAGCCAGATCAGGGCGACGGCGACGAGGGCGGCGGTCAAACTCAGCTTCTTCATGCTTGGTCTCCTTCTTGGAAAGCCCTTGGATTCTGTACGAACACGGGAAGTCAATGGTTCCTCCTGGCTGGCCAGTACGAGGCGTAGCAGGTATTTTCCGTCACTCATTAAAGCCCGCTTCTATCTATCCTGTCAAAGCGCCCTCTGTGGAGGAAGCAAGGGGGCCCATTCTACAATTGGCTCTCCGGGCCTGTCGCCAGAGTAGATCGAGAAGGGCAGGCTGGTCTTGGCAGACGTATCGGTTGTGATTTGCGTAGACTGAACCGAAGCGTCAGCGCCCGGCCAATCCGGATGGCCACTCACTCACGTTCGTGTTTCAGCCAATTGGCGGCAAAATCGTTCAATCCAGCCTTGCAGAGCAAGGAGTTTAGGGCACGGGCAGGGGAGCACAGGAGCAAGGCGCTGCTTGCTCAGATGTTGGGTCGGGAGTTTTTTGCATATCCCGTCATTTCCAGGTAGCCGCGACCCTGGACTCTTTTCCCCCTCCAGCGGCCGAGCACTCCAATCGCCCCCTCCCAGTAGGCGATTCCGCTGGAGCGAAAGGTGAGGAGCTCCTGATCGTCAAGGAGGGCGGAGACCTGCAGTTCAGCCTCCAGCCGGGGAATGTGGATGGTCCACTCCACTGGATAGCGAGCACCGGTTCGGGAGCTCCCCCAGCCGCGTCCAGGCCGGAGCGAAAAATCCTTAACGGCCAGCGCCATGGCTTCCCCGCTTGAAGAGATCACTGTGGCGGCCGAGAAGGGGTCGATGGTGCCGTCTCGGCGTCGGATTTGAAACACCATCAGCTCCTCACCCTGATCCAGTTGCAGGCTGAACCAGTCCCAGCCCACCTGCCGGGGACCCAGCTGTTGGCTTCCGAACTCATGATCCATCCAACTCTCGCCCCTCACCTCCAAGGTCCTTCCCTGGTAGAAGAGTGTTCCCTCTGTCGCGAGCCTGGTCAAGGAGTAATAATGGGAGGCGCCGTTCTCACTCTTGCGACTGACCCCGCCTCTTCCGTGGACGACCGGCCGCTTGTTCGATGTCAGGCGGAGCTGAAGGCGGATGGAATCGGCGGCCGCGCCGAGCCGGATCACATTCCCTTCCATCCGAGCGAACCAGTTTTGGTTCCAGACATCCAGGGCCCCTTCCCTGGCTCCAGCGATTCCGGGCCCTTGACGGTTCAGTTTCTCGAAGAAATGGAACCGCGCTCCGGTGAGGTCCGAGATCGCAAAATGGGCGGGATAAAGGTCATCAATACTCCAAAGAGACGCGTTTGCGTGTTTCTTCTCCATGCCGGTTCGAAAGAAGGTGAGTTCGTAACCAAACTCGGCTCCTTCGGCGCTGTCAAGATGACCGGTGTAGTACCACCATTCCAGCTTGTATTCCGGATGGTTGCCGTGATCTCGCGGAAAATGGAACGTGTAACCAGGCAGCGCCGGGCGGTAGTTGGAGAGCAGAATCAGCACACTCCAGATCAAGATCTTCATTCTGTTCGCAGGCTCCTGAGGGGGTCGGTTCGGACGGCCATGGCGGCGGGATAAAGGCCACTCATGAGAGTGGAGACGAAAACCAGGCTGAGCGCCAGCAGCAGAAAACCACCCGGCAAATCGAACTGGATTGTCCAGCCGAAGGACTGACGGTTGATCACGTAGATGAGTACGAGCGAGAGGGCCAGACCCAGCAGGAAGCCCAGGAGGCAGCCCATCATCCCCACCAGGGCCGATTCGACTAGAGTCATCCTTCGGATCTGGCGGCGATCAGCCCCCAGAAACCTGAGCAGCGCAATCTCACTTCGTCGTTCCAGAATGAGCGCCCCCAGTGTGTTGGTCACGCCCAGAACGGCAACGATCAAGGCGATGGCTTCCAGCCCGTAGGTGACCTGGAAGGTCTGGTCGAAAACGCGCAAAGCCTCCCTCTTCAGGTCACCATTGGAGAAGATCTGCAGCTCGACCCCGGGCAAGCTCGAAGCGATCCGCTGCCGCATGGCCTGGGGGCTTTCACCCGACTCGAGGTAAAGTGAGAGGCTGGTGGCGGTGGGATCGCTAAAGTATTTGAGGTAGGCGTGACGATCCATGACAATCACGCCGCGTTCGCTCGAATAGTCATAATAGACGGCCTCCACCTCAAATGGATGCATTCCCTGCGGTGTGGGCAGCCGAATGCGATCTCCCGGGCGAATACCGTGTTTGATCGACAACGGTTCGGTCACGACGACTCGGTCCCCGTTCATCAGCTGGCTGGCCACCAGGGCCGTCTTACGCCCCTCCAGAAAAAGGAGCTTGCCGTACTTTGCGAGTACGTCAAAGTCCCCTCCGGCGAGTGTGACGCGATCTCCCTCGTAATCAATCGTCCTTCCACGAAACCGGCCCAGAGCGGCGATTCCAGGCAGGTGGCGCAGCGCTTCCACGGTGCCGGGGTCAATGGGACTCTCCCAGTCGTTGTGACCCGCCCCGGCGGCTTTCACGTACAGATCGGCGCGAAGGGTCTGGTCCACCCACACAACGACGGTTTCCCGAAAACTTCCCACCAGTGTGGCAACGCTCACCAGCATGGCGACGGCGATCATGAGAGAGAGGACCGCCACGGCCAGGCGCATCAACCCTCCCTGGACTGTCTGCAGGGCCAGGCGAACTTCGATGGGGAGAGTGTTGAAGGAGAGTGACTCGATCGCGCCCAGGAGTCGCCGGCCAAGCCCGGGTCCCAGAAGTGCGGTTCCCAGGATGAAACAGAGCGCAGCGCCATACCCCCAAAGTGGGAGTCCATCGACTGGCGGGGCCCAGCACAACCCCACACCGGCAGCCAGAAGGAGGACTCCCAGGCGGGACTGATGAGGAGACTGGTGCTCTCCAGCCGACACCAGGAAGGCGCGGCGGAGGACGGTCACGGGCGAAGCGGCGACGGCGCGCAAGGCGGGAAAGACGCCTGAAAAAGCCCCCAGCGCAGCGCCCAGCACGAGCATTTTCAGGTAGAAAAAGTCGCCTGTCCCCGGCGGTGAAGAATGGGAGGGGACGCCCGTATATAGTGTCTCAATGGTTCGGCTGACCAGAACTCCGGCCCATTTGGAGAGCAGTTCTCCTGCCGGAATTCCCAATCCCGCCCCCAATAGCCCGAGACCAAGCGCTTCCAGCAGAAAAAGGGAGGCGATGGTCGACCGCCGGCTTCCCAGCGCCCGCAAAGCAGCGATCTCCGTCTGTCGTCGGACCACCGCGATGTTCAGCGTGTTGTAGACCAGAATCACACCCACGATCAAGGATAGGGAGCTGAGGGCGGCCAGGTTGAAGCGGAATGCCCGCAACATTTTCTCCCCTTGCTGCCTCAGGTCCCGGGGCCGATGAAGTGTCGCCGTGGCCGGTAACTGTGCGCGAATCCGCCGGCCGATCTCGGAAGGTTCACCCTCTCTGATCAGAACGTCGATGCGGTCCACCGCCCCCAGCTTGTCGAAGGCCAGTTGGGCGCCCGCAATGTCCATGAAAGCCACGTTTCCGGCAAAGGCTCGAGCCACACCCGAGTCGCCAAGCAGGGCGCCGACGACGAGATTCACGCGACGGTCGCCAATCAAGAGCTGCAACGATGAGCCCTTGGCCACATGGAGCCGTCTGGCCAGCCTCTCCGGTAAGATGATGGTGCGAGGATTGAGAAGCAGCTCCAGAAACTCGGCTTGGGAAATTGACGAGTAGAGACTGCGACCGTCGGAAGAAACATATTGCCGAAAAGGGGTGTCGCCTAGAAGGTCCACTCCGTAGACGTGAGCGGAACTTCCGTCGGGCAGAGCCACGCGCCCTTCCACCAGGGCGGACATGGCGCCGAAGTCCCATAGCCAGGAAAGCCTCTGGACCAGCTGTTCATCCAGCGGTCCGCCATTGGGGAGGATCTGGAAATCGGATTGACCGCTCATCACTCGCAAGCTCTCGGTGAAGGAACCGACGGCTTGCCGGCTGGAGAGGTGAACGGCCACCACCACGGCAATGCCCAGAGCCACACCCGTGATAGTCAGGACGCCACGAGCCGGCTTCCTGATCAAGTCGCGCAGGATATAGCGATGGAAGAGTAGGAAGAAGGACTTCATGCGAGCAGGCAGCCGTCCTTCATTTGGATTCGGCGGCTGGCAAAGCGGGCCGCTTCCAGGCTATGCGTGGCCATGACGACCGTGGCTCCCCGTTGGGCCGCCAACTTCCGCAGCAACTCGATCACGACTCGCCCATTCTCCGAATCCAGGTTGCCTGTAGGCTCATCGGCCAGGATCACCAGCGGGTCCTGGACCAGTGCCCGCGCAATGGCGGCGCGCTGCATCTCTCCTCCTGAGAGTTGGGACGGGTGGGCTCGGGCGCGGTGCGTCAAGCGGACTGCCTCGAGGAGAGAACGGACCTTCTGACGTCGGTCCTTTCCTCCCGCCAGAAGAAAAGGCAGTTCCACATTCTCCTCAACAGTTAGAGTCGGGAGAAGATAGAAGAATTGAAATACGAATCCGATGCGGGTTCGGCGTAGTCGAGTCAGCTCTTCTTCCGACAAACGGTGCAGAGGGAGGTCCCCCAACCAGATCCGGCCCTCAGTGGGCCGGTCCATCCCACCCATCAAGTGCAGGAGCGTGCTCTTGCCGCATCCACTGGGCCCCATGACAGCAACGAATTCGCCCGACTTGACCGCGAAGGAGACTCCCTTCAGCGCCGTGACGGATGCCCCTTCTCCAGAGTAGACCTTGGTCACGTTTCGGACCCGAAGCAGATCAGACATCATCCGGTGGGGGAGCCTGGGTCTTCGACCTTCATCGCACGCTCATCTCGCGCATCCGTGCCACCAGGGGAGGAAGCACCTCCAGTACGTAGTCGATGTCTTCGCTCTGCGTCATCCGGCTCAAGCTGAACCGGATCGCCCCCTGGATTCTGTCGGGTCTCAACCCCATCGCACGAAGGACGTGAGAAGGCTCAAGGGATCCGGAAGAGCAGGCCGCTCCGGTGGAGACCGCCACTCCCTGGAAGTCGAGAGCAATGAGCAGGGCTTCTCCCTCCACTGCCCGAAAGCTGATGTTGGTGACGTGGGGGTTCCGACGGGTGCGGCTTCCGTTGACCCTGGTGTCCGGCACCTGGCTGAGGATGCCCTGCTCCAGTCGATCTCGCAGCAAGGACACTCGGCCCTCGAGCTCTGCAAGGGCTTGTGAGGCAAGCCGGCAAGCCTTGCCCAACCCCACGATACCGGCCACGTTTTCTGTGCCCGCCCGGCGCCTCCTCTCATGCGAACCGCCCAGCATGAGGGGACGCATCGCCACGCCCTGGCGCACGTAAAGGGCGCCCACTCCCTTGGGTCCATGAAACTTATGGCCCGACAACGAGAGCAGATCAACGCCAAGCTCCTTCACGTCAATGGCAACCTTGCCCATACTCTGGACCGCGTCGGTGTGAAAGAGGACCCCATTTTCCCTGGCCAACGCCGAGATTCTTTGGATGGGCTGAATGCAGCCCACTTCGTTGTTGGCGTGCATGATCGATATCAGAATCGTCTTCCCTTCAATGGCCTTTTGCAACTCATCCAGGCGGATGAGCCCTTCCCGATCCACTCCCACATAGGTGACCCGGAAGCCTTCCCTCTCCATCTGCTCGCAGGTTCGCAGAACGGCCGGGTGCTCGATGGTGGAGGTAATGATGTGGTCCCCCTTCACGCGCTCATGACTGGCTACCCCTCTTAGCGCAGTGTTGTCGGCCTCGGTCCCGCCGCTGGTGAAAATGATTTCCCGGCCCTGCGCCCCCACCAGAGCCGCCACCTCTTGACGCGCCTCCTCCACGGCGGCTCGGGCTTTTTGACCGTAAGTGTGAATGGAGGACGCATTCCCAAAATGGTCGCTCCAATAGGGTCTCATTGCCTCCACCACCTGAGAATCCACAGGTGTCGTGGCGTTGTTGTCCAGGTAAACTTGACGCATCACATTCAGAATATAGCACTGGCGTACTTGCTGGGGCAAACGGCGCATCTTACCTATACCTTCAGCATGATAGTTGGATGATTCTAAGAACAGCCTAAAAACTCGAGAAGCTGACTTGACATAGACACCACAGGATCTTATTTAAGGAGAGACACTGGCATGGTCCGAGTGCACTAAACTCCGTGGAATGAGTCTAATGTATCATTTCACTGATGGTGCTCCAGGCCCTTGCCGGGTCTTGAATGTGTTTATTCTGAGTAAGTAAGTGTGAATCTCATAAGGAGGTAAAAATGAATCTCGTCAGAGTCAATCCATTACGTGAGTTGCAGGCCTTGCAGGATCGGGTGAACCGGACCTTTTTTGGGGACGATTTCTTTAGCCGTTTCTTTGAGGGTTCCGGCCGCCAGGCTCGGCTCCAAGACTGGAGCCCTTCAGTCGACATCTGCGAAAAAGAGAACGAACTGATCTTTACGGTTGAGCTTCCCGGCTTCACCAAAGATCAGATTCAGATCTCGGCAGAGGAAGGCTATCTGAACCTCAGCGGTGAGAGGAAGTTCGAATCGAAGGACGAGAATTACCACCGCATCGAGCGCGTCTATGGCGCCTTCTCGAGGAGTTTCGAGCTGCCCCGTTCCGTCAATGCCGAGAAAATCACGGCCAAGCTCAAGGATGGTCTTTTGACCTTGACCCTTCCCAAGAGGGAGGAGGCCAAGACCAGAAGGATCCCGGTCAAGGTCAACTAGCCCGGATGATTTCGCCGCTGCAGTAGACAGTTGGTGAATAATGCGGGCTAGGACCATCGGTGGGGTAGCCGGTCTTCATCGGTATCGGAATCGGGTTCGCCATCGCTATCGCCGTCGATTGTGATGGCGGGGAGCAATGCGCATGATGTCGGTCGCCGATAGCGATAGCGATACCGATACCGAGCCGGAGCCTCAAAAGCCTGGATCGAGATGACA
>JBHHYX010000147.1:0-11348 GCA_046757765.1 Acidobacteriota bacterium | reverse complement strand
CTCGGTCCATCGCCCGGGCCTTCTCGGCGGCTCATCCCGGCGCCCCTGCCCTGGCCGTTCCGCCCATTGCCGCTTATTCCGATTTTTCCGGCTTGCTGAGAACAGTCTTTGAAGAGGGAGGAGACCGGCATCTCGTGCTGCTGATCGATGAATACGAACTGATCGACTACAAGGTGGGACAGGGGACCCTCAGCCGTGAAATCTATTCCTATCTCAACAGTCTCCTGGAGCCCTACCCGAGGCTGAGCATGGTCCTGGCGGGTTCGAAGGACTTGCGAATGAGTCCGGAATGGTCCCACATCCTGGGCAAGGCCACCCGGCTGAGATTGAGTTTCCTCTCCAAGAAGGATACCTGGAGGCTGATTACCGAACCCGTTGCAAACGGAGTCCGACTGCGATCCGATGCGGTCAACCGGCTTTGGCGTCTTGGAAACGGGCACCCCTTCCTCACCCAGGCTCTCTGTCAGTTAATGGTGGATGTTCTCAATGAATCTGAGAAGAACGTGGTGGATCAGCGACTTGTCAAAGCCGTCATTGCCCGCTTTCTAGACAATCCGCCACCCCAGTTGTTTTACGAATGGGCGGGCCTTTCACTCCTCGACAAACTGATCCTCTCTGCTCTGGCAACCTTGCTGCCAAGGGCGGAAAGTTTCATTGCGGCGGACCGGGTTGATCGATTGGTCCTTTCACTCCCTAATCGTTTTCATCAAGACTTGGACAGAGCCACGATCCGCATGCAGTTGGAAGGTCTTCGCCAACGCTCCTTTCTGGATCGCGACCAGCTCCGCTACCGCTTCAGCATGGACCTTTACCGTCTCTGGATTCAAAGCGAGCACAACATTTGGAATGTCCTGAACGAGTTCTCCGACTCCGGGGGCACTCCCAGCGCTTTCACCTCTTGGGAATGATGAGCCAAAGAACAACGTAGGGCAGAAAGCCAGGCAGTCCGCCCGGCAGTAAGAGAATCACGAAGACCAGGCGAAACCAGAACGGCCGGATGCCGTAGAATGCGCCAAGCCCACCGCAGACCCCACCAATGATCCGGTCCTGGCGCCGAAGCTTGTGGTTTCCAGAAACCATGATAACTCCTTAAACCTTTGTAGTCAATCGTTTATGAGTGCTCTCTCGAGTTGGGAGACTCGTCTCATTCAGTCGCCTGCCACTGCCCCTCCAACTCAGCGTCTCGGAGGCCGGCCCGAGGTGCCTTTTCCGAGTTCCTCACTACTGGCTCTCGGTCCCCACGGAACAGGGGTACGTCGCGTTCGAATCTCCCAAAGCCTGGAAGGCAACCGTTCTCACCCTGCTGGCAGGGTCGCCCCGCCAAATTCTCTCCAGTTTCAGCTACGAGAGACAGGGCCGCTTTGTTCCCCAAGTCCTGCCTGGGCCCCCTTTCCCGGGGACGGTTGATTTGCATTCCCGCTCTTGGCCAGAATAGCTCAAGGATATCGAATGGCGCCAACGGATCTTGAATTGACCCGCAAGATGTCGCTCCTTCGGGTAACCTGAAGTGAGATCTCTTGCATGGCAAAGGAGCGGGAATCGTGTGCAATGATGCGCCTCTCCCAGGAACCGAAAAGGATCCCGACCAGATCCGAATGGATCTGGCGGAACCCCTGATCGAGCGCGCCCTGTCGAGCGATGGAGGGGAAGCTCGAGCGGGGACACGGGCCCTTTTCAGCCAAATCATCGAACCGCTGGGGGACTCTTTCCTCAGAAAGGATATGGGGCTGCAACGGAGAGTGCTTGCCCGGGCGATGTCCCGCCTCCGCCAAATTCCACGAGGGAGGCCATTCGATCTCAGGCTGGGCCAGATGGGCTTGAGAAACGAGGGAGATCTTCTCCGCCGTGTGAGCCGCCTTGAAAAGAGGAAGCGCTTCGATCCCGGGACGGGGGGACCGGTCGAGAGGATCCTCGTCTTGTCGCGGGTAACGCTTGGGGCCGACATTCTCCTGACAAGCCCCATCATTGCAACAATGAAAGCGACTTTTCCTGAGGCGGAGATTGTTTTCGTGGGTGAGGAGAAGAACGGGCTGTTACTGAAGGATGGGACTTCGCGGGTTCGTGTCCGATCCGTTCGGTACCCACGCAGGGGCGCTCTCTTGCACCGCTTCTTGACTTGGCTTGACGTGAGTAAAACGGTTGAGAGGGAAACCCGTGGACTTCCCGGGGGAGCTCGATGTGTCGTAGTCAACCCCGACTCGCGATTTCTTCAGTCCGGATTGTTGCCACTCCTGACCCCTCGGGAAGAGGCTGGAAGCTACTTTTACTGGCACCCGTCCATCCATGACGGCATCGAGGGAAGGATGAGCCAGGCTGCCAGTCTCTGCCGATGGCTCCAGCAAAGCTTTGGGAGGGAAGGGGAGGAAGGGCGGATCCATCCAGCGCTCCATCTGCCTGCCGAGGATGTGGCTTTTGCCGATGAAGTTTTCAGAGTGTTCGGTTTGGAACTTTGCCCCTACCGGGTCAGCATGAACCTTGGGGTGGGAGGGAATCCAGAGAAAAGAATTCGAAGCCTTTCGGAGACCGTCTCGCGTTTCGAAAAGAATCTTGTCTTGAGACTTCTGCTTGACGGTGTCACTCTGCTCCTGGATAAGGGCGCCGGCGAGCAAGAATCCCGTCAGTCGGATCAACTGGCCCTGGCTGCCCGAGAAAAGGGTTTTGAGGTTGTGGAGGTCGACTCCGAAGCCCAGCGATGGCGAGGAATCGGTCCGCGACCCGCCCAACCTTTGGGGCCAGAACCCCGACTCGTGACTTTCAAAGCTTCGATCGGTAAGTTGGGGGCGATGATCCAAAAGAGCGATCTGTACATTGGTTACGACTCCTTCGGCCAGCACCTGGCAGCCGCTCTTGGACGGGATGTGTTGAGCGTCTTCGCGGGCTACTCCTCGACGACCTTTCCGCTCGCGTGGACCCCTTCGGGCCAAGGCGTAATTCGATTGGTCAAAGCCGGTCGAGGGCCCTTCGCCCCGGACCGTCATGAGAAGCTGGTCGATGAGGTCTTTGACCAGTACCAGGTTTTGCGCCGAAAGGGCTGAACTTCCCGTGCTTTGGAGTGCATGGTTGAGGCCTTACTTTGCCACAGGCGACAGGTTCCCGTGACCCGCCGCCTGTCCCGGCCTTCTCACGGCAATCTACTGCGTTGTGCCCGGTCGGCCTGCTCGACGGAGTGCATGACTACGGCTCCGGGGGCCTCGGTCGTAACGCCTTGTCAGCGAGGCGCTTCCGTCTCTTCGCTACGACCGGTTGCGAGAAATCCGGGTTAACCCTTTTCTGGTGACGTGACGATAAGGAGTGGAGTGAGTCAGACCTCTGTCTTTTTCGGTTCCGTCAACGAACTGCTGGGCGAAGCTGTCGCGCTGGGCGTGTCGGACATCCACCTGACGCCGGGACGGCCCGTTCGTTTTCGTTGCGACGGCCAGATTCGACCGGTTCCCGGTTTTCCCATCCCTGACCCCACAGACACCGCCTCCTTTGCGGCTCGAATTCTCTACCAGGCGCAAAAGGGTGACAGAGAGAACGTGATGAAGAGGGTTCAGTCCATTCAGGATGAAGACTGTTCCCTGAGTCTGCCCCGCATCGGCCGCTTTCGTGTCAATATTTGTCGTCAAAGGGGTGCCCTGGAACTGGTGCTCCGAGTGGTCAGCGACAAGGTTCCAACCCTGGATACACTGGGACTTCCTGAGGTCTTGAAACAGATTGCCATGGAGGAACGTGGGCTGGTTCTGGTCACGGGGATCACTGGAAGCGGCAAGTCCACCACGCTGGCAGCCATGATCCACGAAGTGAACCAGCATCACGAAAAGAAGATCGTCACAATTGAGGATCCGATCGAGTATCTGCACCGGGACATCCGATCCGTCATTACGCAGCGTGAAGTGGGGACGGACACGCCTTCATTTTCCAGGGCCTTGAGAGCCGCGCTGCGCCAGGATCCGGATATCATCATGGTGGGGGAGATGCGGGACCGGGAGACCATCGACGTCGGTCTCAAGGCGGCCGAGACCGGCCATCTTGTTTTTACCACAGTGCACACGACCGACGCCGCTAAGACGGTCCACCGAATCCTGAGTGTCTTCGACCAGGCAGAGCAGTCGGCCCTCCGTACGAGACTGGCGGACGCTCTCAAGGCGACGATCGCTCAACGATTGCTGCGGCGTCTGGACGGCAAAGGACGGGTCGCCGCCATGGAAATCATGAGGATGACGCTTGCCATTCGGAGTTGCATCGAAGCTGGCAAAGACGGGATCGATGAGTTCATCGCGAAGGGCGGCGATCATTATGGAATGCAGACCTTCGACCAACATCTGATCCGGCTCTACAGCGCTGGCCTGATCTCCCTGCAGGTAGCAAAAACCGCCGCCACCAGTCCCAGCGACCTCGAACATGCCCTTCGATTTACCTAGTCGTAGCGAGCGACCTCATACCGGCGAGAAAGGCACACGCGGCAGCCACAATGACAACGGAGCCGGGAGCGTCAGCGACCGGAGCCACGACGCGTCTTGAGCCGGGATACCCCCTCCCTCACGGTCGGGGCTCCGTTACTCGATAGTGTACATTGTTGTCAGGCGCACAAGTTGATCGTTTTGTGAACTTCTTCTCGGACTAGGGAATTCCTAGTACGCGTCCCAGGGTTCGGAAACCCTGGGCTGCAAGACACGTTCCCTTCGGGATTGACGCCCATTCTTGAAGTGCGGCAGTCTCACCGCAGCTTCCAGAAACACCTCCAAATTTGGGACACCATAGCGGAGGTAACCCAGTTAGTCCGCATTTCTCACACCCAATCTACTGCGGACACGGATATGGCCATGTCTACTGCGTTGCGCTCGGTTGGGCTCCTCGACGTACTGTCCAGTGCGACTGCGGGGCTCTCGGTCGCGACGCCTTGTAACCACGCGTATCTCCACCGCCTCGCTACGATCGAGTGTGAGAAATTCGGGTTAGTCTCTACCCGAATAGAAAAACACGACCGGAACCACCAGCTCGAAAGGTGAGCCTCCGCCGTGGCGGTAGCGCGGGTGTTGGTACTTCTTGCTGGGTTGGAACGCCGGGTTTTCAACAAAGCCATGGTCCGAGAAGAGGACCAGCAGTGAGCGCCGTGGCAGCTTGGTCAAGAAACCGAGGAGCTGCGGCCTGAGTTGTTCGATGATCTCCCGATAGAGAAAATAGGGACTTTCCGGACTGCTGTGGATTTTGTCGTCAACCCAGGCGATCTTGTAGACGCGATCCTCGCGGCCGCTCTCCTGAAAGGCGAAGCCCTTTTGCACTTCCAGAAAAGGCTGCAACTCACCCGCGTCCAGCCAGTGCCGAACCTGCTCCAGTGTGGTGCTCGGTTGATGGGCGTAGGCAGTCTTTTCCGCCACGATGCGAAGGTGGGGAGGCATCCGCCTGCGCAGCCCCTCGCGAAGCAGTCTCCACACCGGCCAGGCCAGGCCGTCGACGAACAGCAGGCGGACAGAAGCCGCTTCCAGGCTGGAGAGGAGTTCCGGAGTGCTGCTCTTCAAGATGCCTTCCACCCGGGGCACTTTCCGGGAGGCCTCCTGGATCTGTCGCCGATAGGTCTCACTGAAATGATCCAGGTGCTGGAGAAGTCGAGTCTGGATCGTCGAGCCCGCCACTTCGGGACAGTCGAGCTGGCTCTGGTAGGCTTTCATGGAGTCCAGCATCGAAGGAACCAGGGAGGCCGTCTGCAGGAAAAAGGTTTCCAAACCCTTTGTGGACAATTTCGCCGGCGAGGACGTGTGTCTGTCCCTCGCCTTGAACTTCATCTCAGCTTGCCGGAGCCACAGCAGTGTCTCCAGGAACCTCCGGTAATGGTCCTTTTCATTTGAAGGAGGAGAGAGATCCGGGAAACGCCAATCTCCCGGCTGCTGGGAGAGAAGTTTCCGCAGCGTCTGATCGTCGGCATCCACGAGCTGTTTGGCCAATCGCAAACTGGAAAGACGAATCAGTTGTGGCAAAAAGGCTTCCTGGACAAAAATCCGGGCCGGTTGTGAGGCTGAATCGGGCAACAAGCCCAGAGCTTCATAGCCGGGCTCCCCCAGCCGGCTTTCAAATCCTTCGATCGAATCCCGCAGCCGCCTGGAGTCCTCGGCAGGCAATTTTCGGGCCAGTTGCGCATAAGTGGCGAGCTGGTCGGTCGGGGGTAGAAGAGGCAGGAAGCCACGAGCTTGATCGGCATCCACTCCGTGGCGCAGCACGAGATCGGAGGCCCAGAGGCGGAACAGGAATTCCTCTCTGGTGAATTTTTGAAAGGCCTCAGTCAGCTCGGGGCCGCAAGCGGCCAGAAGTGGCCGCAAAAACCTCTCCTCGTCTTCATCTTCCCGGCGAGGCTGATCCACGAGTCGAATCGCCTGATCGGGATCAGACAAACCCTCTTTCAGCCATCGGTCGAATTCCCGCACCAGAACAGGACGAGTTTGAGGTTGACGGCCGATGCGAGCGCGATAGCTTGAAAGGTATTTGACCTCGAACGGCTTTCGGCCTGGCTCAAAGCTGTTCAACCGCCTGATGAATGCCTCATCGAGACGGTCTTCCTCGGCTACCAATTCCTTCACCCGGGTGACACTCTTCAAGCGGCGAGTGGTCTCCAGACTCTTCGTATCCGCCTCACCTCCGGCATCCGCCCGGCGTGCCAGATGGAATTCAAAGCGGTCCAGCAACTCGCGGAATCGGGGGTGGCGCAACTGGGCCAGGAACTGTTCCAGCTGGTCGTTCAGTTTGTCCCGAACTGGCGTCAAGGGAAGAGGATGGACGGATTGGCCCAATTCAAAGCCGCAGGTGCAGATGGGCCGTTGCTGGAGTTCCTCCCAAACGGGTCTGGAGCACGCCTTTCCCCGCATCTGAGACAGGATTTCCCGGAGAGCCGAGGAGGGCGTGTCTGGAACAAAGACATCCAACCGCTCCAATCGGGCCAGCAATTCCAGTTCCCGGCTCTTCAGCAATTCCCGCAACTGCGACAGATCTTCAACCCGGTGATAGGCCTGGTGCTCCTCTTCATAGGCGCTGATGTAGAGGCTCTGCCAGGCTTCGAATTTCACCTGAAGCTGGCGGAACTCGGACGGTGGTCCGCACGGGTCCCATCCTTGCAGCCGAGCCCACAGTCCGTCCAAATCCTCCGCCAGCGCCTGATAACGTGGGTTTTTCGGAATCAACGGTCGAACCTGTTCCAGGTAGTTGCCCACGAAAGCGAAAGCGGAAAAGCAGTCCGCCAAGAAGGCATGGGAGTGTTGCAGGTCCCGCAAAGCGCGATTCAGGGCCTTGGGGTGCGGGACTTCCCCGACCAGGGTCTCCAGCCCCTGTAGAGCGGGAAAGCTCGTTCTCACCGAACGGAGAAACTCCCTGGCCCTTTCGACGCTCGCACCGGTGGTGGCCAAGTCGAGGAGTCGAAAAACACGATACTCTTTATATCGACTGGACAGACGCTCCGACTCCGACAGATTGGCTTCGGTCTGCCGGTGAAGCGAGCGGATAGTCTCCCAGCATTGTCGGCACTCCGCATAAGAGAGAGAGGCCTTGCGCAGCTTCTTGGGAACCGCCTCGAGTTGGCTCAGAAACAGCGTCGCCTGCCTGGAGATGGTTTCTCCGGCCTTCAGCTGCTCGATCTCCAGCAGTCTGCCGGCGTCCAGTTGGCCCGCCGGGAGTTTTCGCCCTCCCCGCAATCCGACCAGAAAGCCACCCGCCAACGCCGCCAGCAGAAAGGCTTTGAACTGCAGCTCATGCATACCGAACTCGGAAGCCCCCAGGAATCTCAAGGCGTCACGGGCGGAATGGGGCCCCTCTGAGGCGAGATGGCTCAGAAGAAGGGCTAAGGGCGCCGACTCCTCGGCGCTGGTCGCGAAAAGGTACTCTTTGCGCTCTCTCTTCACCAGCCCAGTGGGGAGCAGAAAACCGTCCAGAACCGTTCTCCCCCAGCGAAGTCTCTCAAAGTTCTCCTTCGACATGGAACGAAAGTACTCTTCCAGTTCCGTCAGCGCCGCCTGCGGGTAGTAGTTTTGCTGGGGAGCAATCAAGTAGTGCTTGGGAAACCTGGATTCCAGCAGCCGGGCAACAGCCAGCTGAAACAGTTCCAGGCAATTGGCCGAAGGCTCGTCCTTGAACTGGTGGAGAATCTCGCCACTGCCCGTTGCGCAGAGCTGGCTTTGACGAAAAGAACGCTCGTAAACCTGGCCCACCAGGGGGAGGTGATCCTGGACGAGGCTCTCCACCCGCTGGCGGATGCGTTTGCCCTGCGAAGACTCGTCCTCTCGGTACTCCTCTGCCAGCTCAAAGAGTGCCAACGCCTCCAGGCAGCGATCTGTTTCCTTGATCTGTGCTGGCAGGAGCACTCCCACGCAACTGGAAAACTTGTTCAGTTCAGCCGTGGCCCCTTTCAGCCTTTGACCCGGGAGCCCCACGACCAGCGTGAAATCGCCTTTGTGCAGTTCCCATTCTTCCTGCGGGGCAGACGACTCACAGTTCAGTGTGCAGACCATGCCCGTCCGACGCGTCCTTTGCCAGTCCAGGATCAAGACTTCGGCCCGCCCCAGGGAGAGCTGTTGGAAGAAGGGCAGTTGTGACACAAGGTGTGGAAACAGCCGAATCACCGCCTGGCCTCCCAGGCTTGCCAGCAACTGACGCTTGTATTCAAGCTTGCGTTCCACCAGAGAGTGGACGTTGGCCTCGAACTGAATATGGTAGATACGCTCTTCCTTGCCATCGACCCGGACGGAGGAAGCCACCAGAAAGCCACCCCGTCTGAGGAGCTGCTCAGCCGTATCCGTCGTGTACTGATAGTTGACCTCGGGATCCAGATCAGTGATCCGCTCGAGCAGCATCTCGGTTAATTCACGCACCGTGAAAGGGTGTTGGACCGGAGAGATATCCTGCAGAATGAGCAGTTTCAGCAACCGCAAGGCAAACTGCTGGTCCTGCATCTCTTCCAGGATATGGGGAATCTCCTTGCGGTAGTAGGCATAGACGGTCTCAATGTAGGGCAGGATCTCTATGGTTCCCTTCATCCGGTCCAGAAAATGGTCAAAAATCCTGTCCGGACAAAGCAAAGCTTCACAAGGCGAGTCCAACATTCCCTCGATCCCACGGGCGGGATCCCCGGCAATCTGGTAGTGAATGAAGTCGACAAAACCCCGGGTCTTGGAAAAAAGGGGCTTCAGATCCTCCAGCAGTTCGATGGAAGCCGGATGGAGAGGATAGAGTTGCAAAAACTCGTCCTCCGGCACCACCCAGCTGGGAAAGGATTTCTTGAAGCTGTGGTAGAGCTGGCGCAATTTCTGGCTGCGTCCCGGCTTCTTGCGAATGAGGACTTCCCCGACCAGAGCTTTGACATGTCCTGCCGTCAGAGCGATGCGAACTGGATAGCGATCCTTGATCTTGTTGAAGATCTCCTGGTGGATTTCTCCCGTCTCCTCCAGATACTCCTGCAGCGCCGCCACCACCCAGAGAGGTTGTGAGGCTGAAAACTCCCCCACAAACTGGAGGTAGCGAATATCTTCATTGAACTGGCGCACGGAGGGCTTGGAACGCAGGAATTCACTCAGTTCGTCGATCAGAATCAGTAGTCCATGGTAGCCCTTCTCGCGCAGCGATTCGAGGGCCCGGTCAAGAAACTTCTTGCGAGTCTCCTGGCGCTTCCCATCACGGGCGGGACGGGCTGAGAGCCGGGCTGGCTCTTCTTCGGAGTTCCGGAACTCCCCCTCAGCCGCTTCCCCACTTTTCAACCGGCTCTTCGGGGGGGACGCAGATTTGCCGCCATCCGGGGGAGGCGCGACTTCAGTCTGTGGGGGGAAAAGATCCGGGAAAGCTTCCCCCAGAGAGCCGGCCACGATGTCCTCCAGGGCGAAGTCGCTCCGGTACTCCACCAGCGAGATGTTGAGAATCGCCAGTCGATTGGAGAGAAGCTGCTCCAGAGGCAGCGCTTCGCCCATCTTCCTCTTGGCGGAGAAACGGTCCAGGAACTCTCGGCAGAACTCTTTCTCCGAGAGGATCAGGCTCAAAAAGGCCAGAAAATGAGACTTTCCAGAACCATAATGGCCTTTCAGAAAGAAGCCGCAACCCTGGCGGCGAATCAGGTGTTCGAGGATGACCCGAAGGCCCAGAGTGGCTTCTTCGGTCAGCACGAAGTGCCGGACCAGGCGGGAGCGTTCCACAGGGTCATAAATGTCGCGCAACTGGACGACTGTCTTGATGGCAGGGAGGGAGATGAGGTCTCGGACTTTCATTTGCACCCGTGCCTTCTACCGGGGGAGCTCCCGCTGCAGCTTTCGGGCCACACCGAAAAGAAAACGATCGGCGGGGCGCCGGCGGGCCTGATCCCGCAGAAAGTCGATCAACTCCTGGAGGCGGTCCAGCTTGCGCGCCACCGAGATCAGCGCCGAGCGGACGTAAGCGTCCTGAGGGTGGGTTTCCACCAGCCGGATCAAACAGGAATAGGCCTTCTGGTCCATGCCCGCCCTGTAATAGGCGAAAGCCACGGCTCGTGAAAAGAAGTCGCGCTCCTTCCCCTCGCTCAGATCCACAATTTTCCCATAGGTCTCAGCCGCTTCCGCAAAACGACCCTCGTCTTTGAGATGATCCGCCTTCACTCGCAACAATGCCACGTCATCCCGATGCGAGGGGAGTCGCAGCATGCGATTCAATTCCTCTTCAGCCTGGGGCCGTTCCGTTGCCGCCACTTTCAACTTGAGTAGATGAGACTTGGCATAGGGATCGCCGGGTCTGGCGCGCAGGATGCTCTGGTAGCAGTCTTGCGCCTCTTTGACCCGATCCAGGCCCTCGTAGGCACGGGCCATGGCGCCCAGAACGTAGACGTCTGGCTGCCCCGGCCCCTGGCGCAGCAGAGCCAGTGCTTCATCGTATCGGTGAAGGCGAATCAGGCAGTCGGCCTGGCGCTTCAGGTAAAAAGGAGAAGTCTTCAGGGCGTAGGCGCTGCGAAACGCCTCCAACGCCTTCTGAGGGGCTCCACTCGCCATCTCGACCGTCCCCTTAAGGCCTTGAAAGCCGTGAAGATGCTGGGCACTTTCTTCCAGTTCCTCCAACAGCAGTTTCGCCTCTGGACACCGTCCCGAAAACCAGTAAGCTTCGGCGAGCAACACCTTGAACTGGAGTTCCGAAGGGTATCGATCGAGGGCCGTCTCGATCTCCTGTTCCATTTTCAGGTAGTCGCGCTGCCGCTTGAACTCAAAGATCCGAGACAGGAAAATCGACTTCTCGCTGGCCTCCCAACCCACGTCCTCCCATTATAGCCTATCGGACGGACTCTTTGGCCCCTTTGCCCTTGCCCTGTTGTTGGAGTCTGGCAACTAGGGAATTCCTAGTCCGAGAAGAAGTTCACAAGACGATCAACTTGTGCGCCT
>JBHHYX010000146.1:0-11420 GCA_046757765.1 Acidobacteriota bacterium | reverse complement strand
AAATGCGGTAATGGCAACCTGAATGGGCTCTCGGCGGTATGAGGTCGCTCGCTACGACCGCCTAGGTGTGAGAAATGTGCGCTAGCCTAGTAGGGAAGAGGAGGTGGTGATTTGGTCAGACTCTCTCCCAGAGAAGAGTCTCAATCCTCTCGAACTTCTGGAACTAACTGACTCTCTGTCAATAACTTAGTTCCCATGGCTGAGAAATTGGACCGATTATTGCTGGGAGGAAGGCGACTCAACGGTCCCACAATGCGAACCTGAGCTGCTCCGAAGGCACTACCAGCTCACCAGAACGTCGTGCACTCGATCGGACTTGGGCCTGACAGGCTCTCGGGTGGGCCCAGCGACACAGGAGTAGATTGGGCGAGAGGACGATAACATGGCCAGGATCCGTCACCTTAGGTTTTGCTTGTTGATCATTACCTTCATTCTTCTGCCCAGCTTCCTGTTCGGGTCCGATTCTCCCACCGGCATCAGACTGGAGGTCCTTCCGGAGTCCACCACCGTCCATCGAGGCGGCCAACTGGGAGTGGAAGTGGTGGTTTCGGGATTGGGAGACTTCAGCACCCCGGCGCTGGGCGCATTCGATCTGAGGTTGAGCTTCGATCCCGGCCTCTTGCAGGTCAATGGGACTCGCTTTGGGGTTCTGCTGGGCGAGGAGTCCACTGTGGAAGCCAGCGCCGACTCTCTGGATCTGGGAGCAGACCTGGAGGCCTTTGAGCTTTCATTTCTCCTTCCTTCCGAGTTGGTTCCTTCCCAGGCGGGTCGCTTTACGCTGCTGACGATCACCTTCGACGCGATCGGCGAGGGAACGACTCGTCTGGAAATCGAACCGGATTCCGCCACCCTGACAGATGCGCTGGGCGACATTCTTCCGGTCGAGCTGTTGGGCGCCCAATTGACGGTCGATCCACCTCAGCCCGATCTGTCCGTGACCGTGGACGAGGGCCAGGATCCGATCATCCCCGGCCAATCCGTGACCTACACGATCACGGCATCGAACGTTGCGGGAACGCCCGTGGTTGTGACGGGGGCCGTCCTGAGGGATGTCTTCCCTTCCCTCCTGCAGGGTGTGACCTGGACCTGTACTCCTTCGGGAGGTGCCACCTGCACGCCGGCTGGTTCAGGAGACATTGTTGACACCATCGATCTGCCTCCCGGCGCCCTCGCCACCTATGCGGCCACAGGCCTCCTCGACCCCGCCGCCTCGGGAAGGCTCGAAAACAGCGCCACAATTGAGGCGCCGGGCAGCGTCATCGATCCCAATCCGGACAACAACGAGGACACTGCCGGCAGCGCTCTGGCTCCACAGGCCGATCTCGCCATCAGCAAGGGGAATGGTCGCAGTAGCGTCTTCGCCAGTGAAGAGGTGACCTACACGATCCAGGTCACCAACCAGGGTCCCAGCAGTGTGACTGGAGCGGCGGTGACTGACCAGCTCCCTTCCACACTGACCGCAGCGCACTGGACCTGCTCACCGCAAGCGGGAGCCGGATGCACCGCTTCGGGGGAGGCTGACCTCAATGACCGAGTGGACCTACCCGTGGGAACCAGCGTCTCCTATACCGTGACAGGTATTCTGGACCCTGCTGCCACCGGATCCCTCAGCAACACTGCGCAGGTTTCCGTTCCCTCGGGAGTGGCGGATCTCCTGCCTTCCAACAACAGTGCTACTGACTCCGATTCCATTCGTCAGAGAGCCGACCTGCTGGTCACACAACAAACCGAGTCGACGGCCGCCATTCAGGACGAGGAGTTGGTTTTCACTCTCGAAGTCAGCAACCAGGGACCCTCCGCGGCCGACGAAATTCGACTTTTCGACCGCCTTCCTCAGGGGGTTCGATTTGTGCGGGCTGAAAAAGCCAGGGGAGCCTGTCAGGACGCCAACGGACTCGTCACCTGCGACCTTGGCAGTCTTGAGGTTGGAACGAGCGCCATTGTGCGGATTAAGGCCTCCGTTGACAGTCCACCGCCTGTAACCGTCATGAACACCGTCAGCGTGAGCTTCTCGGGCGTTGATCCGAATCCGAGCAACGACAACGCGTCAATCCAACTGGGAGTGGTCTTGGATTCCGACGGCGACGGGACCAACAACCGGGTGGAGAACGGAGCGCCCAACGGTGGCGACGGCAACAACGACGGCGTCCCCGATCGCCTGCAAGACAGTGTGGTCTCCCTGCCCAACTCGGTGGATGGAAGCTACGCGACTTTTGTTGCCCCGGAGGGGGCAGGTTTCTCGTCCGTGAGAGCCACCCTGCCTGATACGACCGGGCTACCTGCCGAGGTCACGCTCCCTTTCGGAGCCTTTGATTTCCGCTTGGAAGGAGTCCCGGTCGGCGGTCGGGGCCAGCTGACCTTGATTCATCACGACAATGTTTCGATCAACAGTTTTTACCAACTCGGCCCTACAGCCGATACGCCGTCTCCTCACTGGTTCGACTTCCTGTTCGACGGCACTGCGGGAGCTCTGATTGACGGTGAGACGATTCGTTTGGAACTCGTCGACGGCCAGCAGGGTGACAACAACCTCGAGACCGACGGGGTCTTCGAGGCTGTTGTCGCCCCCGCTTTCTTCAGTGGTGATCTTCTCCCCTACCTGTCCGTCACTCAGGACAGCGCTACTCCTGTCACCGTTGAACAGGAGTTGACATTCACGATCAGCCTGGAAAACAGGGCACCCGTCCGGTTCACCGATGTCGTTTTGAGGGATCCAATCCCGACGGAATTTGAACTGGTTTCCACCTCCGCGGGACAAGGGGAGTGTGAGGCGGTAGAAGGGACAGTCAACTGCCGGATCGGGGATCTGGCGCCGCGAGCAACGACCCAGCTACTGATCACGGTCAAGACCCTCCAGCCGGGTACCTTCTTTCACACGGTGGAAGTGAGCAGCCGAGAGTTTGACCCTGCCAATGGAAATGTGACCAGCACCACCCAGGCCACGGTGGCGCTGTACCTTGTCTTCCCCGCTTTCCTGAATCGGGTTGCCACAACATTGGAAGATTCCTTCGTCGGTTTTGCGACCGTCAACTCGGGGATGGAAGCCCCGGCCCTGGAAATTTCCGGCCGAGCCGCGGATGGAAGAGAAACGGGTACTCTCATCCTGGCCAATCCCTTTCCGACTCGGGCACAATTCTCGCAATTGACGGATCAGTTGGGTCTGGATGACGCGCTAACTCTGATCGCTCGGGGGATTCCGTCCCCGGTTCAGGGTTTCTTCATGGTCGGCGATCCCGGCTCCACCAAGCTCGACGGAATTGGTGGCGAATTACGCGTTTCCACTCGCCAGTTCTTCCCCTCCATCCAGCAGGGCGCCGGGGAAGAAACCACCCTCTTCCTCTTCAATCCCGGCCAGGACGTCGACCCGGCCGTGTCGTTGAGACTCTTTGACCCCCAAGGCCTTCTGCTGGAGGAAGTCGTCCTGCCGTTGAATGCCCAAGGAAGCCTGCTGGGGACGGTGGATCAGTTTTTCGGAGAGCGTCTCATCGAGGAGGGATACGTTGAAGTGGTTTCCACTTTTCCGATTGCCGGTTGCCAGATCAACAGCAGCCAGCAGAGCATCAGCTCCCTTGCGGGCCAGACGACAAGTCAGATGACCCGGATTCTGGTACCCCACTTTTTCCTCGACCAGCAGGGCGGCACGACAGTTCTGCGGCTCTTGAACACCAGTCCGGAAAAGGCTTTTGGCACGCTTAAGGCCTATGACGATAATTCCAACCTTCTCTCCCGGGCAACGTTTGAGATTGAGGCGAAC
This sequence comes from Acidobacteriota bacterium, assembly GCA_046757765.1. Taxonomy (GTDB): domain Bacteria; phylum Acidobacteriota; class UBA6911; order RPQK01; family JBHHYX01; genus JBHHYX01. Next base: position 7,666 of record JBHHYX010000146.1, on the reverse strand, counting down.
AGTCTCCTGGTGAAGCCGGTGGCGGCACTTTTGGAATTGGACTCTTCCCAGTCCGTCGGCGGAACCCTCTCCGGTTACCTGGAACTGGACGTCAACGAGGGAATGGACGAAGACGGTGCCAGCCTCAAACCGGCCCACCTGCTCGGCGCCGTGACCTTTCAAGGCAATCAGGGTAAGTTCCGATCGACTTTGCCCCTTGTTCAGGAGGAGCTGACAGAGATTCTCTTGGGCCAGGTAGCCCAATCGCCAGAGGCGAAGATTTTTACCGGTCTGGCGATCCTCAACGGGAGTGACGAACCGGCACAGGTCAAGATTCAAGTTTTCGATGAGGCGGGAAACCTGACAGCCGAGACTCGGCTGACGGTCGCACCCTCAACCCGAGCCGTGGATCTACTCAACGGCACTCGTTTCTTCGGCGGCGATTTCCAGCAGCTTCGGGGGCACATCGAGATGGCCAGCGACATCCCCGTCCGGGTCGTCGCTTTCTTCGGCGATTACAACTCGGAGTATCTGTCGGCCATTCAGGCCCAGCAGGTGCTCCGATAGGCTCAATTCCAGCACTCCCCCACACGAGGCCAGTTCTCCCCCATGACACGACTCCTTCAGGGTCGATTCATTGCTGCTCCTGCGTCGGCCGGGGTTCGGAAACCTTGGGCTGGAATCCCAACCCATTACTCGGACAGGCTCCTGGGCTAAAGCTAACCAAAAATATTTGACATTTTGCTTGCATAGGGTTTGCGCAAGAATAGATTCGCAGAGTTGGCGCTCGGATTTGCACCAGATTTGGCCGCGAACGATTGAGCGAACCCGCAGGCGTAGCCGGGCCTACGTTGAGGATTTCGCGATTGAGGAGCGGCTGAAGATGGTGTGAAGATGAGATGCCACAATGTGAAGTTATTCTTGCGCGAGCCCATAGGTTGAGCGATTCTGCCACCAAGTCACTGAACCACGAACGTGAGTGAGTGGCCATCCGGATTGGCCGGGCGCTGACGCTTCGGTTCAGTCCGAGCTTTCTCCCATCCGGCATCTGAGAGCAAAATTCTCAGAATTGCGCGGCAAGCAGCTGAACACGACTAGGGCAACAGCCCGGGTGGCGAGTTGCTCGAGACCAAGAAGCCCTGAATGAGCGACATAGGGGATACTGGAAGCATTCCACAGTACCTCGCCAGAGTCCTCATAATAATAATGGTCTAGATTGTGCGAAAAATGGGGAAACTCCCTGCACTCTTGACCCTGGTTCCGTGGCCGGGATACACTCACGAACGGAAACCGGAACTTCAACCATTCCCAACTGCCGGCGACGTGTGAACCAGTCAATACTCGGAGGAGCGGCAAAATTGAAGCTCAAGGCAGCGGCCGGAATCCTCCTGATTGTTTGGTCCCGGGCTCTTGCGGAGTCTCGTCCCGAGGCACTGGAAGAAGCTTGGCGTTGGGCCCACTTTACCACCGAGTCCGGACTCCCCTCCAACCGTATCTACTCTCTTCTCGAGGATTCAGCCGGAACGGTTTGGGCCGGCACAGACGTGGGAGTCGCCTGGTATGACGGCTTTCAGTGGCATGCGATCCGGCAGGCCGACGGACTGCCCGAGAATCTGCCCGCCGCCATGGTGAGGGGCCCGGGGGGGGAAGTTGTCGTGGCCACCGGCGGACGGCTGTTCCGCGGAGGGAAGCAAGGGTTCGGGCCGGTTCCGCTGCGCGTGGACGGCAAAGTGCTGTTCATTTCCGCCATCTATCAGCTCTCACAGAAACGCTACCTCCTTTTCGGGAGGCAGGGCCAAAGCCCTACCGCAACCCTGTACCACTACGACTTCAACACTCTTGAAGCGGCGGAAATGCCCGACGTCTCAGCCATGCTTCACGTTCGACAACTTTGGTCGGGCAAAGGCGGTCAAGTTTGGCTCAACACAGATCCAGGCCTTTTTTGTCTAGGGGAAAACGAGTGGAAGCTCAAGTTGAAGACCTCGTCCTCACCCCTCACCCTGAAAGGACTCGTCGAGGACGAGAGCGGCAACGGGCTTCTCTACGTCGACTATCCCTTCGACAAGAGAGGCGTTTGGGAATGGCGAAAGGGCGAACCGCCACGGCGAAGCCCTACCGAAGGCAAAGTTCGAGTGACTGCCATGGACATGGGTCCGTCGGGAGAGGCCGTCCTGGTGTATGAGTCGGGCGTCGTACGCATTCGGCGGGGGTCGGGCTGGTCGACGCTCCATCGAATTCCCGCCCAGCTCGGCGACGCTCATTTCATCCAGTTCAGAACAAACGGGGACCTTTGGGTGGGCACGGGAGAGGGTTTGCTCCTGAACAGGCGCTCGTTGGACCGATGGACCCACTGGAAGCACGATTTTCCCGATCAGCGAAACAGCGTTCACGAGATTCTGCGGAGCCGGGACGGATCCATCTGGCTGGGCACCGGCGATGGGATCGAGGTCCGCAGACCGGACGACAGCGCGGAGTGGATCAGACAGATCGGCAACCAGCGCCTGTTCGACGTCACGGGTCTGGCCGAGGACCAGGAGGGAGCCGTTTGGATCTCCAGCGGTTCATCCTTCGACGGCGCTTTTCGGTGGAACGGGTCTGAGTGGCGCCACTTCGGCCGCACCGAGGGCCTGCCGGCCGGGCACATCCATAGAATCAGACGCGACCGCCGGAACCGGCCCTGGTTTCTGGGGCTCGGCTCGGCAACACCTTCTTCGAATGCGCCGGGAGCGTTTCTCTATGCGGGCGGGAGATTCATTCGCTGGGGGGAGCAAGAGGGTCTGCCCAACGGGCGCGTTTATTCATTCGCCGAGGCCGAAGACGGAAGCCTCTGGTTTGGAACCGCCGGAGGATTGAGCCGCTGGAAGCAGGGTTCCTGGACCCACTGGACAAGCGTTCAAGGATTGCGTACTGAAAGGATTTTTGCCCTCGCCGTCGATCGTTTCGACAAAGTCTGGTTTGCGGATCAATCCAGTGGCTTGGGCTTTATCGACGAGTGGGACAAGCCCCGTTTTTTGACCACCGAGGACGGTCTTGTCAGCAACGAAGTCTGGAACATGAGTCTCGATGACACAGGCGTGCTTTGGGTCGCGACGCACGGCGGGCTGTCCAGCTACAAAGAGGGCATCTGGTGCTCTTTTCGTGCCGCTGAAGGCCTGCCGGGCCTGCGCCTGTGGCCGGTTCTTCCGGTCGGATCCCAAATCTATGTGGGAACTTCGGGGAGCGGCACCAGCATCCTACGTCTGGAAGAGAAGAATGACCCTCCACCTCGCGTACAACTGGGGGAGGCCTTCCTGGAAGAGCAGACCGCGCATTTGAATTGGCGCGCTTTCACCCACTGGGGACAGATTGCCCCCCTTGAAGTGCCCACTCGATACAGATGGGACGACACTTCCTGGTCGAAGTGGGGTCCTGCGAGGGAGGTGACGATCGACCACCTCTCACCGGGAAGCCATACTTTCGAAGTCCAGGCCAAGGGTCTCTTCGGCAACCACAACGCCTCTCCCGCCCGCGTGAGATTCTCAATCGAACCACCGTTCTACCGGAGCCCCGAGTTTCTCGCTCCCGTAGGCATTCTGAGCGTCGCGGTGCTGGTCTTGTCAGGAGCGATTCTCGTTCGTCGAAGGCAGAGCAACCTGGCTCTCCTGCGCTCGGCTCAGGAATATCGCAACCTTTTTGCATTCGCGAATGACGCCATCGTCATCGCCGATCCGTCCGGCAGCATCATCGACGCCAACGGCAAAGCACTGAAGTTCCTGGGCTACTCGAAGGATGAACTCCTCCAGCTCTCCATCCACGATCTTCACCCTGAGGAAGAGCGGTCCTATGTGGAATCGCTTCTGGAGCGACTTCGCTCGGAGGGAAGCTTGATCTTCGAATACAGCTGGTTGCGGAAGGATGGCACCCGGCTCCCGGTCGAAATCAGTGCGCGACTGGTCGACTATGGCGGCCGCCGAGTCCTGCAGGGCTTCATCCGGGATATCAGCGAACGCAAAAAAGCCTCGGCCATTCTGCAGCGGAGCGAGTCCCGCAACCGTGCTTTGATCGAAGCTATACCCGACTTGATCTTTCGATTGGACAAGAACGGCGTCTTCCTGGATTTCGTAGCATCCCAAGGAGTGCCGACTTTGGTGCCCCCCGAGGACTTCCTGGGCAAAGCCATCCGGGACGTCTTGCCAGCGGAATTGAGCCTCTCCATCATGGACGCCATCCGTCAGTGTCTGGCTACCAAGGAGCCGCAGAGTCGTGACTACGACCTCGCGTTGGGGAGTGAAATCCGATTTTATGAAGCCCGGATTGTCGCTAGCAGCCCGGATGAGGTTCTGGCCATCGTGCGTGATGTGACCGAGACAAGAAAGGCGGAAGAGGAGCGGGCACGGCTGGAGGTCAAAGTCCAGCAGGCGCAGAAGCTGGAAAGCATCGGACTGCTGGCTGGTGGAATCGCCCACGACTTCAACAATTTCCTGCAAGGCGTGCAGGGCAACCTCAGTCTCGCTCTCATGGAGACACCCTCAGGGTCTCCCCACCGGCGCTACCTGGAGGAGGCGGAGACGGCGGCGCAGCGAGCCGCCGAGTTGACCAAGCAGATCCTGGCCTATTCCGGGCAGGGCCACTTTATCGTCAGAGCCGTTGACCTGAATCGAGTGGTCAAAGAGATGGTCCACTTGCTGGAGACGGTTCTCTCGAAGAAGACCGTGGTCCGTTATCAGCTCAGCCAGGAGCCGGCCGTGGTCGAGGCCGACCCCAACCAGATACGCCAGGTCGTGATGAACCTTCTCATCAATGCCTCCGAAGCCATGGACAACAGGGGCGGTGCCATCCAACTGATCACCGGCACAATCCATTGCGACAAGAAATACCTCTCTGAGACCTTTCTGGGCACCGATTTGAAAGAAGGCAACTTTGTCTTCCTGGAAGTCTCGGACCGGGGCTGCGGGATCGACGCCAAGGTCCGTCAGAAGATTTTCGACCCTTTCTTTACAACCAAGTTTACCGGACGTGGCCTGGGTCTGGCTGCGGTCCTCGGTATCGTGCGGGGACACGCGGGAGCGATTGCGGTCGACAGCGAGGTCGGCAAAGGGACGACCTTCCGCGTGCTTTTTCCTCCCGGTCGGTACTCCGACAGCGAAGCTTTCCAGCCCGAAGGAGTTCCTCAACCCCAGACTTGCTCGAAAGAGCGGCCGGGAAGCGGGACCATTCTAGTGGTGGAAGACGATGCCTCCGTACGCCTCCTGGCTCAGAGGATGCTGGAGCGACACGGCTTCCAGGTTCTGACGGCCAGTAACGGTTTGGAAGGTTTTCAACTCTTCAGTGCCCACTGCGCCGAGATTGTGGCCGTCCTGCTCGACATGACGATGCCGCAACTGAATGGTGAAGAAGCCTTGCGCAAAATGCGCACGATTAGGAGCGACACCCCCATCATTCTTTCCAGCGGTTACACTGAATCGGAAGTCAGACAGCGGCTTGTCAGGGCCGAACCGGCAGGGTTCATCCAGAAGCCCTACCAGGTGGCCGGGCTCATCGAAGTGGTGAGTCGAGCCATCACCGCCTCGATGGACTCCTCCCCTGACGGCGCAAGAGAGTGACCCTCCAGACCTGGTGTCCTGGATGACTGATGAGGCTCGGTAGTGCCTCCGCTCCCGGTGCGGTCGGCAGAGTGGAGAAAACCCGAATCCATGCCGCAGTGCTCCTTGAGACAAGTCGGCTTCGAGAATAGCCCGGATTTCTCACACCTGGTCCTAGCGAAGAGCCGGAAGCGCCGCGCTGACAAGTCGTTACGACCGAGGCCCCGGTTAGCCGCAGTCGTGCACTACGTCGAGGAGGCCGAGGGCGGGCAACGCAGGCAGCGGGGATGATTCCGGCTCTGCAGTAGATGGGGCGTGAGAAATGCGGGATAAGGACGAAAGTGAGCCTTTTTCGCAATCCTACCGACTAGGTTGATATGGGGATTGATAAAACTCCATCTGTAGCGCTGGCCGGCGCCATTCTGGGCGCGCTCACTACCTGGGCTCAGGCCCAACCGGCACCGACCTTTTCCGCCCAGGTGGAGGTCGTTCAGATTCTGGCCACGGTGAGGGATCAGAGCGGACGCCTGGTGAACGATCTCGACAAAGAGGACTTCATCCTGGAAGAAGAAGGGGAGCGCCAGACGATCCAATTCTTTTCCAGGCAGAGCGATTTGCCACTGATATTGGGACTGCTGGTGGACACCAGCATGAGCCAGCGCCGGATTCTGGAGTCGGAGAGAGAAGCGAGTTTTCAGTTTTTTGAGCAGGTGCTCAGGCCCGAAGAAGACCTCGCCTTTGTGGTCGGCTTCGACGTCGAAGTGGCGCTTCTGGAGGATCTCACCGGTTCTCGCCGCAAGCTTTTGGCCGCTCTTGAAGATCTGCGCGTCCCCACCCGCGACGGTGCCGGGAGCCTTCCCCCCATCGGGACGGTCCTGTTCGACGCCGTCTTTTTGGCGGCGGACGAAGTCTTGCGGGACCAGGCGGGGCGCAAGGCCCTGGTCCTGATCTCGGACGGAGTGGACTTCGGGAGCATGGTCAGCGCCGAGGAAGCCATTGAAGCCGCCCAGCGAGCCGATTCCATCATCTACGGCATCCGCTACTACGATGCGGGAAGCTACCGCTTCCCGGCCAGGAGAAAATGGCGCCGGCGCCGCCGGAAACCGACCGCCGATGGCCAGAAGACCTTGAAACAGCTGTCGGTGGAGACCGGGGGCAGCTTGTTCGAAGTGGACAAGAAACAGACCTTGAAACAGATATTTGAGCGTATCCAGGAAGAGCTACGCAGCCAATACAGCATCGGCTACACTCCCGCCGCCAATCACCCCGGCAGCGGCTTTCGAAGGCTCAGGCTCAAGACCAGAAACGGCGCGCTACGGGTGCAATCCCGGACGGGATATTATCCCAAGTCCTCTTGACCGCCAAGCTGTCAAATCGAGCAGCAGAACCCCTTCCCGGTAACGGGTCCCCCCGCGTGTCTGCTTCAAGTGGCGGCGATGACGCTGTTTCCATTACCGCCGATCGTCTCCGGACCTCGGTGGTCCATTTTCCCGAAAAGAGGCTTGACTGAATTGTGATCTGGTGATATATATTACTGTATCACTTGTTGAGGGGGTCGCAATGAACACGAGCAACGCCGCAGTCACCGCCCGCCAGCGCTACCAGCATCTCGAGCCGGCCGCGCTGATCCGCGCCATCGCCCGTGAAGTCCGGCTGGCCTGCGGGAAGCGACCCGTCGACGACGCGACCGTCGTGGTGGCACGCGTGCGAGGACGGTCCCACGGCGCCAACGGAAACGGATGAGAGCATGGACCTCTATGTCACACCGGGGGACGAGTTGCCGCTGTACCGTCAAATCATCCGCCAGATCACGGACGCGATCGCCGGGAGCCGCCTGAAGTCGGGCGACAAGCTTCCGTCGCACCGCGATCTGGCCACCCAGCTGGTGATCGCGCCGCTGACAGTCAAGAAGGCCTACGACGAGCTGGAGCAGGGGGGACTCATCGAGACCCGGCGGGGTCGCGGCACGTTCGTGCGCCAGCGACTGCCCCGGGCGCGCGACGGCGAGTCGCGAGAGCGACTCCGCGACGCGGCCCAGCGCCTGCTGTCCCAGGCCGCGCTCAGCGGCGTGCCGTTTTCCGAGGTGCTGGACCTCCTCGAGGAGATCCGGAAAGGAATGGAGTCAT
>JBHHYX010000145.1:0-11486 GCA_046757765.1 Acidobacteriota bacterium | reverse complement strand
GCGCGAGCCGATCGGCGAGGTGGACCGAGACCTCCCGGGAGAGGGAAGCCTCGGGGGCGGGAACAAGCAGATCCCCAAATATAGCTTAGTTGACTTTTAGTCGTTTTGGGTGAATTAACTGGTCTCTCCGGGGTGAGTTGGGCTCCGGTTCATGAGGGCGCGCCACCACCTTCTCCCGGATCCGCAGCGGCCGGGGAAAGGGAAGGAGACTGCGGCTGCAAAAGGGGAGCCAGTTTCTGGTAAGTGACCCTCAGATCCTCCGGGATCACCCTCGTTTCTCCCACCACCGAGACCACATTCGTGTCGCCGTGCCATCGGGGCACGACATGCAAATGAAGATGTCCGGCCACACCGGCACCCGCGCTTTTGCCAATATTGAACCCGATGTTCAAGCCATCCGGCTTGTAGACTTGACGGAGAATCGATTCGACCTCCCGAGCCAGGAGAATCATCTCGTGGAGTTCCTCGCTTCGCGTTTCGCACAGGGAGCCGCCGTGTCGACTGCTCACCACCATGAGATGCCCAGTGGTATAAGGGAACCGGTTGAGGACGAGGTAATTGTGTCTTCGTCTCGAAAGGATGAGATTCTCTTCATCCCGCTCCTCATGGAGCATTCGACAAAAGACGCAGCGGCGGCTGGAGTCCGTCGAGCGGACATACTTGAAACGCCACGGAGTCCAAAGGTGGTCCATCTAGGAGTTGATGAGTTCCTTGAGATCCTTGCCCGGTTTGAAGTAGGGGACTTTCTTGGCGGGCACGTGTACCCTCTCCCCGGTCTTCGGATTGCGACCCTGTCGAGAGGCTCTTTCCCGGAGACGAAAGCTGCCGAAGCCGCGCAGTTCCACTTTCTCACCCGTCTTTAACGAGGCAACGATACTGTCCAAGACTGTCTGCACGATGACTTCAGCGTCCTTCTTGCTCAGATCTGAGTTCTTTGCAACTTCATCAACCAGTTCAGCTTTCGTCATTTTGATCTCCTTTGGCAAGCTGCGCCTTCTTCTTCAACTGACCGAGTTGCTCTCCAGCCAGTTCTCCAATCGAGGTAGTTGCGACCTCAGGCGTGTAAGACCAGGCGGGTTCCCTGGGACCGCCTTCCTTGACGGCTTTCAGCGACAGCCCGATCTTCCTTTCCAGCAGGCTCATCTTAATGATCTTGAAGTCCAACACCTGCCCCGCCTTGAAATGTTGGTCCGGTTCTTCAATGCGCCTATTGGACATTTCTGAAACGTGGCAAAGACCCTCGATTCCTTCGGCCACTTCCACGAAGGCGCCAAAGCTGGCCAGACGAACAATCTTGCCGGGAATCGTATCGCCGATCTGTCTCTGGGCAAAGAACTCTTCCCATTTATCAGGTTCCAGCTGCTTGATCCCCAGAGAAAGGCGCTGGTTCTCAGCGTCCACATTGAGCACCACCGCACTGACCTCTTCTCCCTTCTTAAGGATCTCGGAAGGATGCTTGATCTTTCGAGTCCAGCTCAGATCGGAAACGTGCACGAGTCCGTCCACACCCTCTTCCACCTCCACAAAAGCGCCAAAGTCGGTCAAGTTTCGAACCTTGCCTGTCACCACGGAGTTAATCGCATACCTTTCTTCGATCAGATCCCAGGGATTGGGCTCCGTCTGCTTCATCCCCAGAGAGATCCTCCGCCCCTCCGCGTCCAGGTCCAGAACCTCCGCTTCGACCTCGTCCCCCACCTTCAACAACTTGGAGGGATGCTTGATCCGCTTGTTCCAGGTCATCTCGGAGATATGGATGAGGCCTTCGATGCCTTCTTCCAGCTCGACAAAGGCCCCATAGTCAGTCAGGCTGACGACCTTGGCCTGGACGCGCGACCCCACTGAGTACTTGTCGGCCGCCTGCCGCCACGGATCCTCGCTCAACTGTTTGTAGCCCAAGGAAACCTTCTCTTCCAGGCGGTCGAATTTGAGGATCTTCACGTCGATCTCATCCCCCACATGCAGCAGATCCGACGGATGGTTGACTCGGCCCCAGGACATATCAGTGATGTGAAGAAGGCCATCAATCCCGCCCAGGTCAACAAAAGCCCCGTAGTCCGTGATGTTCTTGACCACACCGGAGACAACCAGCCCTTCCTCGAGGTTCTTCAGAGTTTCTTCTTTCTGTTTGTAATACTCTTCTTCCAGAACAGCCTTTCGAGAAAGAACGATGTTTCCCCGTCGCTTGTTGACTTTGATGACCCGCATCCTCAGTTCTTCACCTCTGAGATTGTCCAGGTTCCGAATCGGATGCAGGTCAACCTGCGATCCCGGAAGAAAAGCGCGGACTCCGACATCGACGGCCAACCCTCCCTTGATTCGCTCGATCACCCGGCCGGTGATGATGGCCTGCTCTTGATAGGCCTTCTCGATCGTATCCCAGATCTTCATCCGCTCGGCCTTCTCCCTGGAGAGCACGATGTATCCATCCACATCCTCCGTGCGCTCGAGCAAGACCTCGACCCGATCTCCAGGTTTCACATTGACCTGACCTCCTTCGTTGCGGAACTCGGCAATGGGGATGATCCCTTCCGACTTGAAGCCGACATCTATGACCACACCGTTGTCAGTGACTTTCAGAACGGTTCCTGGAACCACTTCACCTTCGGATATGTTCTGAAAACTGGTATTGTAGGCCTCCAGCAGCTTGGCGTAATCCGAACCCGTCAAGTCGTCTATGACCGGAGCTGAAGGCTGCTTGCTGTCGACCGTCTGTTTGGTATCCGGTGCCGCTTTGACCCTTTCAACCTTGTCCTTTGTACTAACTGACATGTGCGAAAAAACCTCCCAAAGTGTATTGATTCGTGGCGTTAGCGACCTTCCCGGAAGATCACCTGCCAGCAGTCTGACTTGTCGAAATTGGCAAGTAAGTTGGAATCTGGACGACTTGAGGGCGAGCCGGACGAATCCAGCCTATTCTGAATGAAACAAAAAATGGAGAAACCGACAATGCCCGGAAAATCCCTTGCCTCGTAATCGAAGGTCCTCTTATACCGCGTATCTAAAGGTCTTGTCAAGGTTTGTGGCGGCTCGACTTGGGAAGACGGGTTTTGGTATCCTAATGTTCGCTTCTTTGCCGACAAGCCGGGTCTCGGCGTCGGCTTTGAATCACCTCAGATGGGAGGAAGGGAAAAACAACTATGAAGAGTGGGATCCATCCAAACTACCAGGTGGTGAAAGTGCACTGCGTCTGCGGATGCGAGTGGGAAACACGATCCACCCAAGGGGGCGAGATTCGCTTGGAAATCTGCTCCAACTGCCATCCGTTTTTCACCGGCAAACAGAAGCTTGTCGACACAGCGGGTCGGGTGGAGCGTTTTAGAAGAAAATATGGTGGCCTGAGCAAAGCGCAGCCAGAGACCCCATAGCGCTGAGAAGGGGTGCGTGGAGTGGCATGTTCAACAAACTCCAGGAACTAGAGCGAAAATATGAGGAACTCTCCGCCACGCTGGGAGACGCCAATATCATGAAGGCCCCGGAAGTGTACCGGAAGACCGCTCGCGCCCACGCGGAATTACGGGAGATCGTGGACAAGTTCAGAGAGCATCGCTCTCTCGGCGCACAGATCAAAGAGGTTGAAGAGCTTTTGGAAAAGGAGTCGGATGGAGAGTTGCTGGAAATGGCCCGGCAGGAACTTGAACTCCTGGCCGGGCGAGAGAAGAGCTGCCGCGACGAGTTGAAAATGCTTCTTTTGCCCAAAGACCCGAATGACCGCAAGAGCGTCATTTTGGAGATCCGGGCCGGAACCGGCGGCGACGAGGCCACCCTTTTCTGTCAGGAAATCTTCCGCATGTACCTCCGTTACGCCGAGCGGCGCGGTTGGAAGACGGAAATCCTTTCCGCCAACTACTCGGGCGTGGGTGGGCTCAAAGAGGTGATCGCGGTGGTGGAGGGGAAAAATGTTTACAGCCGCATGAAATACGAGAGCGGCGTGCACCGGGTGCAGCGGGTTCCCGAGACGGAAGCTCAAGGCAGAGTCCACACCTCCGCCGTCACGGTGGCCGTTCTGCCCGAAGCCGACGAGGTCGAGATCCAGATCGACCCCGGGGATCTTCGGATTGACACCTACTGCTCCTCCGGTCCGGGCGGGCAGTCGGTCAATACCACCTACTCCGCGGTTCGCATCACTCATCTCCCCAGCGGAGAAGTGGTGACCTGCCAGGACGAGAAGTCTCAGATTAAGAACAAGGCGAAAGCAATGAAGGTACTTCGCTCGCGGCTCTTCGAAAGGGCCTCTCGGGAGCAGCAGGATCAGATTGCTCAAAGCCGCAGGACGATGGTGGGGACGGGGGATAGGAGTGAAAAGATCCGCACTTACAATTTCCCCCAGAACCGGGTCACAGATCATCGTATCGGCCTCACACGGCATCAGCTGGACTCCATTCTAGACGGGGACCTCGATCCCACCATCGACGCCCTGGTCACGTCTAGCCAGGCAGACGCCCTCAAGAACCAGAAGATTGCCTGACACGCCCGGTCCAACTCAGAATCGAGAGTCCGCCGTGATAGTGGCAGAAGCCCGAAAGATGGGGACTCGCTATCTTGCGCGAAGGCAACTCAGCTGCCCCCGCCAAGACGCCGAGTTGCTGCTGGCAGCGGCACTCGAGTGTGATCGCGCCTTCCTGTTCGCACACCCCGAGACGCTCCTCTCTCCAGAGCAGGAGCGCCTGTTCTGGCGCTGGCTGCGCAAGCGAGGCCGCCACTATCCCATTCAATACCTGACGGGCAGGCAGGAATTCTACGGGCGATCATTCCTTGTGACGCCGGCGGTCTTGATTCCTCGACCGGAAACCGAGCTGGCGGTGGAAACGGCCCTCGAGTTGCTCCAAGGATGGCGGGAATCGAGCCTCTTCGCACTCGATATCGGAACGGGCTCCGGAGCGATTGCCGTCAGTCTGGCCCTGGAGGATCCGCGTCTCAGGGTGACGGCGGTTGACATTTCTGCGACTGCCCTCGAAGTCGCCCGCCGCAATGCCCTTCGGCTGGGCGGCGCGGATCGGGTGGAATTCCTGAGAAGCAACGTCGCATCAGCCCTTCGGACAGTCTCCTCTCTCTACCATGTGGTCGTCTGCAACCCTCCCTACGTGGCCTGGGAACGGAGGCGGGAAGTGGATTATTCCGTTTTGAAGTACGAGCCCCGCAGCGCCGTCTTCGCTGGGGAGAATGGTTTGGAGGTCTACCGCAAGGTGTTGAGCCAGGTTCAGCCGATTCTCAAGCCAAACGGCTTCCTGGTGGTTGAGTTGGGGCACTCTCAGGTGGATCCGGTCAGGCGGCTGGGAGCCGATTACGGCTGGTCGCCGGTCACCCTGCGGCAGGATCTCTCGGGAATAGATCGTTGTCTGGTCTTCCGCCCCCGGGGGGCCCTCGAGAGGGTGGCCCCACACCAGCAGGGCGCGCCCGGTGCGTCCGAGCCCGGATTATGCACCGGGTTTCGTCGCGAGGCGTCGGAAGCGCCGCGCTGACAAGGCGTTACGCCCGAGGCCCCCGGAGGCGTAGTCGTGCACTACGTCGAGGAGGCCGAGGGTGGGCAACGCAGTCAACGGGGATGATAACGGCGCCGCAGCAGAAAGCTGGTGAATAGTCCGGGCTAGAATCCGAGATAGGCAAGACCATGCGGGAGTGCGTTTTCTGTGCCATCATCCGGGGCGAGGCGAAATCCGAGATTCTGTGCCAGAATGACCGGGCCGTCGCCTTCAGGGACATTCATCCTCAAGCCCCCAGTCACGTCCTGGTGGTTCCGAGGAAGCACATCTCGTCGCTGAGGGAAGCGGAGGAACAAGACCGCGACCTCCTCGGGCACCTCCTGTTGATGGCGCGGGAGGTCTCACGTGTTGAGAACATTGGGGATGGATTTCGGATCGTGATCAATAGCGGAGCCAGAGCCGGTCAGAGCGTGGATCACATTCATCTGCATGTCCTCGGCGGCCGAGTTCTGAGATGGCCACCCGGATAGTGCCCGCTCCGGAGTTCGGTTGAACGCGTTTTGCGCAGGTCGTGTATTCTTGAATGGAGACAGCGTTTCTGTGATTGGAGAATCATCTCGAGGTTCCGACCGCCGCTTTTCAGCAAATGACACCACTCACCCGCAACCCACTCGAAGAGTTGATTCGAAAGGCGCTGAGAGAACTGGGGGAAAACCCGGAGAGAGAAGGGTTGCTGAACACTCCGTCGCGGGTCCTGAAGGCCTTCGAGTTCTTGACCAGGGGCTACCGGGACGATGTTGAAGACATCCTCAACGGGGCCCTTTTCACAGTCAAGTACGACGAGATGGTCATCGTCAAGGATATTGAAGTGTACAGCCTGTGCGAACACCACCTTCTGCCCTTCTTTGGAAAATGCCATGTCGGCTATCTCCCCTCCAACAAAGTGATTGGCTTGAGCAAGATCCCCCGGATCGTAGACATGTTTTCCAGACGCCTCCAGGTGCAGGAACGCCTCACTCAACAAATCGCTGAAACCATCACCACTGCCATTGCTCCCAAAGGGGTGGCCGTGGTGGTGGAGGCACAGCATCTGTGCATGATGATGCGAGGAGTTGAGAAGCAGAACACCAAGATGACCACCTCCGCCATGATTGGAAGATTCCGTTCCGATCAACGTTCGAGGGGCGAGTTCTTGAGCTTGGTGGGGTTAAGGACTTCATGAACACTCAACTGGCATCCCGGATTAGCTGCCGGGTCCTGGCCTGGACCCTGGCCATCCTGGTCTGCGGCTTGACGGCCTATCCCCAAGACGAAAAGAAGAGCGCCGATCAGCCGCTTCGCGTAGAGGTCAACCTGGTCACTCTGAGATTTACGGTCCGAGATTCGTCCGGGAGGTTTGTCAACACTCTACAACAATCCGTCTTTCGAGTCTTGGACGACGGAATTCCACAAGATATCGCCTTCTTCGAGGCGCCCCGAAATCGCTCCTCGAGCATGGGGAAGCTTTGGCTCGCCTATCTCATCGACGTGAGTGGGAGCACATTCGCCACCCGCGCCGAAGAGATTCTGGCTGCCCGGACGTTCCTGGACAACGTGGCCTCCTCCACTGAGACCGGTATCTATGGCTTCACAGACAAGCTGATTCCCTTTCAAGAGTTCACAGCCAATCGACATTCGGTCCTGAAGGCATTTCGCCAAGCTCGAAAACATCTGGGCCGGACTGCGATTTATGATTCACTGACGGCGCTGATTCAAGAGATGAATGCAAGGGCCAACCCGGGAGATCGAAAGGCCGTCATTATCGTGTCCGACGGCTTGGACGACGCTTACCGAAAAGCCCCGGCGGCCATCACTCTGGCCAGAACAAGCCACGTCGCGATTTACACCATACTCGTTCCCTCGGCGGCGCAGGTTTACATCGGCTCCTCGGCCGGCTCCTCCCAGTTCTCCCGGAGCCAACAACTGAATGAGAAGGCAGAGGCCAAGAAAACCGCATTCTCCCGTCTTTCTGTTCAGACCGGTGGGAAGCATTTTGGCGGTTTCGAGGCCATCCTCGATTTCGACGACACTCTGGCCCAGATCAACGACGACATTTTCGGTGACCTCTATTCCATCGGCTTTTACACCCAGCGCTTGTACCGCTGGTCAGAGAGCTGGAATATCGATGTCAGAGTCTCCGAACCGGGCCTGATTGTTTCCGTCCCATTCAAAAAGCTGCCCCGGCAATTGGCCGCCAAGAAGTCTCTCATCGCCGCCCTCTTCAACAATACGCCTCTGGAAGGGCCTTCCGGACTGCCCTACGATTTCCATGAGATCGGAGCCCAGATGGATGTGCTCGCGCCCAGGAGGGCAGGCGGACGGCTGGGACTGCCTTTTCGAATCAAGATCAGCCCTTTCAGTTTCCGGGAGGCCAGCCGGCTGGGTGTCAACACCCAACTGGGGGTCATCGGAGTCCTGGTCGACCAGCAGGGACGGGAAACGGTGCGGCTTCGAGAGGTTTTCCGGGTCAATCTGGGTCCCAAGGAGGTCCGGGATGGCCGTGGCATTCTTTACACCAACAAGCTTCTGGCCCCACCCGGCGCCTACCAGTTGAAGGTCGCCCTCCTCGAACTCACCACCTGGAGGCTCACCTCGTTCGAGAGGACGATACGAATCACGAACCGGTAGAATCAGGTTCACACCTGAGTTGAACGATTGTGGCGGATGGGAAGTGCCAAGATGTTGTGTTCCCGCGGGTTGCGGAGACCGCAGGCATACCCGCCGCGGTATGTCGATCGACAAGACCCGCAGGGCAGAGCAGATTGGTGCTTACCCCCGTCGAAAATCGCTCAATTCAGATTCACAATAAGCCTGAATCCTGTCCATCTCCTCCTGGTACCTTCTCTGCCAGATCTTCGCGTCTGAGTCCATGGGGACCGTAAAGGGTGTTCCAATCTTCACAATCACCCTGGTAAAGGGCTTGGGGATCCGGAAACGATCCCAGTTGTTGAGTTCCCAGTATTTCTCGGGTTGTATGTGAAACGGCAGGATCGGCAGTCCTGTTCGACTCGACAACCAGATGGGACCCGGTTTGATCTTGTAGACGGGTCCCCGGGGACCATCAATCGTAAAAGCCACATCCAGCCCTCTCTCAAGGTGTTTCCTGAGCTCCAACATGGCGCGCACCGCCCCTCTGCTACTCGATCCCCGGGCGGATCCATAGCCAAAGAACCGAATGATGCGGGCGATGTATTCGCCGTCGAAATGTCGGCTCGTGATGACTACAATGCTTCGAAAGCGCCAGAAGTAGGTGGCCATGAAGATCTGATTGTGCCAGAAGGAGAGGATGACTGGCCGACCGTCCGCTTTGAGCTCTTGGTAGTTGTCCCAGCCCTCGACTCTGAAGCGCAGGGTGGCGTTGATGAGCCACACCAGTGCCCATCCCACAGAAGTGACGAAGAGAATCTGAAGACGTTGCCAGGTTGAAAACCGCGACTTATTGCCGCTCGAATGTTCCATCATTCCCGGGGTCCTCCCTGCCATCAGGAGGGGGCTCCTCCGGCTCCTCGGAGGGTCATGAAATGGGATTCAGAGCGCTCAGACCAGGTGCCGACGCCGGACTTTAAGCTTCCACTCCGGCTCTTCTCCACTCACCAGAGTGGAATGGCCGTTTCAGTTTTCAGACCGCCCCATTATAATGGCCTCTCGGCCAGCGAGAAAATGCCAGAGAACACGCTCTTCACCTATCGCACACGGGAAACGGAAGACACGATTTGTAGTCCGCTCAACCCGATCTGGTCCAAGTGCGAGCACGTTTCTATCGATCAGGACTGGCAGGGCAGGGCGATCTTGAGCAAGAGAGGCCACAACTGGAAAAATCTGACTCGCGCCGCCTCGGTCTGGAACGAAAACGCGATCTTCTTTTATTTCGAGTGCTGGTACGATCAGGACAACATCGGAGTGTCGGGGGCGACGGATAACGAGATCGACGAACTTTGGGACAGGGACGTGCTGGAGCTTTTCGTCAAGCCGGCATCGCGTGACGACTATTATCAGATTGAGATCAGCCATCTGAGTCAATGGCTGGCCGTCCACATTCTGGAACCAAGGGTGGATATCGACTTTCATTGGAAACCCAACCTCCTGTTGAAGGTCAAGGTTCACGACGACGAGCACATCTGGCGAGCCTTTGTGAAACTCCCCTTCGAGCCTCTCGGAGAGGCCACCCAGGCAGTCCGCCCGCCCGAAGTTGGAGAGGCGTGGAGACTCAACATCTACCGCGCCACCGGACAAGAGCCTGAGAGGGAGTATTTGGCGTGGCGCCCCACTTTTACGTCTCAACCTGATTTCCATGTGCCCGCTTCCTTCGGCAACCTGATCTTTCTGGCGGAGTGAGCCTGGTGAAGCTCGATCTATCGGCTTTGACAGTCAACGAAATCCGACAAAGATATCTGCGGTGCCCTGGACCGGTGTCCTCGAGACTGGCGGGCGAGATGGCGAGAGATGCGCGTTCCGCAGTGCGGCAGATGGGCCACACTCTGCAACGCGTCCGGGAGCGGCGGCGGCTGGAGCGAAAACGACTTGCCGGCCTGCTGGAGTTGGAGAAAGGACTTCACAAGAAGGGGTTCTCCCGCATCGCCGGAGTGGATGAGGCTGGAATCGGCCCCTTGGCCGGTCCGGTGGTGGCGGCTGCCGTCGTGTTCCCTCCCGGAACATGGATCGAGGAAGTGGATGATTCCAAGCGCCTGGATTCCCGGAAACGGCTCGCCCTGGCCCGATCCATTCGCCGAAGAGCGGCGGCCGTGGGCCTGGGAGTGGCGGAAGTAGCAGAGATCCAACGCCTGAACGTCTACTGGGCAGGGATCCTTTGCATGAGAAGAGCGGTGGAGAACCTCCCGTTTCGTCCCGATCATTTGCTGATCGACGCACGCTCAATCCCCGACCTGCCCATCCCCCAGCTGGCGGTAACGGGGGGCGACGCGGCCCATTTTTCCATCGCCGCCGCTTCCATCATCGCCAAGACATACCGGGACCACCTGATGGAAGGTCTGGACCGACGTTACCCCATGTACGGCTTCGCCAAGCATAAAGGCTACTGCACGCGCGAGCACCAGCAAGCCATCCGAACACATGGCATCTGTTCTGCCCATCGCTCTTCTTACCCCTTTGTCGAGGAGCTGACCGGCCGCTACTCCAGCGGTTATTACAGCTTAAAAATGCGCCTGGAACCGAACTGTTCCCTCGATGCGCTGGAGGCTTTCTGGCGAGATTTCGTGGCTCTGGGCCCGCGACTCTCTCCGCCTGAGCGCCAAAAGCTCAAACTCCTCTTTCGCAGCCGAAGAAGGGCACTCATGAGAGAGAGTCAGCTCTCTTTTCTGGCCTGATCATGACGGATACCTATGCGGCCGAACGAGAGAAGATGGTGAAAGACCAGCTGCAGGCGCGTGGTTTGCTCGACCCCAGACTACTACGCGTCTTTGGCAGGCTGCCGCGCCACGAGTTCGTACCCGACAACCTCAACTGCCAAGCCTACCGGGATCGCCCACTTCCCATCGGCTGGGATCAAACCATCAGCCAGCCCTACATGGTTGCGGTCATGACCCAGGCTGCCGGAGTTGAGCCCGGCCATCGGATTCTGGAGATCGGGAGTGGGAGTGGATATCAAAGTGCCATTCTGGCAGAACTGGGAGCCGTCGTTTACACCATTGAACGCATCCCCCAACTGGCTCGACTCACTCGGCAGCGTTTGAGAAAGCTGGGTTACCGCAACATCCATTTCAAGATCGCCAACGGCACACTGGGGTGGACGGAAGAAGCGCCTTTCCACCGGATTCTTGTGACTGCCGGTGCGCCGGCGGTCCCTGAACCGTTGCTGGAGCAGCTCGACTGGGGCGGCCGTTTGATCATTCCCCTTGAGGAGGGACTGTCACAAGTTCTCTATACCGTGTCGAAAACGGAAGGCGGCATTCGAAAGACTCGGGGAGAAGCGTGCGCCTTCGTGCCTCTGATCGGAGAGTATGGTTGGAGCGGGAGTTAGCCCGCATTTCTCACACCCAATCTACTACGGCGGCGGATATGCCCGCGTCT
>JBHHYX010000144.1:0-11507 GCA_046757765.1 Acidobacteriota bacterium | reverse complement strand
TATGCTCGCGTCTACTGCGTTGCGCTCCGTCGGGCTCCTCGACGTACTGTTCAGTGCGACTGCAGGGCCCTCGGTCGCGACGCCTTGTATCCACGGGCATCTCCACCGCCTCGCTACGATCGAGTGTGAGAAATTCGGGCTAGACTGTCTGCCCGAACTGATCCGAAAGGGCTCCAATCCAATCTAACCAGAAGGAGCAGGGCATAGAGCGGCGGGAAGAAGTGGAAAGGATTGCGGGGAGAACCCATCGACTGTCAGGAGATTTAGAATACAATGTCCAAGGTTGAGGCGCTTCAAAAGGGGGACTTCGTCGACTGGCCCGAAAGGACGGGGCAGTGGAGCGGCACCCCCTCCGCCACTGACGGTGCCGGCAGCGCCCTGGGACGACATCTCATGACCATTCGCAACTGGTATCAGCGGCAGTTCTCGAATCCTCAGACGGTGAGTCTGGTCATCACGCTGCTGCTCGGATTTGGTGTTGTCTTCTTTTTGGGAACCGCTCTGGCTCCCATCTGGGCCGCTGTCGTGATTGCCTATTTGCTGGAAGGATTGGTCGGGGGGCTGGAGCGGATGAAACTGGCACGGCTACCGGCAGTTCTGGTGGTCTTTCTGGGCTTCCTGCTGTTCCTCTCGTTTGTCCTCTTCTCCCTGTTGCCTTTGTTGCTGGGGCAGGTGACAGAGTTCCTTCAGTCTCTTCCCACCATGATGTCGCATGTGATGACCGCTCTCCAGCGTCTGCCGGAGATGTATCCCAACCTGGTGTCGGAAAAAGAAATCCAGGATCTGGTTAGCCTTTCACGTTCAGAAATCATGGCCATCGGACAGCGGATGCTTTCCTTCTCCGTCGTCTCGCTGGCCAAATTGGTCTATCTGGTTCTGGTCCCATTCCTGGTTTTCTTCTTTCTGAAGGATAAATCCTACATTTTGAAATCGATTGGTTGTTGCCTGCCCAGGAACCGGGAACTAGTGGTTCAGGTGTGGCATCAGGTGGATCGGGAGATGGGCAACTATCTACGGGGAAAGTCGTGGGAAGTGCTCATCGTCTGGGGCGTCAGCTCTCCGACTTTTGCCCTGCTGGGGTTGGAAGTTCCGGTGCTTTTGGGGCTGCTGGCGGGTATTTCGGTTCTCATCCCTTACATCGGCGTGGTTTCGATGACCTTGCCGGTGGCACTAGTCGCCTACTTTCAGTGGGGATTGGGCTGGAACTTCGTCTACGTCATGATCGCCTACACCGTTATACAAATGTTGGACGGTAATCTGCTGGCTCCCCTGCTCCTTTCCGAAGTGCTCCACTTTCATCCCGTCGTCATCATACTGGCGGTTCTTTTTTTCGGCGGCCTATGGGGGTTTTGGGGAGTCTTCTTTGCCCTTCCGCTGGCGACTCTGGTGCGGGCGATCTTCGATGCCTGGCCGCGAGCGGAGCCGGAAAGAGCCGAACTTCAAGAAGCCGCCGGCTGAGTGTGATCGGGCCGTGGGTCCCAGGGTTGCGCCCGCGGTTTGATCCCGGGGGTTTGGCTTCAGCGTTGGATTGCGGGTCTGACGCGATTCCGGGGCTTGAAATTGACCAGGACGGAGCGATTCTTTACCAGAACCAGCAGGGTCGAGAGATAGACATGGAAGCGATGGAGTACAAAAGCGCGAGATCTCGAATCTGCTTCTCGGAGCTCCCGCTCGAACTGTTTGAAGACCTCCCGATCTTTGACGAAAAGGGCGGAGAATGACTGCTCTTTGAAGAGCTGCAGCTCTTCTTGGAGGGCGGTTCGGATGCCTTCGGAGTCCGAGCTTTCCATCCGCTGCGCCAGTTGCTGCAGGCGTCTCAGATCATCGATCAGGACGGTGGCTTGTTGGAACCTTCGCTCGGTCTCGTCGAAGAGATTGTTGGAATCGAACCCGGGTTCCAGGTTTTCCAAGAGTCTTCGCGTGCCCTGTTCCATTGCATTCTGCAGTATTCCCACCCCGCGGACCAGACGATCGTTGACATCCGTTTTTTCGTTGAGGTGACGGATCTCGCTCTTGAGCGCGGCTCCCGCCTCCATCTTGAGGGCAGCTGAAGTGGCGGAGAAGAACCTTGAGAGGCTTGGATTCGTCCATTCCAGGAAGCGGCTTAGATCGTCCAAATCGACGAACAATCGGCGGCAGCGGTAATAGGAATGCACCATCAGAAGAATCAGGCGATCCTGGTCGAAGCGCTTTGACCTCACCGAATCAATATGGCGCATCAGGCACCAGAGATAAAGAAGTTGTTCCACGGCCCCGCTTAGTCTGGATCTTGTCTCCGAGTCATCGGCGGTGGAATGGATCAGACCTTGAAGCGGATGCAGACGTCTCCAATGAGGGGAGAACCCCCGAAGTCGACCAAAGGCATCGCTGTACCGGAAGCTCTCCACCGGCCCCCAAGCGAAGTAGCCGAAGCTGTCGAACTCGTCCCGGGAGAGCTTCGGAAGACGCAGCAAGCTCCGGGCCAGTTCCTCCGCCTTTTTCAGCCCTCTGCGGAAGAGGTCGATCTCCTGGAGGAGGGCGGCACAGCGTTGGTGCCGGTAGCGGACTTTTTGCCCCTCGCCTTCGGCGGAGCGCAAGTCCGCTTCGAGGTCCTGGAGTTCCTGTTTATGCAGGTTTTCAAACTGACCACAGAAGCCTAGAAGGTCTCGAATGAGGTGGCAAGAGATTCTCATTTGGGCGCCCAGACTTTGGTCCGCCCCGACCGGGCGGATGATCTGGGCCGGGATGGCCAGACGTCTCTGGTGGATCTCCAGGATTTCCACACCCAGCTCGAACTCTTCGAAAAGGGTGAGCTTGAGAATGCTGTTCATGACCAATCGAACCTCCCAGTTGCCATGGGGCGCGCCACGGTGTCGTCGTCGGGCACGTCAATCTTCTTTATCGGCCGGCGAGGGGGGAAGGTTATTCCATCCTGTCCAAGGCCCGGAAATCCCTCTACTTGATGGACCGATCGTGGTTCATTTTGGGACAGCGCGGGCAGTTCGCCGCCAGGTCCCACTCGCTATTCGTAGGAGGTCGTCACGAAGCGAGCTCTAAGTGCGCGCCGGGCTGGACCAGGCGTCGCGACAGGGTCCCCGCAGTCGTACTCGTGCAGTCCGTCGAGGAGGCCGGGCGCGTTCAACCGGTCAGCACGGACCCTTTCGCCGCTGGAGCAGAACAGTTTACGAATGAGTCGGGGCTCAGACTGGGCGACCTCGCCCAATGCCATCCCGGTGTGACGTCTTTTGGCAGGGGATGACGAAAACTGTCGTTAGGTGGCGAGGAAACCGGGTGGCGAGCCGGCGGAAGATTTGCGGAGACAACTCGGTCTCCAAAACCAGTAAGGAGATCGATCTCCTTACACATGGATGACTTAAAAGCTCTACAAGCGCGTGAGGGCTTTTCTGGAGCGGTTCGTCTCAGCGGCTCTTGGCGCCAAGGGCACAGCTCTTGCTTGAGGGTAGGCAAGACACGTTTTTTGGGAGTGACTGATTTGTGTAAGAGCAGGCAAAATGAATCGAAACGAGGCGCGTCGAGGAGTGTGAGTCCAGAGACGCGCTTCCAGCCAACGACCAGGGACGTCCTTGGCCAAGACGGAGGCAACGCCACATCCAAGACCTCCTCCTCCGGCTTCTCACTCATCGAGTTGCTGGTGGTGATTGCGGTCATTGCTATCGTGGCCGCCATCGCTGTTCCCAGCCTTTCTCAATCCAAGAAGGCAGCCAACGAAGCGGCTGCCATCAGCTATATGAGGATCTGGACTTCCGCCCAGGAGCTCTACCGCATGAAGTTCGGAGTCTACGCCGACGCCGACAACCAGCTGGTGGCGGAGGGACTGATCGGCGTGGAGCAGGGTGACCGTCTGGGCTACATCTTCAGCCTGGACAACCCTCCGGGTTCACTCTACACCTGGTGGGGGCAGGGACGCCCTGAAGACCCTGGAGTGACGGGAGACAGGTATTTCTTCCTGGATTCCACAGGCGTCATGCGCTGGTCGAGGGGCGGCGCGGCCGACTCCAGCTCACCCCCTCTCGGCGCCCAGCCAGGCTCCTAGCTAGTTCCCATCCCAAGACTCTTAAATAGTTGTGACATAGGAGCTTATCGTTTGGGATGGGAACTAGAAATCTTAAGACTTCAAGCCCCAAATCTCAAACAAATCCCAAGGACCCAAGCCTTAAACCTCAACAGCTCTTGCATTTGAGATTTTGTATTTTCAATTATTTGCAACAGGTAGAGAGCAACCTCATACCGCCGAGCGGTGCGGTTTCCGAGTCCTGATACCGACCCCCAATGCCAATGAGGCTCACACCTCAGACCGACGAGCGGTGAGTGGAACAGTGTAGTGAGCGATTCTGGTGCCAAGTCACTGAACCACGAACCTCAGTGAGTGGCCATCCGTATTGGGCCGGGCGCTGACGCTTCGGTTCAGTTGGCCACCTGGCCATCCTGGCCTTGCTAGCCACGCCCTCCTTTGCCTTCCCCGGTCAGCGGTAGAGCCAGTCTACCAGAAGCATGGGGATCACCGGCACATAGGTCACCAGCAGCAGAACGACAAGCAGGGCCCCGACAAAACGGAGATTGGCCTTGCTGACTTCCCAGATGTCCGCTTTGGCCACCGAGCAGGCCGTTACCAGAACACTGGCCACGGGAGGAGTCTGCTGCCCGATCCCCAGGTTGAGGGTCACCACCAGCCCAAAGTGCACTGGATCGATGCCCACTGAATGAACCAGGGGCATGACGATGGGGATCACCAGGATGATGGCCGCCGCCGAGTGCAGGAACAAGCCGATGATCAAAAGGAAGAGGTTGAGAAAAGCGAGGATGAGGTAGGGATTGCGCGTGAACCCCGCAATGGAATGAGCCAGAGTCTGAGGGACTTGAGACTCGGCCAGATAGTCCCCGACCAGGGCCGATGCGGCCACTAGAAACATCACCACGGCGGTCTGAATCGCACCCTGTACGGTTGCCTTCCGCAGACCCGTCCAGTCCAGCTGGCGGTAGATTCCCGCTCCGATGACTGTGGCCGCGACAACTGCCAGGGCGGCACCTTCAGTGGCCGTTACCCAGCCACTGAAAATCCCTCCCAAAATGATCAGGGGAAGTGTGAGTGCCCAACCGGAACCTTTCAAGGCCCGCCACAAGACGGCAACCTGGAAGGCTTGAGCGACGGGAAAGCGGTAGCGCCGGGCGGCCAGGCTGGTCAGGGCCAGCAGCAGACCTCCACCCAGAATCCCAGGTACAATCCCGGCGATGAACAACTCCACCACCGAACTGTTGGACATGGCCGCGTAGAGGATCATGGGGATGGAGGGGGGAATGATCACGGCCAGCGTGGCGGCCGAAGAGGTCACCGCCGCGGCAAAAGGGGCCGGGTACCCAGCGCGCCGCATGGCCGGGATCAGGATCGAGCCCAGCGCTGCCACGTCGGCCACCGCCGAACCGGACATTTCGGCGAAGAAGAGAGAAGCCACAATGGTCACCATGGCCAGCGCTCCGCGAACAAAACCCACCAGCGCCAGCGCCAGATCGATGAGCCTTTGGGAGATGCCGGAGGCATTCATGATGGCCCCGGCCAGGATGAACAACGGGATGGCGATGAGCGGAAATTTTGTGGCGCCATCGAAGAGAAGCAGACCCACATTGGGAAGCGCCGCCGGCCCCGAAGAAACCAGCATTGCGAGGACGGCCATTCCGCCCAAGGCCACTGCGATTGGAAAGTCCAGGAGAACCAGAATGGCGAGGCCGAACAGCAGAAGCAGAGGCGCCATCAGTTCCAGCCCTCACCTGTCTCCAGTTCTCTCCTCACCCTCCCGGGAAAGGCCAGCAGCTGGGCAAGGATAAAAAGGATGGCGCCGATGGGAATGACGGAGTGGGCCACAGAGGCCGGCATCCAGGGGAGGCTGACCAGAGTTTCTCCCTCCAGTGCCGAGAGGACCCGCCACCCCGACCAGGCCACGACCCCCAGAAAAGCCAGCACCAGGATTTCCCGGCAGACGACAACGGCCAGGCGCCATTTCAGACTCAGCTTGGCTACCAGACCGGGAAACCCGATATGGGCTTGTTTAGACGCCGCCAGCGCCGCGCCGAAATAGGTCAGCCAGGCGAGCAGAACCGAGGCCCCTTCGTCGTACCAGACAAGCGCCGCCCCCACTTTCCTGAAAACCACACCGGCCACGACCACCAGGGCGAGAGCGCCCATCAGCCCGATGACGGTCCATTCCAGCATCCGCTCGAATTTCTCCCGGAGTCTCACTGATCTTCACCCACTTGCTGACACGGTCATCAAGGATGGCTCAATTCAGGGCCAGAGCCGCGTCGATCAACTCCCTTGCTCCCGGCACGGCCTCGCCGAACTCCCGGTAGACGGCTTGACTGGCTTCCAGGAAGCGGTCGCGGTCCACCTCATTGACAGAGATTCCGCTTTTCCTGAGTTCCAGCAGCAATTGCCTGTCGAGTCTTTTTGCTGTTGCCAAGACGAAGTCACGCGTCTCGCGAGCGGCCCTTTCCACCGCCTCCCGCACGTCCCGCGGTTGCGAGGCCCATTTCTCGGCACCCACCGTCACGTAGGCTGGAGTATAGACATGGTTGGTCAGCGAGAGATAGCGCTGGACCTCGTGAAAGCGGGAGCTCACGATCTGGGTGAGAGGGTTCTCCTCTCCGTCCATGACTCCCGTCCGCAGGGCTACGAAAACCTCGGAAAGGGCCATGGGAGTGGGATTGGCGCCAAAGATCTGAAACAGACGCACCCTCCATCTCCCGCGGGGAATTCGAAGCTTGATCCCCCGCAGGTCTCCAGGTTCCCGGATGGGGTGAACGTTGTTGGTCACCTGTCGGAAGCCGTTTTCCCATACGGCCAGGATCTTGTAGCCTTTCCTTTCCGCCTGGGGCGCCAGGATGGGCCAGAAGATCTTCTCCTCAATCCGTTTCATGTGATCCCGATCCGCAACCAGGTAAGGCAGCTCGAAGAGACCAAAAGCCTCCACGCTGGAGGAGAGTATGGTGGAAGGAAGGGCCAGATCCACCGTCCCCAGTTTGAGTTTGCGCAAGAGGACGGAGTCGCCGCCCAGTTGGCTGGATCCGAAGACCAGTACCCTGGCCCGCCCTTCCAGCCGCGCGTTGACGCGGCGCGCAAACTCTTGGGCCGATAGAGAAAACAGGGATCCCGGGGCGCCCACATGGCCAAACTTGAGCTCCAGAGGCGGGGTCTGGCCCGCGCTCCGACAGCCCCAAAAGGTGAGTGGGGCCGTGCAGAGGCTGAGGACGAGAGCCAGGCGGATCGCCGGATTGCGGTCACTCCCCATCGCTCAACTCGCCTCCAGACTCTGCAGGTACTGCATCGCCGCCAGCACCCCGCCCGGCTGAAAAGGCAAGCCCCCATGAACCGCCATCCCCATTTCAATCCCTGACAAGGCGGCCATCAACATCAGCGCATTGAAGCTGCCCAGGTGTCCGATTCGAAAGACTTTGCCCGCCAGCTTGCCGAGTCCCGCACCCAGCGAGAGGTCGTAGCGATCCAGGATCAGCGCTCGCACTTCGTCGGCGTTCACGCTCTCGGGGACTTGTACCGCCGTCACCGACACGCTTCTTTCTTCGGGCTTGGCGCAGAAGATCTTCAACCCCCATCCCTCGACGGCTCTGCGGGTGGCCTCGGCCAGTCGTTGGTGACGCAGGTAAACGTTCCGGAGACCCTCCTCATCGATCAGTCTCAGGGCTTCCCGCAGTCCGAAAAGAAGGTTTGTTGCCGGGGTGTAGGGGAAGAAACCCTTCTCGTTGGCCTGGAGTTGAGGTCTCCAATCCCAATAGGACCGGGCCAGCCGGGATCTGCCGCTCACCTTCAGCGCTTTTTCACTGGGGACGTTGAAACAGATTCCGGGCGGCAGCATCAGGCCCTTCTGAGAGGAGGCGATGGTCACGTCGATACCCCACTCGTCGTGCCGGTAGTCCACACAGCCGAGAGAAGAAATGGAGTCTACCATCAGCAGGGCTGGGTGGCGCGCCCGGTCGATCGCCTTCCGTAGGGAGTCGATGAGCGTTGTCGCCCCGGTCGAAGTCTCATTGTGCACGACCAGAAGGGCCCGGATGAGGTGGGCCGCGTCTTGGGCCAGGGTCCGTTCAACCGCCTCCGGATCGACGGCGCGCCGCCAGTCTCCCTCCAGAACCCGCACCCGCAAGCCCAGTTTCCTGGCTGTTTTCCCGACTTTGGCCGCGAAAAATCCATTTTCACAAAGCAGGACTTCGTCGCCCGGGGAAAGGGTATTGACCAGAGCCGCTTCCCAGCCGCCCGTGCCCGACCCGGGGAAAATCAACACTGGGCCAGTGCTGCCGCATACTGGCTTCAAGCGTTCAAATATCTCCTCCGCCAAGCCCGAGAATTGCAGACTGCGGTGGTCGATTGTGGGCCGATCCATGGCCCTCAGAATCCGATCCGGGACATTGGTGGGCCCTGGAATCTGTAGAAAATGCCGTCCGCTTCGATATCTCAACAGGTGGCTCGCCTCCCCCAATGCCCCGCTTCCCAATATCAGATTGGAAAAATCTCCTCCTCGAACCAACTGGTCGGACACTCGACATTATCGGCCCCGGCAGGACGGCAACGCAAAAGGCGAAGCTGTAAAGCGGCGGGGAAGTCGAAACCACACAACCCGCTCCGAGGGGAGGAGGAGATTGAAGCACCCCACGCTCCCTGAGCTGCTACGCCGCTTGCTCAACTCACTCAACCGGCGCCGACACTGGCAACCACCTTCAAACGCTCGAGCCTTCGCAGATCCTCCTCCGACAGGCCTACTTCCTTCAGGATCTCCTCCGTGTGCTGTCCCAGAAGAGGAGGGGGGCGGTGGAGGGCGGCCGGAGTTTGGCTATGCTTGACCGGCAGGCCGAGCAGGCGAATTCGACCCGCTGTGGGATGGGAGCACTCCATCACCATCTCTCGCCCCAGGACCTGCGGGTGGTCCAGGGCTTGATCCATGCTCTGAATCGGCCCGCACGGGACACTCTCTTGATTGAGGATCTCCTCCCACTCCGCCACCGTGTGGGCCTGCAGTTTCTCTCCCATCAGTCGAGCCAATAACTCTCGATGCCGAAAGCGCGCGCCATTGTCCTTGAAGCGCGGATCCTTCAGAAACTCCTCTCCGCCAATCACCCGGCACAGTCTCCTCCACGACCGCTGGCTGGTGGTGCCGATGGTGAGACAACCATCGCGGGCCTCGAACACTCCGTAGGGAGCCAGGATAGGGTGGTGGTTGCCGGCTGGCGGGGGAGTGCCCCGGCCGTTCAGATAGCGGACGCCCTGAAAAGAGAGCATTCCCACCATGCTCTCGAGGAGCGAAGTATCGACTCGTTGACCGCGGCCGGTCCTTTGCCTGGCCTGAAGCGCCGCCAGGATGCCGTAAGCGCCGAACAACCCCGCCAGCAGGTCGGCGATCGGAATTCCCACCCGGACCGGCGGCCCTCCTTCAAAGCCTGTGATGCTCATCAACCCCGAGAGGCCCTGAATAATCTGGTCCAGGCCCGGGCGTTGGGCGAGAGGCCCGCCCCTTCCAAAACCGGTGATGGAGCAGTAGATGAGCCGGGGGTTTGCTCTGGAAAGAACCCCATAGCCGATCGAGAGGGCGTCCATCACTCCGGGCCGAAAGTTCTCAATGACCACATCGGCCGTCCCGGCCAGCCGACGGAAGATCTTTTGGCCATCCGGGCTCTTCACATCCAGGGCCAGGGAGCGCTTGTTGCGGTTGGCGGAGAGGAAGAAGGCACTCTCTCCGTCGATGAAGGGCGGCCCCGCGGTGCGTCCGGGATCACCGCCGGCCAGCGACTCCACCTTGATCACATCCGCCCCCAGATCGCCCAACCACATCGCCGCCGTCGGGCCCGCCAGATGTCGCCCCAGATCGAGTACTCGAATGCCGGCCAGGGGACCCTCTTCTTCTCCACCGGGAATCCGGGAACCCTGTTCCCGTTTTGGGTCTACCGTCCCCGCCAATGCGGCCTCCTCTTGCCCAGAAAGGCCTCGATCCCTTCGCGAAAATCCTCACTCAGATAGCACTTCAGAAGCAGATCATGATCCAGGGGCGCCCTGCGGCGCGCCAGGATGAGGCGGACAGCGGTTTTGGTGACCTCGAGAGTCAGCGGAGCATTGCGTGCAATCGATCGAGCCAACTCCCGGACGTGTTGTTGGAGCTTGTCGCCGGCCACCACGTCACTCACCAGGCCCAATCCGCGAGCTTCCTCGGCCCCGATCATGCGACCGGTGAAAAGGAGTTCCTTGGTCAGGGAGGGGCCCACCAACTCCATCAATCGGGCATAGCCGGTGGTAGAAAGGCAGTTCCCCAGGGTGCGTGCAATCGGCACCCCGAAGCGGGCGTGGGGACTGCAAACACGGAGGTCGCAAGCCAGGGCCATCTGAGCTCCTCCTCCCACGGCATAACCGTTGACCATGGCGATTGTTGGACGCGGAAACTCCTCCAGATCTCCAAAAATCGACTCCAGGCGTTCTTCGTAGGCAATGGCATCCGCCGCCTTCCGGAAAGCCCTGAACTCCGAGATCTCGGTCCCGGCTACAAAGGCATCCCGCCCGGCCCCCGTCAAGATCAAGACACGGAGGTCCTTCTCCTCCCGCAACTCACGCAAGATCCGGCTCAGACGTTCGTACATGGCAAATGTCAAGGCATTCCGCGACTCGGGCCGGTTGAAGGTCAGCCAGGCCAGCTCTCCCTCACGCTTCAAAAGAATCTGTTCTTCGATCATCACATGTACGCTTTCGCCTGGTGGGCCCCCGCGGGGTCATTATGACCGGGGGCCGGCCTGCTGTAAAACGGGAGTGCATCGGCGAAAGCGTTCTTCAACCGACTCCTGCGCCACCCCAGGACACGCGAAGCGGGCTTCCCTTCAAAGTGCTTCGGGACTATATGATCGTCGTGAGGGCCACGGCCGGTGAGTCGACGAAACTCAAAGTCCAGATCGACACCGGAGCGAACTTCAGCGTGGTCGACAAGCGCATCGTCAGGAAGATGGGTCTGAAGACGGTCGGTCGCAAGTACCGAGTGTCCGCTTTCGGCAAGACTAAGACGGTCGGCAGAGTCATTCTTCCCACTTGCGGATGGGGCCGGTTCTCAGCAGTCTCCCCTGTCTGGTGGCCGATCTGTCCTGGCTGGGTCTGGACGCCATCATTGGAGTGGACCTGCTTCGGCGCACCTCTCTGACCATTGATTTCGAGTCTCGTTCATCACCGGGAAAGGGCCGGATTTGGTCAAGATGTTGACGATTGCCCCCGCGTTTCGTCGGTACTCCGAAGAAAAGTTGTTGGTAGAAACGCGGAACTCCTCAATGATGTCGATCTGGGGGATAACGCTGGGAGCGCCGCCTATACCAACATAGTTGTTGTCGGTTCCATCCATCATAAAGTTGTTGCCTCTGTGCCGTCGGCCATTGACGACAAAAGATTGACCTGCGTTCGATGACACACTCTGGGCGGTTACACCTAGGGAATTCCTAGTCCGAGAACAAGTTCACAAAGTGGTCAAGTTGCGCGTTGG
>JBHHYX010000143.1:0-11634 GCA_046757765.1 Acidobacteriota bacterium | reverse complement strand
CGAGGACCCGCTCACCTGGCTTCAGTGCCGCGCACGCGATCACCCTCTCCACGACCAGGACAAACCGTCGGTCTACCTCTTGCGCGTACAGCTCCGACATTCGGTCCCAAACCCCGATCTGCCACTCAAGCCCTTGGTCATTCGTGTCTGGTTCCATCATCGTCACTTCGTGCGGGATAAGTGTGCGCCTAACGACTTGCGCTCAGCGTTGGGCTGCGGTCGCTGACGCTCCCGGCTCCGTTGTCATTGTGGCTACGCGTATGCCTTTCTCGGCGGTATGAGGTGGCTCGCTACTGGTCTAGTCGCAGTCGCCTAGTCCAGCTGGATGATCCCTTTGGATATTGCGAACTTGATGAGATCGGCGCGGCTGTGGACATCCAGCTTTTCGCAGATGTGGGTCTGGTGCGCGATGACAGTCCTGGTGCTGATTCCGAGTGTGGAGGCAGCTTCTTTGTGCGTCTGCCCTTCAGCAATCAGCTTCAGCACCTGTTTCTCCCGGTCGGTCAAGAACTCGTACGGGTCATCTGTCTCGGCGCGGGAGCTGGCCTCCAGATAGTCTTCGATCACGCGGGAGGCGATGGCCGGGTAGAGATACGATTCCCCCCGCGCAACGGCCCGGATGGCCCGGACCAGCTCTTCCCCCATCGCTTTTTTCAAAACGTAGCCGGCGGCGCCCGCCTTCAAAAAGCGTTTGATATATTCCTTGTTGTCGTACTGGCTCAAAACCAGGATTTTGACCCGGGGATCGGTCTTCCGGATCTCAATCGTGGCCTCCAGCCCCCCCAGCCCCGGCTTGGCGATATCCATGAGAATAACGTCCGGGTGGAGCCGGCTGGCCTCTTCGACAGCCCGCAGGCCGTCCTCGGCCTGTCCCACCACCTGCAGATCTTCGTACAAGTTGAGTAAGGCGCTCACACCCTCGCGCACGAGCGTGTGATCGTCGGCTATGAGCACCCTAACAGGCGGCATCTTCACTCCCTGACTCTGGAACCGGCAGAATGGCCAGCAGGCTGGTCCCTTCTCCGGGAGCCGAGTCGATCTCCAGTTCGCCGCTCAGCAGGACCACCCTTTCTTTGAGGCCCAGGATGCCATAACCCCTCTGCCTGCCGCGCCCCGCACCGGCCAGGACTCGGGCAGCGTCAAACCCCTTCCCGTCATCCTGCACCAGCAGACGCACCTGGCCTCCCCGGCACATCAGCGATACGGATACGGTCCGGGCCCCGGAGTGCTTGGCAATGTTGGTGACGGCCTCCTGGATGATCCGAAACAGGGTCAGTTCGAAGCGCCGATTCTTTTTCGATTTTCGCCAGGAGAAAAGGCATCGGGCAAACTTCTCCGTCAGCTTCAGATGGCAGCGGATCCCCCTGCTGGCAAGGTGTTTGTCCAGCAGCCAGCGGATGGCCGCATCCAGCCCCAGATCGTCCAGCATGGGCGGTCTCAGATCCTGGATCAAACGATTGATGCCATCGATGAGCTGGTCGACGCTCTTCTTGAGTGTCCGCAGGTCCTCCGCCGTCAAGTGTTGCTTTCCCAACGCCAGAGAGGAGAGCTCCAGAGACAGACCGAGAGCGGCCGCCGCCTGCAAAGTATCATCGTGCAGCTCCCTGGCGATCCGTTTCCTCTCATCCTCCTGGGCGCTCATCATCTTGTGCAGAAGAGACGACAACCTCTGCTTGCTTTCGTTCAGCTGGCGGGTTCTCTGCTCAACACGCTCTTCGAGCTGGAGGTTGTGCCCCCTCAGTTCCTCCAGCGAACGGGCCAGCTTTCGCCTCATGCTTTCAAAGTTTTCGCTCAGAACTCCGATCTCATCGTTGCGGGAAGAGACCATGACGGGAACATCCAGCTGTCCAGCCGCGATCCGGCTGGCGGCGTCAGTGAGCCCTTTGATCGGGTTGACGATGCTGCGGCTGATCACCACACCCAGGCCTGCGGCGCTGCCGGCCACCACCAGGCCCAGCACCAGGAATCGAAGGCGCAGGTTGCGCGAGGGAGCAAAAACGACCCGCTCCGGCTCGCGGACGGAGACCCCCCAGGGGGCCTCCCGCAAAGGAGCAAAAGCGAGCATGTCGGTCGTCCTGGGAGCCGGAGCCGAAGCGTGGGCGCTTTCGTGGCAGCGGTGGCAACGAAAAACCGCGCTCTGCCTCTTCATGATCAGGTTACCCAGGATACGGCTGCGGTCGCTGCAGGAGAAAACCCGCTCGGGGTGAGAGGAGGCAATGACCGTCCCCTCGCCGTCGACCAGTTCGATCACCGTGTCGCTCGACTCGGGAACCGAGTGCAGAACATCGCCCAGAAAACGGTTGGTCGGGTCGATCTCGCCGCCGATGGCGCCTACGACCCGCCCGGCCTTGTCTTTCAAGGGTGCGAAGGCAAAGACGGTCCTGCGTCCGGTTACGGACAAAGTCCGCAGCGAGGAGAGGAAGGGCCGGGACTGCCGGAGCGCCTTGTCCACGTCGGGTATCCCGGCCAGATCCGCCTGGCTGACCTGGGCTTGGGGGTAGGTCAGGATAATCCGCCCCTCTTTGTCCAGGAGAAACAGGCCGGCACTGAAGAGCGAATACTCATAGGCGATTCTCAGGGCTTCCTGCTCGGGCTTCCAATCTCCGTCCTCGAGGTCGACCGCTCCGGAGAGGGAAACATCGTAAAGCCGGACCAGATTGGCCTTGAGAAGATCGTCCGTGTAGGTTGAAGTCACCTGGGCCAGAGCCAGGCTCTGGGACAGCGAATGGTCGATCTCCTCGTCGACGCTGATGCTGCTGAGGATCCCCAAAACGCCCAGCACCACCGTCATACTGAGCAGCGCGGCAATCGTGATCCTCTTCTGCATGCTCCCCTTTTTGCCAGGCCCGACCGCTTGCGGATTTCGTTGCCGTTGACGGCCCCGACCACCCGGTTCCATTGTAGCCGCCGGCGAAAGTCGAGCTCAAGGCGATCCCGGCGCGCGATTCACCCGGAGGAAACCTCAGCCGGCTTGATCCGCCCGGGGTTGTGCCGCCGCCGGGCTGCCAGCGGGTGGATCCTCGAGGCGGGTCCCCGTCATCCGTTCGTACTCCAGCGGGTGTTCGTGGATCATCCGCTCCCGGGAGATCTTGCCCGTAAAGATCACGGCGTCGAGCGGAAACACCTCCGGACTGAAAACCGAGTTGTAGATGTGCCAGATGACAATGACCAGAAAGGCGAGCATCGCTTCGTAGCCGTGGGCGGCCTTGGCAGCCGGTATGATCTGGCCGGGCAGGACCGGGACCAGCTTGAAGAGCTCGACCGGAAAGCAGAGGATCAGGCCGGTCACCGCCATCAGGATCCCGCCCAGGACGACTCCCCAGTACTCAAACTTCTGCCGGTAGTCGTAGCGGTCGCAGCGGGCCGGTCGATCCAGAAATCCGAGATAGTATTTCAAGTTTGTCAGGGCGGCCTGGAAGTCGTTGCGGTTCACCACCATTGAAGCACGCCAGTTCCGGAAGAGGACTCCCGACAGGGCCACGGCGATGTGCTGCAGGATCAGAATGGCAAACAGAGCCCCCGCATAGCGGTGAATCACCCGGGTCTGATCGATGCCTCCCACCTCCAGGATGAGCCACTGGGCCCAGGAGAAGCTGTAGTGGCGCTGGGCCAGGCCGGTTGCGACCAGAACCAGAAACACGAGAGCGTTGAGATGGTGCTCCAGCAGGCGCAGTTTTCGGAACCTCCGGATCCAGGGTTGAGACTGTAAAGTCGCCGAAGCCATTGTTCTTTTCCTAACGGTTGCTGGCGTAGCGCCAGATGTCCAGGAGAATCTGCACCACCAGACCCACGATCATAAACGGGATAAAGACCCGGTAGAAGAGCCGTACCAGGAACACCAGCGGGGCCCTCTCGAGGTTGGGCTCGTAGTGAGAAATCCAGGCCGCCGGAAAGTTGATGGTCGCCTCCTGGTGACACTGCCGGCAGCGGCCCACCAGAGTGGCTTTGACGGTGGCGTCGTCTCGTCCCCTCAGGCTCTGGATGTCGTGAATTCCATGGCAATCGGTGCAGACGGCAATCCGCCTCACCTGGTGTTCTTTCTTGTAAAAACTCAGCGTCACCCCATGAAAACTCTCCAGGTAGGTTTCCAGAACCGCCGTGGACAGGCCGTACTTGCTCATCAACTGCTTGTTGGAGTGGCAATCCCCGCACATCTGGGGAATGTCATCCCGGAAGTCGGCTCTGGTGGGGTCCTGGATCTTGTGAGCGGTGTGGCAGTCCGAACAAACGGGTACGTCCTGGTTGTCTTCCGAAAGCAGCGGCTTCCCGTGTACGCTTTGAGAGAAGGTCCGATAAATGTCCTCATGGCAGTTCTTGCACCGCCTGGCAGCCGCCAGCTTGTCGTGTCTGGCCGACCCAATGGCATGGCTGCCGTGACAGTCGGTGCACACCGGAACCCTCTGGTCTTCTTGGCTGAGAATCTTAAAATGAACGCTTTCCAGAGTCCGGGTGTACTTGTCAAA
Source organism: Acidobacteriota bacterium (assembly GCA_046757765.1). Lineage (GTDB taxonomy): Bacteria > Acidobacteriota > UBA6911 > RPQK01 > JBHHYX01 > JBHHYX01. The sequence goes on along the minus strand of JBHHYX010000143.1, from coordinate 7,171 downwards.
GTGGCAGCGGCGGCAGCTCTCCGCCATCGCCAGCGTCAGCTCTCGGTGGTCATGGAAGACCCGCTCCGGGTGCTTTTCGGAGGAGAACCCGAAATGGCAGTCCACGCAGCGCAGTTTCTGGTGCACGGAGAGCTGAAAGGCCTCCTTGTCAAAAAACAGCGAGAGCTGGGTCTTGTCGGCAAACCGGGTCTTCAGGTCACGCTGGTGGCAGCCCAGGCAATTGTCGGCAGCCGTGTCAATGGGAACGATGGCGTGGGAGCCGTGACAACCCACGCAGTCGAGCCGGGGACGCTCCCGCAGCATCCGCTCGTGGATTCCTGCCAGCTCATGGCAGCTGCGGCAGCCCTCGGACATCGAGCGCCGGTAGCGGGTCCGGCTACTGAAGGAGAGCTCCGCGTGTTCCTCTTCGCTGAACCGCTGGTGGCAGTCGCTGCAGTCAAATTCGCCGTGGACCGACCTGGCAAAGAGCGTTGAACCAACAAAAACAGGGACCGAGGTTCCGTTCTTGAAGTCAAAGGTCGCCTCCCGCATTTCCGCTTCGCCATGACAGTCCAGGCAAGCCTGGCTGGCCTGCGAAACCTGTGCCACCAAAGGGCTGACCGCCACAGCGGCCAGGAAGGCAAGCCCGGCCGCGGAGATCAGGTTCCGTATGGCAAGGGAGGCCAGGTTGGGGCGGTCCGCCGAAACTGGCCGCCAGGGACCGCCGGCCAGGTCGACAGTCCCCGGTTTCAGGTCAGTGTTCTTCTTCCGTCGACTGGTCATGGTCTGCCTCCCCTGGCGGATGGGAGCGGCTGGCCCAGCCCCGGTTTTGCCGGCCGGCGAGATACGACTCGGCCGGCTGCCAGCTGAATACTGCCAGCTTCCAGAGACCCTGGGCGATTCCGCCAAACACCTTCTCCAGCGTCACCCAGGCCACCATGGCGATGGCGGCAAAGGGGAGAAAGACCGCATAAACAAGGCCCAGAAGCGGACCGATGACAATCAGAGCAACGGGGTGAAACTTCAGATAAGTCTCCGAAGGGGGGCCGGGGAGGGTCGAGGTCTCTTCCAGGCGTACCCTGTCGCCGCCCGAAACGCTCCAGTAGGTTCCTTTGGGAACCCTGTCTCCTCCTGCAAACTCTATTCTAAACATCTTAGTACCTCCTGTCACTACTGATTATGGGACCGGTCAAGGGGCGGAACAATTGGAAGAAATTCCCATTTCGGCCGGAAATAATTTCCTATTCTGGAGCGAGTTTCCAGGCAGTTTGAAGGGCGGAGCCGAAGGTACGGGTTGGCACCCGGAAAGGAAGCTGCGCCGGGCCCTTTCCGCCTCGGCGGCAGACCCGAAGAGGAAGCTGGCCACTCTACTCTTCCAGCATGCTGGACGCGATTTGGAGCGCCTCGCCGCGAGCCGCGTCCCTGGTGACCAGGGTGATCCGATACGGGTCTTCCCGCCAAGCGACCTGGATGCAGTCGCCTCCACCGGCACAGTCGCCTTCCAGAAGCAGAGCTTCCCTCCCCTTAAGACGGACCGTGTCCCGGCGACGCACTCCCACCACCTGCAGCCGCAGCGGAAGGGGGGCCGGGCTGGCGCATTCCGATTCCCGAATCGCCAGTCCAATCTGCCCACCCGGGCGCCTCCTGACGTGTACGGCCAGTATGAAACAGGGCCGCCGCCGGACCAGGATCTCCCAAGGCGGCCACTGCAGGTCTTCCGGAAAATAGACCGGCAGGTGGAGCGGGCGGCCGGGGAACTGCTGGCCCACGGCCTCCAGGGAGGCGTAACGTTGAACACCTTCGCCGCCCACCGTGAGTCCCAGCCAGTTGAGAGTCTTGAGGGCCGCCGCTGTCGCGGCCAGCAAAAGGCCGAACAAAAGCAGTTTGGTGATCGTGGAGGCTGCAAACCGCATGTTCACACCACCAGATAGCAAAAACAGACAACCGCCAGCAGAGTCAACCAGAAGACGCCCGGCGCCGGGTCTCCAGCGGCCGCTGCTCCAGCCTGAAGCCGGAAGATCCGTTCCTTGAGCAGAAGATTCGAACTGGACGCTAGAACCCGCTCCTTGCGCGACGAGCCGGTGGCGAGTCCCCCCGCGGCACTTTCCACGAGAAAGCTTTGCAGCAACCGGGCCAGCGCCTCCCGGTCGCCGGTCGCCGAAACGGTGATATCGTCGCAGACCTGTTCGTCATCCTGCACCAGCCTGCGAAAGACGAACAGGCTGACCGGGTTGTAAAACATCAGCATCCGAGAGACAAAAGCCAGTAGTGTGCTGACGTTGCTGCGCCGGACGATATGGGCCAGTTCGTGGGCCAAAGCGCTTCTCAGCTGCCGCCGGCCAAACTGCTCGAGAATCGTCTCCGAGACAATAATGGAGGGGTTCCGGGTCCCGTTGACCAGCAGCGACGGGCCCCGATCCGGACCCAACAGAACCGCCGGCGCGGGAATCCCCAGCTTGCGGCTCAACTCGGCGACCGTCCCCCTCAGATCTGCCTCCACGGCGGGTTCGGGCGCGCGTGTCGGCCGCGATCGCCCGAAGTTGCGGAGAATCGAGCCCACTTCCTGAACCAGCGTCACAGCGGCGGTCACAGCCAGCAGCAGCCAGAAAAAGAGAGACAGGGGGATCGTCCCCCAGCCATGCAGACCCAGCCAGGTCGCGGACGTGAACAAGGCGATGTCCCTGGAAAAATAGAACGAGCCTCGCTCGGGTTGAATCCACTGGAAAAGGGGAAACATCAGCAACGGGGCGACCAGAATCACCATTCGGTGCCGGAACCGCTCCCGGGCACTCTCCACCTGCCAGATCCGCAAGGAAGCTTCCACCAGGAAAAGTGACAACAGCGAATGCGCTACCGACTGCACCAAAAACCGGCTCACCAGGGACTCCATTCAATCGAGGACACGTACCCATCTCATCTATGATCCGGATTTCTCACACTCAATCGTAGCAAGGCGGTGGAGATGGTGTGGATACAAGGGCGTCGCGACCGAACGCCCCGCAGTCGTGCGGGAGAGTGTGGGGGGCATTCCAAGACCGTCGCCGCCGGGCAATTTCAGGTTTCTGGAGACGAGCCCCGCTGGATGAAGAGGGCGCCGGCGCGGCGGAACTCAGGGGAGAGGAACCGCTACCTGCCGTCTCAGAGGGACCGTCGGTATTTCAGGATCAAGCCCCACATGATGTCAATGTAGCTGATTTCCCCGATCAACTTGCCCTCCGCGATCACGGGCAGCTGTTTGACCCGATGAGCGTTCATCAGGGCTCCGGCTTGAAGCGCGTTCATTTCAGGGTCGGCGGAGATAAGGCGGGTTGTCATGATCTCCTGGATGGGAAGGTGCATGATATCGACCAGGCGCTCTTCCAGATTCTCAGGTTGGGTCCAATAGGTCTTATCTCGCATCAATTCTTCGACGGTAGGAAGCAATCGGCGGAAAAGGTCCTTATAGGTGACCACTCCGGCCGGAGCGTCGTTGGCATCCACGACCATCAGATTGTTCTTGTGGTGGCGCACCAGCAGTTGGACGACCTCCCTCACGGGCGTACGAGGAGTGATTCTGGGGAAGTTGGCATTCATCACTTCTTTCACTTTCATTCGTCTCTCCCTTGAATGTGGGTTTCAGGCCGGGACCAGCCACCTGGCCCAGTCCCCTTTCAGAGTTGGAACCCCTGACATCGCGGATTTCCGTCACTGGTCAATGGAGCGTGCAGGGTATTCTAACCCATCCAGATGGGCTTTTGGCCATGCCGATCTCACACACTTGGCTCAACCCGTGCAGCCGCCTAGCGAGCGGACAACAGAAGCAGGAGGGTGAGGGAGTGCGCTCAAGGTGGATTTCAAGTTCAGCAGTCTGTCCCGATCAGCTCGAGAGGATGCCTTCTTCCCTCTTGGACGTACCCCGTTCCAAGACACTTGGCGCAGCGCCCGTTTCCGGGGGGCGCGCAATGCACACATCTCTTCCCCTGCTCGCTTTGGCGACTCCCGGCGCCTTCCTGCCAGACCCCGTATCCACTGTACCCTCTGCCCTGACAATAAGAGCAGTTCCCCGACCCGTGACACTCTGGACAAATGACCATCTCTCTTTCTCCTTCCTGCGGTCCAATCACTTTCCCATGCCTCCCGAGAGAGGACCAAGAGGCGCCCGACCTTCTCCCAGGCCCTCCTGAGCGGCAGGCGCTCCTTGCAGGACAGCTTCGATGGCAAGGTCGCTTTTCCGGGTGCTTTTCGATGAAATCTTCGAGACCTCCTCTCGCCACCTGGTGAAGCCGGCCAAGTGGACTCTGAGAAGCTTCAATGGGGAGACCATCATCGACAGGTGTCTCAACCAGATGGAGAGGGTGGAGTTTCGCCCGGCCCTCAGACCCCAGGTCGATGGCCGTCTCCAGCTCTCCCTTTGGAAAGCTTCGAAAGAATCTGTGGCGGCGGCGACGAGTTTTGGATTCACCGGGACCTCCTTCGTTCATCGGTCACCCTCATCCTCTATTCTGCTTGCAAATTGAGGACCAGAAGTGAAGGGTCGGCCCCCCGCCCGCCGGCCAGTCTCCGCCCCCAACCGGGTGTTCTCAATCCCCGCATCGAGACCTTGATGGATCGAGACTTCCGGTTGGGCGCGGGACCTGGCGGCCGCACATTTGCGCCCACAGCCGCGATTGGCCACGAGATTGTAAGTCGGAAATCGGAAAGAAGCAGGGCGGCCGCGTCAACGGGCCGAACAACTCATACCGTGCAGAGGCTGGGAATTCTATGAGCACGCCCCGCCCAGCCGCTGGGGAATGGAAAGTGGAAGGGGATCCGCAAACCGATTCTCAAAGGGGAGAGTGAGCCGTGCCGACATGGATCCGGCAGAGATCCAGAATATCGCCTCGGGGCAGCCTCGGAAAAAGACCCATACACCCTCGAACTCTGGAAGGTACGGAGGCGAACAATTGCCTACCTGATCTGGCAATTTCCAAGCAGATGGTTTCGGGCGCTTTTCCCCTGCCACCGCAGGTCGCAAAGCCAGCTGGTTCACTCGTTCATTCGGTTGGTCGCGCACCCTGCCGCAAGCAGCTAACCCACGGGCGGTGAATACCCGGGGAAGGCGTAAAACTTCCCGCTTTCTTCGACCCGCACCGGCACTCCGTCGAGGTGTCCCGGCAGCAGTCGTGCCAACGCGGGAGTCAGCTTTTCAACGTAGATCACGAAAGCGTAGTGGCCTTTTCCATTATCCAGTCCGATGGCCATTCCCTCGACTCCTGGGTTGCGGAAGATTCTCTTTTCCTCTCGGGCCTGAATCGCCATCAGAGATTGAATCTCCGGCGGGTACTCCAGAGCTTGAATCTGATCCATGATCTCCTGCTCGGAGGCCATGCCGGTCGCCGCCGGGCTGTCGACGAAGACCCTGAGCAGTAGATAGACGAGAATCATTGGATTTCCAATCGTTGAGCTGGCGCTGCCGGCGAAGAGATGGGCGACGGGAGCCAGAGTGGCCGCGTCCAGAATGGTGGAACCGGAGTCCCCTGAGTCGGAAAAGCTGCCCGGCGTGACACTTACCTGGTTGACAAAGCGAGCCATCCCGCAGCTGGCGCCGTAGTTGACGTTAAACGTCCCGCCCACTGAAGCGATGGTTCCGGTTGTGACTCGAGTCGTTCTTCCCGCCTTTGTCACCGCTGCTCCGGGACTGGGCAGCAGCAGCGCCGGAGTCGGGTCTCCAATCCCCAGAATTTGGGTGGAGGCGAGTTGCTCGGTAGTGAAAGCGATGGCCGCGTCCACCAGATTGGAAGCGCCGGCGGAGAAGTCGATCGGGATCGTGGCGACGGTGGCTCCCACCACATAAGTGGGATCCGGTCCCGGATCGAAACCCAGGTCTCCGGTGGCCGGTTGAAGAGCCCGGGTGCCAGGAGGCGCCGTATCCGGGCAGAGCGTGGGCGCCGCGGCCCCCAACACATGATTGTTACTCAGAATGAATTTTGTGGCCGGATTGCTGAGCGAGCGGACCCTCATCCCGGCCGTACCCGCAATCAGGAGGGGAGCGGTCGGGGTCGTCGAAGTGGAGACTCCCATCGGGCTGGGACGGCTGCAGAGTAGGGTGGGATCACCGCTGGAACTGAAAGTTCGGAAGGTGGTGGCGATGACCCGCGGCGGCTGGCGGATGGTCTGCCCATCGGTCTGGCCAATAAAGACGGAGGATATTCCGCAGCAATCGCAGTCCGCCGGATCACAGCCCATGGTGATGAGCTCGTCTCCCGCGTTGTTGGCGACAATGACCGCTGTGGCGCCAACGGCTTCGGCGTTTTCCACCTTGACCGTAAAATTGCAGTCGCCCCGGTCAATCAGCGCGATGTTGCCGCTGATGGCGCCACCGTTGATGAGGGGTTCGCATCCGTCAGTCGCGGTACCTGTACCGTCGTCCGCCAGCACCACATCGCCGGTCACCCCGGTCTCATCCAGGACGGGTCCAAACACAGCACCACCCGCCTCGTAGTCGCCGGCAATCGCACCAGGGAAGAGGACCCTGACTTGATTCAGCGGGCACCCCACCGTGGTGCCCTCGGGAGACACCGTGGGACTACCATCGGCAGAGTTCGCCTCCGATGCCGGCCGGCTCCCAGCCGGATATCCGGTGGTCAATAGGCAGGCTGAAAGAAAGACTAAGACGAAGCCGAGAAAGAACTTTGATTTTGGCATGCTGTTTCCCCCCAATCTCAGGCTTGGGGCCCGCGCAAGAATAACTTCACATCTTGGCATCTCATCTTCACGCCAAATCTGAGCGCCAACTCTACCAAGCTATTCTTGCCCAAACCCTTAGGCCAACCCAACCTCTACTTGGACAACAAACGGTCCAAGCAACTCGCCGCTGCCCGGTCCCCGACACTTCCTTGGGACTGGGTGCCGGAGACGGTCGCGGCTCTTTCTATCCAAGCACAAGAATAACAGTAAGGAAATTTACTCTTTCTCTCTCAGGATAGCAGGCACCGAACTGGGGGGCAAGTTGGGGTGTTGGAGACCAGGCATCCATGTTCAGCGGGGTGACGGCGATGCTCGTTTTCCGCCTCAAGTTACTGAACCACGAACGTGAGTGAGTGGCCATCTGGATTGGCGGGGTGCTGCCGCTTCGGCTCAGTTTGCGGGACAGAGGCAAGGTGCGCGCGTCCTCCTTGCAACCCAATGGCGGCGCCCCGCGAGGGAAAATGCTCCGTCCCCAACTCTGCCAACC
>JBHHYX010000142.1:0-11655 GCA_046757765.1 Acidobacteriota bacterium | reverse complement strand
ATGCCGCTACACCGCCGGTCGGTCTGAGGCGTGAGCCTCGCTAGGGTCGTCCTAGAGACTGGATTTCTCACCGCCTGGGTCGTGAGCACCCTTCTGTCACTTGCGGGGGGCCTACACGCTGCGGGAACACCACAACCTGGCGCTCCTCCTCGGCAAAACGCTCACTCAGTTAATACCAAAACACGATCCCCGCATCTATGTAGGCAAATGAGCTTCGGGCCTGGTCTCAAAACGAAGTTTCGGCGCCCGATTCGCCCGAGGGGAGGCCCGGCTCCTTCCGTGCCTACGAAGATGCTGAACGAGGGGAGGGCGCCGACTCCTCTCGGGTTAGAATGGGAAAAGAGGTGCGGATGAGCGTCATGAACCAGAAACCGGATCCTACGTCAGGGCGTGGCGCCAGGAAAGGGCGGCTGACCACGGCTCTCCTGGCTCTCTTGGGGCTGGGATTGGTGGCGGCCGTTTTCTACTTTTCGTTCAGCCTTCAAAAGCAGATTGGTGCGCTCAGCAGCCAGGTGGTGGAGGCGACGAGGAGGATCGAGTCTGTCGCTCGAAAGTCGGAGGCGGCGCTGGAGCGGGCAGAGCGGGCGGAAAGAAACGCTCTTCTAGCCGCCAGAGGCAGGGTCGAGGCGGAGGCGGCTCGAGCCGAGGCGGAGCAGGAAGCCAATCAGGCCCGCCGCCAGGCAAACCAGGCCCGGGAGACGGTCGAAAACGTTCAACGGGAAGCGAAGCTGGCGCGCCAGGAGACAGAACGCCTGCGCCGGGAGCGGGAAGCTGAACTGAATCGCCTCCAGCAGGCTTTGGACCGAATCGCGGAAACTCGCAGGACCGCCCTCGGGCTGGTCATGAATCTGGGCAGTGACTCGCTGCAGTTTGATTTTGACAAGGCCACCCTGAGGCCGGAAAACCGGGAGCTGCTGAGCCGAATCGCCGGCATCCTGCTGACCTCCGCCAGGTATGCGATTTACGTCTACGGCCACACCGACGACATCGGCTCAGACGAATACAATCAAGACCTTTCCGAAAGACGAGCGGAAGCGGTCCGAGATTATCTGGTTGAGGCCGGAATCGACCCCAACATCATCAGTGCCAAGGGGTTTGGGAAATCCAACCCCATTGTCGCCGGAACCAGTCCTCGGGCCCGGGCCAAGAATCGCCGTGTTGAAATCGGAATCGTCAATACCCACATCAACTATGAGGGACGGGCAGGCAAGCAGCCCTAACTGGAAATTCCCAAGGGCCAAGGACCCATTCCCAAGGCTGGTTGTCGATACGAGAATCGCAAAAACAACAGCTGTTTGAGGTTTGAAGCTTGGGTCCTTGGGATTTGTTTGAGATTTGGCCCCTTGGCCCTTGGAATTTCTAGTTCCCATCCAAAAGGATAAGCTACGATGTTACAACTATTTAACACTTTTTGGATGGGAACTTGTGTGGGTTTTCGCCTTCCGGACCGCCCGGCTGCGAATCGCGGGCTTCAACCAGATAAGAACAGAATTGATGGCGATGAAGCAGATAGTGTTTTCGCGTCACCCGGGCTTGGAGAACCTCCGACAAATACTCTTCTTCGCAGATGCAGGTCTGGGGAAATCGCCGCGCCACCTGGACAACAGGACAGTTCATTAACCGGATCAGGTAATTGTTCGAAGACAGCTTTTCCCACCTGGCCATAAAGCCCTTCCCGCACAGTAGCTGTGTGACCTCGTGGATCCGGGTCTCCAGCGTCCTCCCCAGAATCGTCCGCCGGGCCGTTGCCAGATCCTCCAGCTTGCGATGCTGGAAGGTCTGATTCACCTTGGCCTTACCGTCCAGGGAACGAATGGCAAGAAGCAGTTCAATGGCCAGGTTGGCGTAGTCCTCCTGGAAGCATTCATGTCCCTTTGCAGTGAGGTAATAGTAGTGAGCCGGTCGGCCTGTCTTCTTCTTTTCCTTGCGCGAGAAGATCAGGCGATCACCCTGCAACAGAGCCAGTTGTCGCCGCACCGCCATGGGCGACAGTTCCAGCCTCTGGCAGAGCTCTTTCACCACCAACCCCCCACCGCTCTGTTTCAGCACTCCCAGCACCTGCCTGCCGGCACTCCCTGCTCTGAGCATCCTTCTGATTATAGCAATGTCCTCTCTTGAAGTTTGGTTTGTCTCAGGTCGGAGAAGGCAACCCTGAAAGAGGCAGTTTCTTGGTAAGAAAAACGACGGTTGAGCCGATACGAAGGTTATGGTGGCCCGTCCCCTGCAAAACGAACGATTGAACAGGTTCACCTTAAACACGAAAAGCCTTCCCAGTCTCCCCTCCCTTTATCTGGAATTGGAAAAGGAGTTGCGATCCCCGCTTGCAACGGCCCGAAGAGTCGATCGGATCATTTCCAAGGATATGGCAATGACAGCCAAGATTCTTCAGCTCGCCAATTCCGCCTATTACGGCGTCTCTCGGGAAGTCAGCACCGTGGAGCGCGCCGTGATCTTGTTGGGTTTGGACCTGGTCAAGAACCTGGTTCTGGTGGTGCATGTCTTCTCTCAGTTCAACCTCGCCAAGATGAAAGTCCTGCCGGTTGCCGGATTGTGGAGGCACAGCATGGCCTGTTCGGGAATCGCCCGAAAGCTGGCCATTGCGGAAAATGCTCCCAGGGATCGGGTCGATCAGGCCACAACCGCCGGCTTTCTTCACGACATCGGCAAACTGATTCTGGCCAACACCCAGCCCGAGCAGTACCAGCTGATGGCGTTGAAGGCCCGGGGAGTCCCCCTCTACCTGGCCGAAGAGGATCGCTTCGGGTTCAATCATGCCGAACTGGGAGGGTATTTCTTGAGACTCTGGGGGCTTCCCTCTCCGATCATCCAAGCCGTCGCCTACCATCATCATCCCCACCAGGCCCCGGAAAAGGTCTTCAGTCCTCTAACCGCCGTTCATGTGGCCAACTGTCTCGAACGCGAAAAAAGCGAAGGACCCCCAACCCTCGGTCGATCCGAGATCGATGAGGACTACCTGGCAAGGCTCTCTCTCGGAGGCCAGGTGGAGAAATGGCAGCAGCTGAGCCACCAGTTGGCTGGAAGCCGGACTTGAGCGATTCCAGCCCCATTGCGGCAAGTTGTTTTCTACTCTTGGCCGGTCCGGTGTCCTTCGAACCACTTCAGAATGTGCGCCACCTTGGCGATCAGGTTGCTGGGACGCCTGGTAATTCCGTGGGAGGCGGCCGGGATACGCACGAGGACGGTCTCCACTTTGCGCAGCTTGAGAGCCTGGTAGAATTGCTCGGATTCCGATATCGGAGTCCGGTAGTCCGCCTCTCCCGTCAAGAGCATGGTGGGGGTGCTGACATTCCCGACGAGGGAGAGGGGAGAGCGTTTCAAATACTGTTGGGGATCGTCCCAGGGGAAGGCTGAAAACCAGTACTTGTAGAAGAAGTTATAAGCGTCCGACGTGAGCACGAAGCTGTACCAGTTGATGACAGGCTTGGCCACCACGGCGGCGCGAAACCGGTGAGTCTTGCCCACGATCCAACTGCTCAGGACGCCCCCGCCGCTGCCGCCGGTCACGAACAGATTCTCCTTGTCGACGTAGCCTCGCTCAATGACGGCATCCACTCCCGACATCAGATCGTCATAGTCCTGGCCCGGGTAGTTGTGGTGAATCAAGTTGCCGAACTCCTGACCATAGCTGGTGCTCCCCCGGGGATTGGTATAGAGCACGACATAACCCGCCGCGGCATAGAGCTGAATTTCAGCCGAAAATCGGTCCCCATAATTGGCAAAGGGACCGCCGTGGATCTCCAGGATAAGGGGGTACTTGGCGGCGGAGTCGAAGTCCGGTGGTGTGACAATCCATCCCTGGATCCTGCGCCCGTCGAAGGAAGATTTGAACCAGATCTCCTCAATCGCCCCCAACTTCTTGCCTCCGGAGAAACCGGGATAGCCAAACAGATCGTCATTGAGTCGGGTCAGGCGGCGGCCGCTGGACGCGTCCACTCGGCCAACCGCTACTTCGGCCGGCTGTTGGGGATCCGTCTGAGTGTAGGCAAAACGGCCGTTAGTGGAGACGGAAAAGGACCCCCCTGAATAAGGTCTTCCAATGGAGACGCCGCCCAGGTCGGTGGCCAAGGTTCTCATTTCTCCACCCGGGGAGAGAGAACCGATCCGCGTGTTGCCCTGATCGTCGAACTGGAAATAGAGTCCCTCTCCGTCCTGCCTCCAGAGGGGACGCCTCACATCTCGATCAAGTTCCCGAGCCATCAGTCTGGACTGGCCTCCGTCACGATCCATGACGTAGAGGCGGGTCACCTGATAGCCTTGTTGCCTGTCCTCAAAACCAAGATACGCAATTCGCTTCCCGTCCGGAGAGACGACTGGATTCAAGTCGGGTCCCTGGCGATCGGTGAGGGGGCGGATGGCGCCGTCGCCCAGGGACACCTCATAGACTTCCGAGTTCAACGGATCGTACTCCCAATCGGGGTGGCGGTTAGCGGAGAAAACCAGGGCGCTGCCGTCCGGGGCCCACGAGGGCGTCCCCTCGTGATTGTAGGGTCCGGAAGTCACTTGCCGCGGTGTGCCTCCCTCGGCCGGCAAGATGAATAGCTGTCCATGGCCGTCTCGCAGATAACCCTGACCATCAGCTCGATAGACCAGCTTTCTGATCACCCGGGCCGGCTTGGCCCACTCCGCTCCTTCAGGCTTGGCCGGCATCTCCACAAAAGGCGGCGAGGGTTCTCTCACCAACATTGAGAAAGCGATCCAGCGACCGTCCGGAGACCATGTGATTCCGCTTGGGGAGCTGGTGAGATGAGTCAACTTGGCCGTTTGCCCAGTGTCCATCCAACGAACAAACAGCTGGCTGGACCCGTCGGAGCTGGCAACGTAAAGAACCCGGGTGCCATCGGGAGACCAACGGGGAGAGAAGGCGTTCTCCTCACCTGTTGTCAAGGGCCGGTGCCCGGAGCCGTCGGAGCTGACGATCCAAAGATTGGATCGCCGCCGATCCTTCATGATGTCCATGAAGTTGCGCACGTAAACGACCCTTCGACCGTCGGGCGAAATCTGTGGATCCGATGCGAATTCCAGAGAAAACACATCATTGAGTTGAAAACGGTTGTTTCCGGCGGTGCCCGCACCCGATTCGGCCCAGACTGAGACCTGCAAAGCCACCACCAGCGCGCTCCCAACCAGGACGCCTGATCTTTTCTTCATCGATCCTCCTCCTCGATTCTCGCTTCTGCCCGAGAGCAGCACGGGCTGAAGCGGGAAAGACTCTCCCAATCTCCCAGCTCAAGCTGGCCTCCCGCCCTGCAGAGGTGGAACAAGTGTACCCCAAAGAAACCTGTTTTTCTCATGCCATTGGCAGCTTCCCCCCTGCTCTCGCCGAGGTCCGCTCCGATCAATCCCTTGGCCTCAACCTTTTGGAAACGTATAATCAGGAGCCGAGATCACAAACTCAGGGGTCGATTGGATCCGTTGCTCCGTCGTTCTGGCAGCACGACCGGAGAAGTCCTTCGGCCGCGAACGACTTTGAGGAGGCGAAGTTAATGAAGCTGCAATCGATTCAACGTGTGTCTTTTCTTCTGGGGTTTCTGCTCTGTGCCTATCCCCTCAGTCTGTTGGCGCAAGACCCCATCCAGCCGGAGGGAATCCCGCCTGAGTCCGACTGGCTTTACAGGAAGCACTATGCACAGATACAGGAAATCTTGAAGCTCCCCAGCATCCAGGAGCGAGAAAAACGTCTGGATGCCTATATGAAGAAGCTCAATCCGAAGAACAAGGCCTTGAAATACATGGAGAGTTTTTTCGCACAGATCGTCAAGGCCTATCAGCAAGCGGGTCAGACAAGTGAGGCCGATGCCCTCACTGCCAGGATGGCTCGGCTCTTTCCCAACAGTTCTGCCCAGCTGGCCCGCTCTTTCCAAACGGCATTCCAAGACAAGGACTATGCAAAAGCTATCCAGGTGGGCGAAAAGATCTACGCCGGCAATCCGGATCCCCAGGTGGCGATCATGCTTGCTCAGAGTTACATGGCCACGAACAACACCGCCAAGAGCCGCGATTACAGCCTCAAGGTGGTGAAGGCCATCGGGCCCAAGAAAGGTGTCTACTTCCTGGCCTGGCTGGCAGACTACTACGCCCGCCAACAGGACGTGGCCAAGGCTTCTCAGTATTATGGCCAGTTACTCCAGAGTTACCCGGGCGGGGCGCCGGCGGGTTGGGATCCCGAACGATGGAAACAAGTCAAGGCGACGGCCTATACTGTACGAGCCGGCAATGCTTACGTTCACAAAGATTATGCCTCTGCCATCCAAAGCTACAACGAGTCGCTGAAGTACTCCCCTCACGATGACTCCACCTATCTGTATCTGGGTTTGAGCCATTGGCGGTCGAACAAACTGGATCAGGCGATAGAAGCCTTTGCCAAAGCAGTCGTCCTGAACAAGTCGTCTTCCGCCAAGGCACGCGAATACCTGGAACAGCTCTACAAGCCCCGCAACAATAACTCCCTGGAGGGCTTGGATGCCCTGCTTGTCAAAGCTCGCACAGCTCTCAATCTTTGACGGGCTGACTGGGAGTGTGGTCTGTCAGCCCCCTGACGGTCTCACCCAAGCGGAGGCTTCAGGGGGCTCCACCGTCACCGCGGGCGGCTACTGAGGGGCATGCCCCTTGGGCTTGTTGGCTTGTTTGCCTTCTCACCCGCTAAACACGTACGGCGCCCCAGGCGATTCAGGGGCGCGCCGGCTTCGCGGTGGTGTCGGTGGCCGGCTCGCCTGGGCCGGGTTCAGGCCTGGCCAGTTGTCCTCCCAACCGCCTCGCCGGCGGGACGATCACCTGGATTGCGTCTGAACAAGTCGTGAAATCCATCGGAAGATGCCCCACCACGTCTCCATCCAACTGCACCGGGATGGCCGGGTCTCCGTGCATCCCCACCCTCCGGGCTTTTCGATAAACGACGTCGGCATACTGAACATGTCTTCCTGTCAGGGCTCCGAAAAGATACCTCAGAAACCGGCTCCGGTTGGTGGAAGTGAACAGGCAAACATCGAGAGCATCTTCGAAAACACTGGCGCGGGGGGTGATCAACAGATGTCCACCGTAACGGCGGCAATTGCTGACCACGGCGAAAGTGGCCCGGTACGATCGGTCCGGAAACCGAACTTCGAAGGGGCGCAGCGGAAGACTCCAGAATGACTGAAATCCCAGCATCCAGTAGGAAGCCACGCCGAAGGTCTTTTTCATACCCGAGCGCATTTTCTGGAGAATGTAACCGTCGACGCCGATCCCGGCCATCAGGTGGAAGTGGTGGGGACCGGCCCGCCCCAGAGTCATTCTTGCCGGCGTGCCCGCCGCCACAACGTCGACCGCTTTCTCCAGATGGCGAGGAATTCCGAGTTCCCTGGCCAGGACGTTGGCTGTCCCAGCCGGAAGGATTCCAACCGGAATCTTCCACTTGACTGCCTCTCCCAAGACATCGTGGATGGTTCCATCCCCTCCATAGATCAAGAGCAGGTCTTGCCCCTCGAGATCAAGTGAAGTGGCCCCCCGGTCAGGCGCCTTCGTGCACGTCACCTCCGTCCTGATCCCCAGACGGTAAAGCCTTTCCCGCAGGACTGCCAAGCGTTTCCGCGTCAGCGGAAAACGACCGACCGCCGGGTTGTAGAGAAAACAAGCTCGAGTCATTTCAAGTCGCCCGCCCTTGGGATGACTTGCAAATCCGCGACCAATACCGCCTTGTCGCATCCACCAGCGACGTCGTCTCCTGCGGGAGCCACCACATTGCAAGTCTCAAACCTCTTCTCCTGGGATGAACCGGCGGAAGAGAGTCATTTTCATGGGATTGCCTGCCCTGACGCTGCCGACACCGAAACCCGGAGCTTGTCGGGTAGTTTAGTACGGGTACTTGGGGTTTTACTTCTGAGGCCCGGTGCCGGGCCGCACTGCCTACAGACGTACTCTCGCGGGACCGAACCCGGCGCGACCTTTCGCATTTGAACACCGGTTAGTCCGCCTGGGCGACACGAACGGCGGGATGACCGGCCTCAGGAATGGCCGCCAACTGCTCGAGAAAGGCTTGACGAACCGCAGTGTATTCACTCCAGTAACGGCGATCCAGGGGCTTGTCCGAAGGCCACGAGATCTTCTTGCGGGGATTGATGTAGCGGCCCCTTTTGTCCTGAATTCGATAATCCAGGTGGGCTCCGGTGGCAAGTCCGGTGGCTCCCACCGTCCCAATCACCTGACCCTGTTGAAGCTTTCGTCCCGCCTTGACCAGGATCCTGGAAAGATGGCCGTAGCTGGTGGTGAATCCCACCGGGTGCCTGATCTTGACCAGCTTTCCAAACCCACCCTTCCAACCCGCAAAAACGACGGTCCCGTTGGCTGAAGCCAGAACCCGCGTACCCAGCGGGGCTGCAAAATCGATGCCAAGATGAGGACGGCGCTTCTTCAGAATGGGGTGGAACCGGGAATAACTGAAACCCGAAGAAATCCTTGGACTAAAATGGAAAGGTACCTTGAGAAAGGCCTTCCTGAGGGAATTTCCGTTTTCATCGTAATATTGCATTTTGCCAGTCTTCGGGTGCTGGAAAAGAAAACCGAAGAAATTGCGGCTTCCGGTATTGAACTGCACGGTCAGAATATGGCCGTACTTGACGAAGCGGCCTTCTCGATACCTTTTTTCGACCACCAGCTTGAACCAGTCACCCTTCTGAATGGCGGTAAAGTCCACGTCCCACTGCAGAATCTCGGCCAGGTCCACGACCAGACGACCCTCTTCCCCCAGACTCTTGAGGGTGTCCCAGAGCGAGCCGCTCAAGGCCCCGTAGATCTCCTCCACAACAAGTTGGAAGTCGTAGGGTTCACGCAACGCAACATAGCGCCCACCATCTGCCTCAACACGCACGTATTCCTCATCGCTGATCTCGTATTGAAAGCCTTGAAACCGGCCGCTCGGCAGGGTTCGAATGATGAACTTGTTGCCTGCCCTGACCCGGTTCAGATCGTAGACGGATTTCGTGTCCTGGATGAGCTGGTGGACTTGTTGCGAAGTGAAACCAAACTTGAAAAGAACATCCTGGAGGGTTGAGTCGGGCGCAAAAACTCCTTCAAAGACATCCGGGGCCGGTGGCTTGTCCGGGACGACTTCGGGAAGCTCAGCTGAAGGCCGTTCCTCCGCTCCCGGGCCTTCACCAGCAGACATCAGGCCCGACCGATCCTGTCGGATGGACAGAAAAGCTCCCGCCGAAAGGACGACGATTCCCCCTGCCAGCAGACCTTTTCCAATTCTCACACAGACCCCTCCCCGGGCAGGCTTCAAGATGGCTTGTCCCGGCCAATCTTCTCATGCAGCAGTGACTCAACCAGAGGAGGGACAAGGGAGTTGACCGACCCACCCAGCTCACACACTTCCTTGACCAGGCTGGAACTCAAGTAGGAATAGGCTTCCCCGGGAACCATGAAGATTGTCTCGATGTCAGGCTGCATTCGACGGTTCATGAGCGCCATCTGAAACTCGTAATCATAATCGGTTACCGCCCGAATGGCCCGCAGAACGACGCGAGCCTTTCTGGCCACGGCGTAATGGACCAGCAGGCCGTCGAAAGTATCCACTTCAACGTTATCCCAAAGCCGGGTGACATTCCTGAGAATCTCCACCCGCTCGGCACAACTGAACATCGGATGCTTTTCGGCATTCACCAGAACGGCCACGATGACGCGATCAAAAAGCACTCGAGCCCTTCCAATAATGTCCAGGTGGCCGTTGGTCACGGGATCAAAAGAGCCTGGATAGATGGCTGTCAAGGGAGTGGACATGGAATCCCACCCATCTTAGGGAGCCGGGCGCGGAAATGCAAGATGGAGCCGGAACCTGACTCGCGGCATCCTTGGGGGGTTGTAGCGAGACGTCGGAAGCGCCGTAGTGACAAAGTGTGACGGCAGAACGCCTTGGCGGCGCGGCGAAGAGTCCGAGGCCAAGACCACGCTGTCCGCGCGGATGATCCCGGCGCCGCAATAGGCGGCTCATGAAAAATGCGGGCTAACCCGCATTGTTGGCCGATAAGAAGGGGGCATGGAACGACACCGGGTTAGCTTATAATCAGAGCTGCTTCTTCCAGCCAGTCCGAGGCCATCCCGGCCTTTGGGGGCGGGAGTAGGTACATTGTTGGCTTGGAACCAAGAGCGACCGCCTTGACGAAACCAAACTCTCCACCCGCCCTGGTGCTCGGTTGTCACAAAATCGGATTGGGTGTGATCAGGGCTCTTGGCATTGAACGTGTTCCCGTGGTTGCGGTTTACTACCACCGGGCAGACATGGGGCACGTCTCCAAGCACATTGTCGCGCGCTACCGGTGTCCGAATCCCAACCACGAAGAGCTGGACTTCGTTAACTTTCTGCAAGGTCTGTCGCAACGATGGGGGGGGAGTGTGCTGATCCCTTCCGACGACGCTACTTTGGTTCCTGTCTCGAAACACAAAGCACTCTTGCAACCCCATTTCAAGGTGGCTGCCAATGAATGGGACATTACGAGGGCCTACGTGGAGAAACAGCACACCTACGCTCTGGCGGAGAAAGTGGGAGTTCCCTGTCCCCGCACCGGGTTGCCGAGAAGTCTGGAGGAAGCAATCGACTTCCTGGATCAGGTTGGCTGGCCTTGCATCATCAAGCCTTCGGTCAGCCACCGTTTCTATGAGCTGTTTGGCAGCAAGATGCTCGTCGCACGAAACCAGGCTGAGTTCGTCGAAGCTTATCGAGCCGCCGAAGAATACAAAATTCCCTTGTTGTTGCAGGAACTGATTCCTGGCGACGACACTTGCGGCGTCAACTATAATTCTTACCGGGTTGAGGGCGAGGTGGTCTCCGAGTTCACTGCACGCAAGGTGCGCCTCACTCCTCCTGGTATCGGTTTTCCTCGTGTGGTGGTGAGCCGCGATCTCCCTGAAGTGCACCACCTGGGCCGAAAAATACTGAAGGCACTCAACTACCAGGGCTTTTCCTGCACGGAGTTCAAGCAAGACCAGCGTGACGGCGCCTACAAGCTGATGGAAGTCAATGGTCGGCACAACCTGTCCTCCCTGTTGGCGGTCGCTTGCGGTCTTAATTTCCCCTATTTGAACTACCGACACCTCGTGGACGGCAAGGTACCCCGCGGCAACTTTCACTTCCGCACGGGAGTTTACTGGATCGATCTGGAGCGCGACTTTCTTCAGAGCGTCCGAAGTTACCGTCAGGAAAGACTGCCCCTCAGGAACTACCTTCATCCCTACCTCTCGGAACA
This sequence comes from Acidobacteriota bacterium, assembly GCA_046757765.1. Lineage (GTDB taxonomy): Bacteria > Acidobacteriota > UBA6911 > RPQK01 > JBHHYX01 > JBHHYX01. The sequence goes on along the minus strand of JBHHYX010000142.1, from coordinate 418 downwards.
CGTCTTCGCCGTTTGGTCGCTCCAGGACCCCTACCCGTTTCTGAAGCGCCTCGCAGACGCTGCCCTGTGGGGACCGGCGAGTCTTCTCGAGAAGGCCGGCCATCTCTTTCAAAGCAAGGCCCGAAACTGAACCGAAGCGTCAGCGTCCGGCCCCACCCGGTAGCCACTCACCGCGGCACAGGGCCGGTGTAGGTGTTTAGCGGGTGAGAAGGCAAACAAACCAACAAGCCTAAAGGGCTTGCGTCGTCCAGCCCCGGAGTTGGTAACAACCCTGGGTTTGCCGGTCGTCTTGATCCCCTGTCAACCCCAACGGGGTTGTGTCGGTACCCAGTGGAATCCTCTCACTCGTAACCGGGATCATTTTCCTCCACGACGCGACCCTTTCAGACACTATGTAGAAGGCTCGGCGGATGCGGGC
>JBHHYX010000141.1:0-11669 GCA_046757765.1 Acidobacteriota bacterium | reverse complement strand
GCTACTCGAATGTCGGCCCTCCGGGCCTTTGGCAAGGTCGGTTACGCTCACGTCCCAGGCGCCGAAGGCGCCACTCATATTCAGCCCACCGCAACGTGCTGGGACTTCTCTGGCAATTCCCGAATTCAAAGCACCAATTCTCAAACCAGACTGCAAGTACGAAGTCTCAAATGCGAGACCTGTTGAGATTTGAACTCTGGTTGTGGCCACTTACTTTGAGACTTGAGGCCTTGGGGTCTTGGGTTTTCCAGATGTGGGATCAGTCGCGAAGCTTCTGCTCCAACAGCTGGCTGGAGACCCCAATGAAATCGCGTTCCGTAACGATCCCCACCAGGCATTTGTCCTTGACCACCGGCAGGCATCCCACCCCCTGTAGACGGATGATTTCCAGGGCTTTCAGTGTCGGCGTCTCGGGGGCAACAGTGAGGGGGTCTTTCTTCATGATCTGGCTGACCGGAGCGGTCCTGCCCTCTTCCGGGTGCTGGCTGAAAAACCGGATGACTGAACGGTAGGAAACGAGTCCGATCAGACGATTGCAGTTGTCTTCGACGGGCACATGGCGGATATGCTGCCAGTCCATGATACAAGCAACCAGTTCTACGGTATCTTCCTGGCTGACCGTGAACAGGTCACTGGTCATGTATTGCTCGACCCGCATATAATTGGGCTTCCATCCTCCGGCCTCTTTCAATTGGGCCAGTTTCCAGGTATGGACCGGCGCTCCTTTCTTCTGTCTGTGTGCCATGGCGGCAACCAGAGCCGCCAGCCGCTCGGCTCGGGGTCGGCGCCCCCGCATGGCGACTAGCGAGTTCAGCATCCATTGGGACGGCGTCTGTCCCGAGTCCACCCGCTCTTCGATCACACTCAGATAACGATCCACGTCGCCCGAATCGATTCCTCGCATCAGCAAGCCCTGGCGTGCCAGCGGCAAGAGCTCCCGGCAAATCAGTTCCCTGGCCGGCAGCGTTTTCTGGCCCAGCCAGGCCAACTGAGCCCCCAGACCCAGCCGGGCCGCCGCCAGAAAATTCGACTTCACCTTCTCGAAGGAAATCTGAGTCGTGATGTCTTTGTGTTGAGTGGAGATTCCGGCCATCAGGCCATAGTAAAAGGCCGCATTGGCGACTTCGTCCAGAATGGTCGGACCGGCTGGAAGGACACGATTTTCGATCCTCAAGTGGGCCTTGCCGTTGCAGATTCCATAGCAGGGCCGGTTCCAGCGATAAACCGTGCCGCCGAACACGCACAGGGATGCAAGAGAAGGCGGTTTGCCCTGTCTTATCAGCTCGAAGGGGTCTTCTTTGGAACGCGTTCCCAGCAGCACTCGAAACCTGGCAATGTCCTCTTTGAAAATCTCCAGAACGGACTCCTTCACCCATGCCGTTCCGAAGCCCACACGGGGTCGCGATTCCCGAGGATGCGAGGTCGGCCGGCGCGTGTCTATGGCCTGCTGGAACAGAGCAAGACGCGTTTCTCTCCACAGCCGCTTGCCAAAGAGGAGGGGCGAGTTGGTGGTGGCCGCCAGAATCGGCGCCGTGACCAGTTGAGCGATGTTGTGCAGCTGCGCGAACTCTTCCGGTCCGACTTGGAAGTGGAGCTGAAAACTGGTGTTGCAGGATTCCAGCATCACCGAATCGTCGATGATGATCAACTCGTCAATGCCCTTGATGTGCAGTCGCTGAGGTCCGCCCCTCAGCCTGTTGACCGCTTCGTTCAGAGCGTAGTAGCGATTCTGGGGTGTGATGTTGTCCAAGGTCAGGTCACACTTGCTGAGAGTGGGAAGAATTCCCGTCAAGACCACCTCGGTGTCCAAACGGTTGGCAGCAGTGCGCAACTGCTCCAGGTACTTTTTCAGGCTTTCTTCCAGACGGCGAAGGCAGTGGCAGTCGAATGGGAGCGGATCCAGGTTGATTTCCAGGTTGAAGAGGCCCAACTCAGTGGTGAAGTGGGGGTCGCCGACTTCCTTCAGCACCTCTTGTGCGCTGAGGGCCGGGTGCCAGAACTTGTTGACCAGAAAGACCTCTTGTTCGGCGCCGATGCGACGTATCCCGGATTCAATCATTCCATTTTCCAGCATCTCCCCCAAGGCTCGGACATCTTGAAGCAGAGATTTGACAAAAACCCGCATCTGGCTCTTGTCCACAAAATCTCTCACTCGCGGCTTGGCCATGAAGCCTATCCCCCTGCTTTCATTCTGACGCGCAGAAAGGGGTTTTGTGAAGTCCGCAACAGACTGCCATCCCAAACCATCCATCGCGCGGCGGCCACTACCCGACGTTTGCAAACAATATTGGGGCATTTACCCCAATAGATGGGTGACTTCCCCCGCTTCCTCTCCCCCCTCAGAGTTGCCCAAGCCAAAAATCTCCACCCGGGTGTAAAAAAGGGAGATGAGCCGGCATGATTCAAAGCCCGCATTCCTCACACCCAATCTACTATGGTGACGGATATGCCCGTGTCTACTGCGTTGCGCTCTGCCGGGCTCCCCGACACTCCGGACAAACACGACTGCGGGAGTCCCGGTCGGGATGCCTTGTCCGCCCGGCACTTTCGCCGCTTCGTAACGAAAATCCCATGAACAGTGCGGTCTAGCCCAAATGGGCGGTCGAACTCGACTTGAGCTTCTTGGCCAGTCCGTACTTTTTCATCTTGTAGCGGAGTGTATCGCGAGTGATTGAAAGGAGGCGGGAAGCCTTGGTCTGGTTTCCCCCAGCTTTGACGAGAGCTTGCTGAACCAGTTCCTTTTCCACCTCGTAGAGATCGATGCCCTGGAGGGAAAGAGAGAACCTGCCGTTTCCCAGCCGGTGGGATTGATCCTGCGACTCCAGCAGCCGAAGAGGGAGCAGATCGGGTTCAATGTAGCCGTCATCCTGAAGGATCAGGGCGCGTTCGATGGCGTTTTTCAGTTCTCTGACATTGCCGGGCCAGTGGTAGCTGGTGAGGATTTCCATCGCTTCCGGGACCACCCCCTTGATCGATTTTCTAAATCGCAGGTTAAATTCCTTCACGAAATGAAGGACGAGCAGTTGGATGTCGCCGTCACGTGCCCGCAAGGGAGGGAGTGTGATGGGGATGACGGAGAGGCGATAGAACAGGTCGTCTCGAAAGTGGCCGTCCCTCACGCTCTTCTCGAGATCTTGATTGCTTGCACAAATCACCCGAGTGTCTGTCTGAACGTCCTTGACTCCGCCGATTCGACGGAAGGTTTGTTCCTCTAAGACGCGCAGGAGTTTGGACTGGAGATGGAGGTCCATCTCACTGATTTCATCAAAAAAGATCGTTCCGCCGTTGGCCAGCTCAAAGAGGCCCTTTTTCATCGTCTTGGCATCGGTAAAGGCTCCTCGTTCATGTCCAAACAGCTCATTCTCCAGAAGCTGTTCCGGTACGGCCGCACAATTGAGCACCATGAAAGGCTTGTTCGCCCGGCAGCTCTGATAGTGAAGAGCCTTGGCAACCAGATCCTTGCCTGTGCCGCTCTCCCCCTGCAGCAAGATCGTCCTGGCCTCACTGTCGGCGACCTTGAGGACGAGCGCCTTGACCTCCTTGATCACTTTGGACTCGCCAATGATGCGGTCGATGGAGTAGGTTTCTTTTTGCTCTCGCTTATTGTCTTCAACGGTCCTGCGCAGCTCACTTGTTTCCAAGGCATTGGAAACGGAATGCAAGAGGCGTCCGAAATTAATGGGCTTCTCGAGATAATCATAGGCACCGATTTGCAGCGCCTTGACCGCATCGTCGATCACGCCGTAGGCGGTGATCATGACGACGGGGACGGTGGGAGAGATCTTTTTCATCTCGAGTAGAACTTTCAACCCGTTGCTGTCCGGCAGTCGCACGTCCAGTGTGACCATGTCCGGCAAATGTTCCTTGAAGAGAGCCATGGCCTCGGCTGCGGTTCCAGCTTCCAAGACCTGGTATTCCGCCGATTGGAGCTTCTGCCGGATGGACCATCTCACCAGGCTTTCATCGTCAACGACGAGAACCGTCTTGTTTCTCATTCCGTACTCTCCTGATCCAAAGCATTTCCGACCATTCTCACTCACCTCCGAGTCGGATCTAACCCGTATTTCTCATTCTCACAAACGATCCATTGCAAGGCCGAATGCCTTGATCCTGACTGCGTCAGGCTGGGTCGGCCTGTTCGATGCACTCTCCAGTACGGCTGCACCTGCCTCGGTCGCAAGCCTTGTAAGGTTGCGCCTTCAACTCCGTCATGACGAATACACCCTGTGGGAAATGCGGCCTGACCCTCTAATCGTTCTGGACCCGGCGGGCCGTCAAGGCTCAAACTTGTGCCCGGCCCGCCCGAGTGCGCTCTTTCGCTTCCGAAGACTGCCACTCGAGACCCCACCAAGCCCCACTCTCTACCCGTGGAAGCGTTTCAGGGACGCCACTTTGCTGCACCTCTCCCTTTCTTGGAAGCAAGATCTTGGCCAATAGGCCCTTCCCAATTCAGTCCAGGCGGCTGGCGTAAGCCGACCGAATCCACTCCAGCGCCTGTCGGCGCGATTGCAGTCGGCCTTCCAACTGAAGATCTTCAATCGCTTTCAGGATCTCTGAAAAAATCGGTCCCGGACTGAGTCCGATGGCAATAAGGTCATGCCCATCGAGAAGGGGGGCGGGGCGCATTTCTTCTGCCGACATCTCCTCCAGCTTGTGGAGGCAGAACTCATAAGTGGACAGGTTTTTGTGGCTGGCCAGGCAATCCAGGCGGTGAAGTTCCAGGTGCTTGTGGAAGTTCTCCATCCTCAAGAACCGCCTCAGCTTGCTTTCTCTCATCTCTTGAACGTGAATGAAGCGCAGGTGGTGTTTCACCAGAGCCACCACCTCTTTGATCTGAGTTCCGGAGAGTTTCAGACGGCGGCAGATGCGATCTGCCATGCGCGCCCCCACCTCCGCATGTCCGTCAAACCGAATGCGCTCACGAACGGTGAAGGTGAGAGGTTTGCCAACGTCATGAAGCAGCACGCCCAGAGCCATACTGGGGTCCAACTGCCGGGCCAACTGGAACATCAGGCAAGTGTGAACGAAGACATCGCCTTCAGGATGAAATTGGGGAGGTTGCTCCACCCCTTGCATGGCGGCCACCTCCGGTAGAATCACGCCGAGGATTCCTGAACGGAGCATCAGTTGGAGGCCCCGCGCCGGGTCGGGACCGACCAGCACCTTGAGGAGTTCGTCCCGAATTCGCTCCCAGCTGACCTGAGTGAGGCGGTCACTGCACTTTTTCACCTGAGCCCAGGTTTCCGCCTCGATTTCGAAATCGAGTTGGCAGGCCAGGCGAACGGCTCGGAGGATGCGGAGTTTGTCCTCTTCAAAGCGCCGGGCGGGCTGTCCGACCGTTCTGATCAGCCGCCTCTCAAGATCCGTTCTCCCGTCAACGTCATCCTCAATCTCCCCTGTGAAGGGATTGAGAAAGAGCGCGTTGACGGTGAAGTCCCGCCGCGACGCATCCTCCCTTCGGCCGGCAAAGCTCACCTGGGAAGGATGACGCCCATCCAGATAACGCGACTCCCGGCGAAAGGTCGCCACTTCATAGTTTATCGAGTCCAGGACGACCACCACGACACCATACTGTTTTCCCACCTGGACCGTCGTTTCAAACAGAGACTGGACCTGATCCGGTGAGGCGGAAGTCGCGATGTCGATGTCGGATATCTTCCTCTCGAGCAGAAGATCGCGCACCACTCCGCCCGCAAAGTAGGCTTCCTCCCCGTGCTGGCGGAGTTTTCCGACAATAGTCAGAGCCCCAGCGCGGATCTTGGGTTCAATGCTGTCTACAAGCTTACTGGTCATTGATCAAGTAAAGCACGGGCTTCCCCGAAACTTCCGACTCGAGGACGCAGAGACCTCGTAATCTTCAGTCGAGAGGGCCCTTCCGCTGGGCGCGAATCCCACCACCTGTCGGCGCCCAGGAAGAACTGCCCCTCCTGTCTGTCCAGGTAGTGAGAGCCGATCAAGGGACACGTTTGCGGGAGAAAGAATCGCCATTGCACTTCCAGATTGTAGCGGTTGCCGTGAGAGGGGTCGAGACCCCCGGCGACGGGACCCTCCCCTCGTCACGGTCGGAGCTCGAACTGGCCGCGACGCGAAGGGCACTGAAATTGCTTTCCTGCCTCCGAAAGAGGGAGGAGTTTTTGTGTTGATCGAGCCCGAACCTTCGAAGCGAATTCGAAAGATCATTCTGGTTGGCCAGCCGAACGTTGGAAAGTCGGCGGTCTTCACCCGTCTCACCGGGCGCTACGCCGCAGTGTCCAACTATCCCGGCACGACGGTGGAGATTTTTCGGGGAGGGACCGCGGTTGATCATCAGGACTATGAAATTCTGGATACTCCCGGGATCCACAGCCTGTTTGCCGGTTCGGCTGATGAAAGGGCGACGTTGGGAGTCCTGCGGCGGGAAAAGCCGGACCTGATCATCCAGGTGGCCGACGGAACGAATCTTCGACCGGCACTGCTTCTCACGGCCCAACTGGCCCAGCTCGGACGGCCGCTTCTTCTGGACCTGAACATGACGGATGAGAGGGGGCAGAAGGGGATCCGAGTCGATTGCTCAAAGCTGTCGGAGAGACTCGGGATCCCCGTGGTGGAGACCACCGCCACCACGGGTCAGGGAATGGAGGCCGTGCGCCGCCAGTTGAATTCCGAAGCCCGCTGCATCCTGCATGGATGCCAGCCGTTTGAATGGGTGGAGGACATCCTGGAGGAAGTTCGTCGCCGGGAAGAGGTCAGGCTGGGTTCCCCTCGGTCCCGCACGGCAGTCTTCCTGGCCGCTTCCCTGCTGGGAGTGCTTCTTCATTTCGAAAACTATGTGGGCACCGTCATGGGCTGGCCCACCCTGTACAAGTTTCTGGAGGGCCGGCTTGGCGGGACTGGCAACCCTCACCTGTTGACCGCCGTCGCTGTGGTGGGAAGCTTTCTCCTTCCCGTTCTTCTCCCTCTCTTGTGGGCACTGAAGGTGGATCCCAGGTTCCGGGAGCGACTGGGGATCTGGGCTCGGAGGCCCGTGAATGGCCTTTTTATCCTGCTGGTGACGCTTTCCTTGATGTATCAGTTCGTGGGGCACCTGGGGGCACAGTCGCTGGTTGGAGTTCTGGAAGAAGGCTTGTTCGCAAAGCATCTGACGCCGTTCTTGCAGGGCCTCTTCCCGCCAGGATGGCTTGGTGAGTTGCTGGTTGGGCAGTATGGAGTCATTTCCGTGGGCCTCACCTATGGCATCGCCATCGTGCTTCCAGTGGTTGCCACTTTTTTCGTTGCTCTGAGCTTTCTCGAAGACAGTGGTTACCTGCCGCGTCTGACCCTTCTTTCGGACAGGCTGCTGCGCACCATGGGTTTGAATGGAAAAGCCTTCCTGCCGATGGTCCTGGGTCTGGGCTGCGTCACCATGGCGACGCTGACCACGCGCATCCTGCCCACTCGCCGGGAGCGCCTCATTGCCACCTTGCTGCTGGCCCTGGGCATGCCCTGCTCAGCCCAATTGGGGGTGATCATGGGGATTGTCGCGGGCGCTTCGGCGGGAGCGGCGCTGCTGGTCTTCGGGACAGTGTTCCTGCAATTGATCCTGGTGGGAGCTGTCCTCTCCCGGATTTTGAAGGGACGCAGGAGCCCCTTCATTATGGAGCTCCCGCCCATCCGTTTTCCTCTCTGGGGCAATATTTTCAGGAAGACCTGGGTAAGAGTGAAATGGTTTCTGAGAGAGGCACTGCCTTTGTTTGTGCTGGGAACGCTGGCCTTGTTCCTGCTGGACAGGCTTCACGTGCTGGATGCCCTGGTCGGTGCCGCCGAGCCGGTGGTGACAGGTCTGCTGGACCTGCCACGACGTACGGCCACGGTCTTCTTCATGGGGTTTCTGAGGCGTGACTACGGCGCGGCCGGCCTCTTTGACATGGTCCTCCGGGGCCAGCTCGACTGGATTCAGACAATAGTCGGTCTCACTGTAATGACCCTCTTTGTGCCCTGTCTGGCCAATTTCTTTGTGATGGTCAAGGAGCAGGGTCTGAAAGTAGGGTTGGCCATGGTGGGATTCATCACTTTCTATTCTGTAGGTGTGGGAGCGGTGCTCAACTGGATCATCCGTTCCCTGAGCGTGACGGGATGAAGAGGAGTCAACGGTTGCCGGCGTTGAGGAGTGAAAAACGCCAGTCGTTTCCCGGTCGGCGGCTGGTGGACTTGCCTCGGGCCGCCCGGGCGCGAATCCTTCGTGTGGACCTCGCTCTGGCTCCCCAGCTGGCTGGTTTCGGGCTCTATCCCGGTGTTGAGATTCAGCTGCAACAGAAGCGCCCCGGCTTTGTCATCCGGTGTGACGAAGCGGAAATCGCCCTCGAAACGGGACTGGCAAGAGGAATTTGGGTCCAGAGGATGAGGAGTCGGAACTCGTAATCCCGCCATTATCCCAAGGCAGAATCGTCCTTTGGCCCCTTCCGTGTATTCGGTGTGGTCCGTGGTCAAGAAGGAAACCACGGATTACACGGAACACACGGAATGAGGAAGCTGAAGCGGAGCACAGTTCATGACGCTGTCAACCCGGCCCCCGCGGGGGCCGGCCGGGGGGAGGACGCAAGCCTTTTTGGGATTGTGGGTGAGCAGTCGGTCGATTTCGAAATGCGGAACCGAATTGGATCTGCGGTCCCAGCGCACACTCAGACGACTTGGGGGTCTCTAGCCGAAAGTCCGGCCTGGCGACGCAGGTCGTCAGCCTTATCCACCAGCTCCCAGGTGAAACCTTCTTCATCCCGACCGAAGTGTCCGTAGGCGGCGGTGGCACGGAAAACCGGCCTCCTCAACTTGAGCGTCTCCATAATCCCCCGGGGTGTCAGATCGAAGTGGGACCGAATCAACTCGGTGATCTTGGTGTCGGCCACCCGGCCTGTCCCATAGGTTTCCACCATGACCGAGACCGGTTCAGCCACCCCGATCGCATAGGCCAGCTGGATTTCGAGGCGATCGGCCAGTCCGGCCGCGACGCAATTCTTGGCGATGTAGCGGGCCATGTAGGAGGCCGAGCGATCGACCTTGGAAGGATCTTTGCCCGAGAAGGCGCCACCTCCGTGGCGGGCCACACCCCCGTAGGTGTCGACGATGATCTTGCGACCGGTCAGGCCGCAGTCCCCCTGCGGCCCACCAACGACAAAACGGCCAGTCGGGTTGACATAGATCTTGGTTCTCTCATCCATCAACTCCGGAGGAACAACCGTCCGAATCACTTCTTCCGTCACCGCTTCGCGGATTTCGTTGTTGGAGAGTTGCTCACCGTGCTGAGTGGAGACCACAACGGCCTCCACGCGAAGCGGCGTATAGCCCTCGTATTCAATCGTCACCTGGGACTTTCCGTCGGGTCGCAGCCAGGTCATACCGCCTACTTTCCGGCATTGACTCAACCGTCGAGTGAGATGATGGGCCAACTGAATCGGCATGGGCATCAGCTGAGGCGTTTCATTGCAGGCAAAACCAAACATCAATCCCTGGTCGCCCGCCCCTCCCGTGTCCACGCCGAGGGCGATATCGGGTGACTGTTTGTCGATTGAGCAGATCACTCCACAGGTTTCACAATCAAATCCGAATTTAGCTCGATTGTAGCCGACCTCTTCGATGGTCTTTCTGACCACGTAGGGAATATCAACGTAACAGTCCGTCGTGATTTCGCCGGCAACCACGGTGAGTCCCGTGGTAATCATCGTTTCGCAAGCGACTCGAGCCCCGGGATCCTGAGCGATAATTGCATCCAGAACGGCGTCGGAAATCTGATCGGCGATCTTGTCGGGGTGCCCCTCGGTCACCGATTCAGATGTAAATAAATGTCGACCAATAGTTCCCATCTATGCCTCCTATCGCATGTTCGGTGATTAAGAATTTTGTCAAGCTAGCCCGGACAATTCACCAGCTTTCTGTTGCGGCGCCGTTATCATCCGCGCTGGCTGCGTTGCCCACCCTCGGCCTCCTCGACGTAATGCCGACTACACCTCCGGGGGCCTCGGGCGTAACGCCTTGTCAGCGCGGCGCTTCCGACGCCTCGCGACGAAACCTGGTGCATAATCCGGGCTAGCACAGGGTCGAAGAGGCTGTCAATTTTGTTGCCGCCAACTTCCAATTGCGAACTCCCAATGACCAATAAGGCCAAATCCAGAACTTGTGAATTGGGAGCTGGGAGTTGTGAGCGACTACTGTCTCCCGTATTTCCTTGCCGCATCGCTCTTGTCCAACTCTTTTCCGTTCACGGGGAGTGAAACGGGACCTGGCTGCAATGAAAAGCGGGGCAACTGGCTCAAGTACCTCTCCACGCCGGCCAATGAGCGGGTTTCATTGGGGCGGAGTGGATCCTGCCCTGGGTCTATGCCGGCCGTCCTCGACTTCCCAGGCCCAAAAATCGAGGCCATCCCCTGGTACGCCGCGGGGGTTGCGGACATCACCATAGGCGGACTGTGCGCACTGCCCTGGCCCAGCACCAGCGGATCGGTGGCCATGATTTTCTCCAGGTCGACCGGAGGAATTCGGAGAGCAAAAAAATCATTCATCACGGCGATAAACTCGTTGGCCAGGATGCCCTGTCCCGTATTGGTGGGATGGATTCCGTCCAGAGAGAAGATCCCTCCCAGGAAGTTGGTGGTGAGTGTGGCATCCCCCACTTGAACCCCGTTTTGCTTGAACTCGAGCAATCTGGAATTGATGTCCACAACGGGAAACCCGAACTGGAGTCCCAGCCCTTCGATGAAGGCATTCATCTGGTCCGTCAACTGGCGGATCGAAGCCACTTCTTCGGCTGTGGCCACCATGTCAGGAGGAAGCGGTCCAGCCGCCTCACCCGCCAGGATCGAGCCGGCAAACTGCACCCCGAAAGCGGTCACAAAATCCCCTGAGCCGATGCCCAGAAGTGGGCCGATCAGTTCCAGGGGAGCGCCGGCCAGTGCGGCCACCTGCTCTGCCGGGGTCAGGAATGGAACCACCGTGACGTCGGGGACGTTGGCGACAATGAGCCGCGAGGGCGTCATCGTGAGGATGGCCCCCACGGCTGCGGTGTAGGTCTCCTGAAAGACTTCCAGCGGAGTGACCAGACTCGCATCCGCCGCTGGGAAGACGCCGTCCAGAACCTCGTTGGCGCCCAGCCAGAGAATAGTAAAGGTAGGCTGAAGAGCGACCGCCATCTCCACCTGGCTCAGAGGCGGGATTCCCAGAGGGATCACCAGAATCGGCAGTCCCAGGATCACATCCTCCAGGCTGTCGAAGGCCAGGTCCGGCCTGGCCGTCAAAGCATCCAGCGCGGTGTGGCCCGGGATAGCCAGATTCTGAGGAACAATCGACAGAAACGTCCTGGGCCCTCCCTGCTCCTGGGGCAGCCCGAGTGTCAGCTCTCCAAACTCCAGAACCGGGATTGGACCCGGACTCACCAAAGTGATCTCCGCTCCAAACCCGGGATCCGGCAGCAGCGGTAGAAACAGATATGTCCCCACTTGCCGGGCGATCAGGCTGGCATAAGAGTGAATCTGGCCTTCTTCTTTCAAGACTCCGCTCTGGAATCCCGCCGTCAGGCTGTCTCCAACGGCAATAGTGTTGACGAAACTGATTGCCTGCTGTGCGGCCAAGGAAAAAACCGATAGCGCCAGCACCCCGATCGTGAGAGTCGCTCTTGTTGTCCTCTTAATCATGCCGTCCTCTTTTTTTTCTAGAAGTTAAACCGG